>NZ_JBSGSG010000081.1:0-44432 GCF_053606765.1 Streptomyces sp. NPDC055189
CACACAGAGGAGGGGCGGGAACCCGGTACCGGGTTCCCGCCCCTCCTCTGTGTGCGTTCAGTACGTGCGCCGCGTCAGTGCTCGGTGCCCGCGCCCGCGGTCGTGCCCGCGTCCTGCGAGCCGGCGCCGGACGCGTCCGTGCCCGCGTCGGAGGCGTTGCCCGACGGCTTGTTCGAGGAGTTGGCGGCGCCACCCTCGTTCGCGCCCTCGTTCGCGCCCTCGTTCGCGCCCGCGGTCGTGCCCTCGGTCGCGGCGTCGGAGGCGCCGTCGTTGGGCTCACCGCTGGCCACGCCGGTCGGCTTCCCGTCCGGGGCCGCGGGGACCTCGCTCGGGCCCCACTTCTTGAAGTAGCTCTCGGCCGGCACGACGAAGGTCTTCATCTTCACGTCGCCGGTCTTGCTGAAGACGAACTTGACCGCCTGCGCGTTGCCGTCCTTGACGGCCTCACGGCTGCTGGGCAGGACGGCGGAGGCGTTGTCCTTGCCGCCGATGACGACGGAACCACCGGCGGGGATGGTCAGCGGACCACCCTTCTTGGAGGTCTTGTCGTCCTTGCCCGGCGTGATCTTGGCCTTCTTGCCGGTGCCGGTGACCGAGATCTCGTCCAGGGTCTGGTCGGTCCGGCCGGTGTTGAACACCGTGGCGGCGATCACCGCGGGACCCGTCGACTTCAGGTCGGGCTGGGTGATCACCATGGCGTTCTGGATCTTGATGTCGCCGACGGACGTCGCGGCGTTGTCCGGCTTGATCTCGTGCGTCTGGGCGTTGGTACCGGCGCCGCACGCGGCGAGCGACGCGAGCGAGAACGCGATGGCGGTGGCGGCGATTGCGCCACGTCGAAGGCTGCGGCTCACGGCGGCGGCAACTCCTTGAACGAGGGCGGTACGGGAGGTCGGACGGCCGTAAAGCCGTCCTAAGTGTGTGTCAGCGGCCTTAGGTTACCGAGCCGCCCCCGCGCCACCGCACCCGACCCGCCCCTACGACCCGCGAGCCGCTCCCGGACCACCTGAGTCCCACCTGAGTCCCACCTGTGTCCCGGCCTGATCCCTGTCCCACCTGTCACTGCCGTCACGTCCGCGCCTTTGGCCTCTCGTTCACCATTCACATAAGCGCCGTCAAGCGTCATCACGGCCCGCCTTGCGGATTTCCGGTAAGGAATGCATGGCGGTCCGGGGAAGTCCGGAGAATTGATCACCGGGGGCGCTTGATCAATTCCGGATTCATGTCGAACGCGGAGTCGTACGTCTCCTCAGTCGCCGAACGGAGTAGCGGAAGTTCACCGTCTGGAACCAGGCAAACCGGGACGTTCAG
Organism: Streptomyces sp. NPDC055189; assembly: GCF_053606765.1. Lineage (NCBI taxonomy): Bacteria > Bacillati > Actinomycetota > Actinomycetes > Kitasatosporales > Streptomycetaceae > Streptomyces > Streptomyces sp. NPDC055189. The sequence continues at coordinate 1,312 of NZ_JBSGSG010000081.1, forward strand.
CCTCAGGGAGCGCTCTCGGAGGGCGTGTGACGGGCGTGTTTCTGCTCCCCCGAAGAGCCGCTCCCACCTGCGAATACCCCGCTCCGGAAGCCTTCCGCAGCACGTTCTTGTTGTAGTTGTCAAGCCCCGAGATATGCCCTGACCTGCGAAAACGCCATTCAGAAGAGGCGATTCTCGTGTTAGGATGGATAGCCACGGAAGGGGTACCTGTCACATGACGTTCAAGGTTGGCGACACCGTGGTCTATCCCCATCACGGGGCCGCGCTGATCGAGGCCATTGAGACTCGCCAGATCAAAGGCGTGGACAAGACCTACTTGGTGCTGAAGGTCGCTCAGGGCGACTTGACGGTACGTGTGCCTGCGGACAATGCGGAGTTCGTCGGCGTGCGTGATGTGGTTGGTCAGGACGGGCTCGACCGGGTCTTCGAAGTACTGCGCGCGCCGTACGCCGAAGAGCCCACGAACTGGTCCCGTCGCTACAAGGCAAATCTCGAGAAGCTCGCTTCGGGCGATGTCATCAAGGTCGCGGAAGTCGTGCGTGACCTGTGGCGTCGTGAGCGTGAGCGCGGACTGTCCGCGGGTGAGAAGCGCATGCTCGCCAAGGCTCGCCAGATTCTGGTGAGCGAGCTCGCCCTCGCGGAGAACACGAACGAGGACAAGGCCGAGGCTCTGCTTGACGAGGTCCTCGCGTCCTGATCGCGTCCTGACATACGCGTACGCATACGTCTGGCGCCATGAATGCCGCGGTGCCCGCTGACCCTCAATGGTGTCGCCGGGCGCTGCGGCATGTTCGTACCCAGACGCATTGTCCGTGCCCGGATGCATTTTTGAATTCTTGCGTTCTGCTCTCGCGTCGTACTCGAGTCCTGCTCGATGCTGCTCAGCATGCGTGCCGGGCGCGGTCAGTCGGTTCGACCGGATGTCACGGAAGGGTCCGGTCGAGGCTCGCGCCCGGCGGCTCGCTGTGGCCATACCCACCTCCCCCGAGCACACAAACCTGAACGGAAGCGATGTCTGAGGAATCCCGCACCGCGGTCGTCATCCCCGCCGCCGGACGCGGCGTACGGCTCGGCCCGGGCGCCCCCAAGGCGCTCCGCGCGCTGAACGGCACGCCCATGCTCATCCACGCCGTACGGGCCATGGCCGCCTCCCGCGCCGTCTCGCTCGTCGTCGTCGTGGCTCCGCCGGAAGGCGCCGCCGAGGTCAAGTCGCTCCTGGCCGATCACTCGCTGCCCGAGCGCACCGACTTCCTGGTGGTCCCCGGCGGCGAGACCCGCCAGGAATCCGTGAAGCTCGGCCTCGACGCCCTGCCGGAAGGCATCGGCGTCGTCCTGGTGCACGACGCGGCCCGCCCGCTCGTGCCCGTCGACACCGTCGACGGAGTCATCGAGGCCGTCCGCGAAGGCGCCCCCGCCGTCGTCCCCGCGCTGCCCCTCACCGACACCGTCAAGCAGGTCGAGCCGGGGGACCCCCAGAAGCCCGCGCAGCCCGAGCCCGTGGTGGCCACCCCCGAGCGGGCCCGCCTGCGCGCCGTCCAGACCCCGCAGGGCTTCGACCGCGACACCCTCGTCCGCGCCCACGCGACCGTCACCGACAACGTCACCGACGACGCCAGCATGGTCGAGCAGCTCGGCGTCCAGGTCGTCGTCGTGCCCGGCCACGAAGAGGCCTTCAAGGTGACGCGACCCCTCGACCTCGTGCTCGCCGAGGCCGTACTCGCCCGCAGGAGGGCCAACGATGGCTTCTGAGAACCAGCCGCAGCAGCCGCTCCTCCCGCAGGTCGGCATCGGCACCGACGTGCACGCCTTCGAGGAAGGGCGCGAGCTGTGGTGCGCCGGGCTCCTCTGGGAGGGCGAGAGCGCGGGCCTGGCCGGCCACTCGGACGGCGACGTCGCCGCGCACGCCGCCTGCGACGCCCTCTTCTCCGCCGCCGGCGTCGGCGACCTCGGCGCGCACTTCGGCACCAGCAGGCCCGAGTGGTCCGGTGCCTCCGGAGTGACGCTGCTCGCCGAGGCGGCCAGGATCGTGCGCGCCGAAGGCTTCGAGATCGGCAACATCGCCGTCCAGGTCATCGGCGTACGGCCCAAGATCGGCAAGCGGCGCGACGAGGCGCAGAAGACGCTCTCCGCCGCCGCGGGCGCCCCCGTCGCCGTGTCCGGCACGACGACGGACGGCCTCGGCCTCACAGGGCGCGCCGAGGGCCTCGCCGCGATCGCCACCGCGCTGGTCGTGCGGACTGCCTGATCGGCACCGGCGTACCGGAAACGGATGAAATGCCGCTGCGGCGGGGTGTGTTGGAGCAGTATCGGTAACGCATGACGCACCCCGACAGCAGTCCGACGTCACCCGTCGACGTACGAGGTCGACGTACAAGGACGTACTAGAGAGAGGCATCTCCATGGCCGCCCAACTGTCCGACGACCTCAAGGCCCTGCTCGACACCCCCGTCTTCATCGCCGTGGCCACCATCCAGCCCGACGGCAGCCCCCAGGTCTCACCGGTCTGGGTGAAGCGCGACGGCGACGACATCCTCTTCTCCACCACGGTCGGCCGCCGCAAGGAGAAGAACCTGCGCCGCGACCCGCGCGTGACGGTGCTCCTCCAGCCCTTCGACGCCCCCTACACGTACGCCGAGATCCGCGGCGAGGCGACGATGACCACCGAAGGCGGGCAGGAGCTCATCGACGAGCTGGCCCTGAAGTACACCGGAAAGAAGTACGCGGACTTCAACCCGGCCTCCAAGGACGACGACGCCCGCGTCGTCGTCCGCGTCACCGCGCGCAAGGTCGTCGGCCGCCTCTGAGGCCCTTCCGTACCGCCGCATGTCACAGTTCCGTGCCCTGTTGACCCCAGAGGTCGCAGGGCACTGTCCTGCGACCACTACCCTGGTGTGGTGACGATTCGCCTGTACGACACCAGCGCCCGGCAGATCCGAGACTTCAGCCCGCTCATCGACGGTTGTGTCTCGATCTACCTGTGTGGCGCGACGGTGCAGGCCGCCCCGCACATCGGGCACATCCGCTCGGGCCTGAACTTCGACATCATGCGCCGCTGGTTCGCCTACCGCGGCTACGACGTCACCTTCATCCGCAACGTCACCGACATCGACGACAAGATCATCCGGAAGTCGGCCGAGCAGGGCCGCCCGTGGTGGTCGATCGGGTACGAGAACGAGCGGGCCTTCAACGACGGCTACGACGTCCTCGGCTGCCTGCCGCCCACGTACGAACCGCGTGCCACCGGCCACATCACCGAGATGATCGAGATGATGCGCGGCCTGATCGAGCGCGGCCACGCGTACGAGGCGGACGGCAACGTCTACTTCGACGTGAAGTCCTTCCCCGGCTATCTGGAGCTGTCCAACCAGGAGCTGGACAACCTCCTGCAGCCCGAGGGCGAGGGCGAGACCGGCAAGCGCGACCCGCGTGACTTCGCCATGTGGAAGAACGCCAAGGAGGGGGAGCCCAGCTGGGAGACCCCCTGGGGCCGCGGCCGTCCCGGCTGGCACCTGGAGTGCTCGGCGATGGCCCACAAGTACCTGGGCCGTGAGTTCGACATTCACGGCGGCGGCATCGACCTGATCTTCCCGCACCACGAGAACGAGATCGCCCAGGCCAAGGCCTTCGGCGACGCGTTCGCGCGGTACTGGGTGCACAACGGCTGGGTCACCATGAGCGGCGAGAAGATGTCCAAGTCGCTCGGCAACTCGGTCCTCGTCTCCGAGATGGTCAAGAAGTGGCGCCCGATCGTCCTGCGCTACTACCTGGGCACCCCGCACTACCGCTCGATGATCGAGTACAGCGAGGAGGCCCTGCGCGAGGCCGAGTCCGCGTTCGCGCGGATCGAGGGCTTCGTGCAGCGCGTGGTGGAGAAGGCCGGGGGCGTCGTGGAGCCCGCCGCCGACGTGCCGCCCGCCTTCGCCGACGCGATGGACGACGACCTGGGCGTCCCGCAGGCCCTCGCCATCGTCCACACGACGGTCCGGCAGGGCAATTCCGCCCTCGCCGCCGACGACAAGGAAGCCGCGGTCGAGCGGCTCGCAGAGGTGCGGGCCATGCTGGGCGTGCTCGGCCTCGACCCGCTCGACCCGCACTGGGCCGGCGAGGGCGATCGCGGCGAGGACCTCCACGGGGTCGTCGACACCCTCGTACGCCTCGTGCTCCAGCAGCGGGAGGCGGCGCGCGGCCGCAAGGACTGGGCCACCGCCGACGCCATCCGCGACCAGCTCAACCAGTCCGGTCTCGTCATCGAGGACGGCCCGAACGGACCGCGGTGGACTCTCGGCCCGCGCTGAGCGTCTGACCTCGCAATGTGCCGCCCGGCGACCCGGGCGGCACACTTCATATACGTACGCAGTTCACGCAGTGCGCCCTCACGCCGTACGAAGGCAGGCGCACGCATCACAGAGACAGGTAGGTCATGGCCGCTAACAACCGCCGCATGTCCGGCAAGAAGGGCGCGCAGGTCGGCAGCGGCGGGAACCGGCGCCGCGGCCTTGAGGGCAAGGGCCCGACGCCGCCCGCCGAGGCGCGCAAGGGACACAAGAAGAACCGCATCGCCAACGCCGCCGCCAAGAAGGCCTCCGGCGGCCCCGGCGGCAACCGCCGCCCCAGCGCCGTGAAGGGCCGCGGCAAGGGCACCTCCGAGATGGTCGTCGGGCGAAACTCCGTCGTCGAGGCGCTGCGCGAGGGCGTGCCCGCATCGACGCTCTACGTCCAGCAGTTCATCGACAACGACGAGCGCGTGCGCGAGGCGCTCCAGCTCGCCGGTGAGCGCGGCGGCATCCACCTCATGGAGGCACCCCGCCCCGAGCTCGACCGCATGACCAACGGGCTCAACCACCAGGGCCTCGTGCTCCAGGTGCCGCCCTACGAGTACGCCCACCCCGAGGAGCTCGCCGCCGCCGCGTACAACGTGGGGCAGGAGCCGCTGATCGTCGCGCTCGACGGCGTGACGGACCCGCGCAACCTCGGCGCCGTGGTGCGTTCGGTCTCCGCCTTCGGCGGTCACGGCGTCGTCGTCCCCGAGCGGCGTGCCGCCGGGATGACCGCGGGTGCCTGGAAGACGTCCGCCGGTGCCGCCGCGCGTACGCCCGTGGCGCGGGCCACGAACCTCACCCGCGTCCTTGAGGCCTACAAGAAGGAAGGCCTCGCGATCGTCGGTCTCGCGGCGGACGGCGAGCACGAGGTCGGCGACCTCGAAGCGCTCTCCGGTCCCGTCGTCATCGTCATCGGCAGCGAGGGCAAGGGCCTCTCGCGGCTGGTCGGCGAGACCTGCGACTACCGCGTGCGGATCCCCATGCCGGGCGGCACGGAGTCCCTGAACGCCGGTGTCGCGGCGGGTGTCGTGCTCTACGAGGCGTCCCGCCGCCGGAGCTAGACCTCACGCCGGACGCCCGTCGGCCCCGATACCCGGGGCCGACGGGCAGCCGACGAAGATCTTGACGCGGTCCGGACATTTCCACGCGGTCAAGGCAGTGTCCTAAACACACATCACTCGGTTAGATGAGTGTGGACACCAGAACACCCCGCAATCCCACGGGGGGAAGCTCGTCAGGGTTCGACGAAGCTCCCGCGCTGACCATGGTGAAGGTGCCGAGCGACCCGGCGCAGGTCATCGTGAATCACGCGAGCTTCCGCGTGCAGCTCCCCACCACGCAGCGGACCCAATCCCCGCGTATCGCACGGCACTTGAGCAATGCCGACGACACCGCGCGCATCCCCGCGGCCGGCTCCGCCGCCCGACGCCGCTCGCCCGTCGTCTGGAGCGGCAAGTCCGAGCCGGGCGACCCCGGAGCCACCGGCCTGCTGCAGGCCGTGCGTGGCACGGGCGTGCGCCATTCGGCCGAAGTCGGCGGCACCTCGTACGACGACGGAGGCGCCACCCAGGTCATCCCCCGCATCGACGACGACGATCTCGAAAGTACGCAGGCCACGCCTGCCGTCATCGGCCCCCGGCACCCCGAATCCGGGACCCGGCTCATCCCGCGCATGCCGGCGTCCGAGAGCGACCTCGACGAACGACTTCCTTACGAGGACGACGAGTTCGACGACGATGACGCGGACGTCGACGCGGACGGCCGCCAGGCGGTCAAGCGGCACGGGGCCGACCCCGTGCGGCACGCCTACTACCCCGGCCGCCGCATGAACCTCGGCGTCGTGCTGCTCCCGCTGCGCGTCTTCCTCGGGTTCATCTCCATCTACGCCGGCATGGGCAAGCTCTGCGACCCCGTGTACTTCGACGGCGGCGACCGCGGCTCCATGGTCAAGTGGCTCAACTCGCTGCACCCGTGGACGCTCGCCGAACCGCTGCGCGATTTCGCCCTCTCGCACCCGGTCGGTGCGGGCCTCTGCATCGCCTTCCTGCAGATCATCGTCGGCGTGCTCACGGTGCTCGGGCTCTGGCAGCGGGTCGCGGCCGGCGTCGGCGTGCTCCTCTCCGCCGCGCTCCTCGTCACCGTCAGCTGGAAGACCGTCCCCGCCTACGACGCGCCGGACATCATCTATCTGGCCGCATGGTCGCCGCTGATCATCGCGGGCGCGCCCGTCTACTCCGTCGACGGACGCCTCGCCGGTGAGGCCTGGCGCAGGCTCGGGCCGCGCGTGGACATCTGGCAGCTGCGGCGCCGTGTGCTGCGGCGCGGCGGGCTCGTCGGGGCGTTCGTGATCGGCTGCACGCTGCTGATCGGTTCGATGCTGGGCGGCGCCGTGCGGGACGCCGACCGCGTGACCGTGCCGGGACCCGGCGAGGCCCCGCGCAACGAACTGCCGGGCTCACCGCTCCCGCAGGAGCCCGGAAAGCAGCGGCAGCGCCAGGGCCAGTCGCAGAGCCCCGAGGCCTCCGGGTCCCGGGCGCCGACGCAGGGCAGTTCCGCGAGCCCCACGCAGGGCGCGTCAGGTGCGGCCACGCCGGGTGCGGCGCCCGAGACCACCAACGCGGGCACCGGTCAGGGGCAGCCGAGCCAGACGCAGGGCGCCGCCGGGCAGGCCCCGCCGCAGCAGTCGTCGCCCCAGCAGCCGCCGGCCTCGGCCACCGCCGGACCCACGTCCAGCGGCGGCAGCGGGGGCGGGGCGCCCGCCGAGAGCGGCGCGAACGGCGGCGGCCAGGGCCGCGGCAACGAGCGGCTCGTGGGTGGGCTGCTCGGCGGGGGCTGAGCAGGCGTCCTTGCCCGTACGCGAAGGGGCCCCGCACAGACACTGTGCGGGGCCCCTTCGCGTACGTACGCGATTTACGTGCTGCTCAGCCGGACGTCTGGGCCTCAGCCGGACGTCTGGGCCGCGAGCTCCTTCGCCGCCTCCGTGAGGTCCTTGGCGGTGTCGATCGCCCGCCAGTACGCGCCCTGCGGCAGCGGGAAGCCCGCCAGGCTCTTCTCGCGGGCCAGGCGCGGGAACGTGGTGCGCTCGTGGTCGCCGCGGTCCGGGAGGAGGGCGGTGAAGGCCGACGAGAAGACGTACACGCCCGCGTTGATCAGGTACGGGGACGGCGGAGACTCGATGAAGTCCGTGATGTGACCGAACGCGTCCGTCTCGACGGCGCCCCACGGGATGCGGGGGCGGGCCAGGGCGAGGGTCGCGGTGGCGTCGCGCTCGGCGTGGAACTCCGCCATGTCGCGCAGCGAGAAGCGGGTCCAGATGTCGCCGTTCGTCGCGTACCAGGGCCTGTCCGCGTGCGGGAGGTGGCGTGCGGCGTACTTCAGGCCGCCGCCGCGGCCCAGGGGTTCGTTCTCGACCACCGTGGTGACGTTCAGGGGGAGATCGGCCGACTCCAGCCATTCCTGGAGCACCTCGGCGAGATGGCCGCAGGAGACGACCGCGTCCGTCACGCCCTCGGCCGCCAGCCAGGAAAGCTGATGGCCGATGATCGGGGTCCCCGTGCCAGGGATCTCGACCATCGGCTTGGGCCGGTCATCGGTGTACGGACGGAGGCGCGAGCCCTGGCCTCCGGCCAGGACAACGGCCTGTGTGGGCTTGTGAGAGTCGGGGTCACCGGTCATGCCGGAAACCCTACGTGCCGCCCCCGTCAGCCGTTCTGGTGGGCGGCGACGCCCGTCGCGAAGGACGTGTCGCAGACCGGGCGCGAGTACGACTGGGCACGGCTCGGACCGTACTTCTGGACGGCCGCGCGGCCGAGGGCACGGGCGATGGAGACGCAGTGCCGGGCGAGCGACGGGTGGCGGTTCACCTCCTGCTGGAGGTGGGTGAGCGAGACGCCCGGGTTCCTCTCCTGGAGTTCCAGGAGGAGCCGGTCGCGCAGGACGTCGTGCGGGGCACGGGACTTGGCCGGTGCGGAGAGATCGTCGGCGGATGCGGTGAGCATCGAATCCGAGGAGTTCCCGGACCAGTTGACGCTGGTGACCGCTAGGGTCCCGGAAAGCACCAGCATCACGGGCAGGACGAGGGCAAGCGTGCGGCCGATGCGTCGGGCGGGGCCTCGGTGGGCTCGGCGCGGCTTCTGGGTGTAGTTGGCGGAGTGCGTCACGCGAGTGAGCGTAGCGGTCGGTGATGATTTGGCGACATTACGTCACTCGGTCGAGCGACGGAGAATGAGGATTTTTCGGAGCGGTGTTGACGGGCGTCACCCGAAATGGCCGGTCTGCCGGGGTATTTGTCGACAACGTGGCGCACGCGGAAGGCCCCGCACCGGTGGGTGCGGGGCCCTCTGTGAGCTGGGCTGCTGATCGCTTCGTCAGTCGCGTCAGTCGCGTCAGTCGGTGAGGCGCTCGCCCGTCGACGTCGAGAACACGTGGATCTCGCCCGGACGCGGCACGACGTGCAGCTGCGTGCCCTTCTCCGGGACGCGGCGGCCGTTCACGCGGACCACGAGGTCCTTGTGCTCGCCGCCGACCTCGGCGGAGCCGTAGACGTAGCCGTCGGCGCCGAGCTCCTCGACGACGTTCACCGAGACGGCGAGGCCCGCCGGGGCGTCCTCGGTCTCCTTGGTGAGGGACTTCGCCGTGGCGCCGTCCTGCTCGACGATGTCGAAGTGCTCCGGACGGACACCGACGGTGACCGTGCGGTCGCCCTTGTCGGCGGCGGCGGAGAGCGCCTCGCGGTTGACCGGCACGACGGAGTTGCCGAACTTCACGCCGCCGTCGGTGATCGGGACCTCGACGAGGTTCATGGCGGGGGAGCCGATGAAGCCGGCGACGAAGAGGTTGGCCGGGCGGTCGTACATGTTGCGGGGGCTGTCCACCTGCTGGAGGAGCCCGTCCTTCAGGACGGCCACGCGGTCGCCCATCGTCATGGCCTCGACCTGGTCGTGGGTGACGTAGACGGTGGTGATGCCGAGACGGCGCTGGAGGCTCGCGATCTGCGTACGGGTGGAGACACGCAGCTTGGCGTCGAGGTTCGACAGCGGCTCGTCCATGAGGAAGACCTGGGGCTCACGCACGATGGCGCGACCCATGGCGACACGCTGGCGCTGACCGCCGGAGAGGGCCTTCGGCTTGCGGCCGAGGTACTCCGTGAGGTCGAGGATCTTCGCCGCGTCCTCGACCTTCTGGCGGATCTCGGCCTTGTTGACGCCGGCGATCTTCAGGGCGAAGCCCATGTTGTCGGCGACGGTCATGTGCGGGTACAGCGCGTAGTTCTGGAACACCATGGCGATGTCCCGGTCCTTGGGCGGCAGGTGCGTGACGTCGCGGTCACCGATGTGGATGGCGCCGGCGTTCACGTCCTCCAGGCCCGCGAGCATGCGCAGGGAGGTGGACTTTCCGCAGCCGGAGGGACCGACGAGAACGAGGAATTCGCCGTCCGCGACGTCGAGCTCAAGCTGATCGACGGCGGGCTTGTCGCCACCCGGGTAAATGCGGGTCGCCTTGTCGAACGAAACAGTGGCCATGGTGAGGGCCCCCTTCACCGGCAGGAACGTGCCGGACGATCCGTTGTAAAGAGAGGAGTGGTGTAGTCCACCTGAGTGAACTGCTCGTGACCGTACCCCGAGGTCCGCACGTCTGTCAGTAGCCGGGGAGCCGCGACCTTCGAGGAAATTTTCGACGAGGCCATGGGCGGCGTTGGTTACACTGCTCGGGCACGTCAGTGCACGCGTCATGCCTCCTTAGCTCAGATGGCCAGAGCAACGCACTTGTAATGCGTAGGTCGTCGGTTCGAATCCGACAGGGGGCTCAGAGCGGGCGAAGGCCCGGAACACCGAATCGGTGTTCCGGGCCTTCGTCGTTGCCGTGGGTGTGGTGCTTCCGGTGGTTAGGAGGTGATCGTTCCTGTCGCCTTGCTCGTCGACGATCCGTTGCTGTGGCCCGTGCGGTGTGCTGTCACCTTGACCGTGATCTTCTTGCCGCGTTGGGCGGACTTCAGGGTCAGGGACGACTTGGTTGCGGCGGTGATCTTTGTGCCGTTTGCGTACCACTGGTAGGAGTACGAGGCCGGGGCGGGTGACCAGGTGCCCTTCGTGGCCTTGAGGGTTTTGGCTACCTTGGCGGTGCCGGTGATCTTCGGCTTCGCCGATGCCTTGGGTGCGGCGCCCTTGGTGACCGTGACGGCCGGGGATGTCGCGGTGGCGTCCTCGTGGCCCGTCTTGTGGGCGGTGACCGTGACGGACAGCTTCTTGTTCAGGTGCGCTGGCGGGATCTTGTACGTCGAGGCCGTGGCGTCGGCGATCGCCTCGCCGTTCGCCTTCCATTGGTAGGTGTACGAGGACGGGGTGCCCGTCCAGCTTCCGGGGTCGGCCGTGACCTTGGAGCCGACAGCAGGTGTCCCCGTCACCTTGGGAGCCGTGGTGTTGCCCGGGGGCGGGGCGGTCACGGTGAAGGTGCCCTGCGGGTACTCCGAGCCGCCCGCGATGACGCTGATGTACCAGTCGCCCGCGGGGACGTCCGTCAGGTCGAGCGTCGCCTTCAGTGTGCGGTTGTCCGCGGAGATCGACTTCGTCTTCGCGGTGAGGGTCTTGCCCGACTGCGTCAGCCGGACCGTCGCGTCGGGGTTGATGGCGGTGCCCGTCACGGTGAGCGTGGGCTTGGTGCCGCCGGGAGCCTTCGCCGGGGTGATGCCGGTGATGGTGGTCCTCTCGCCGCCGCAGCGGCTGGACCAGCACTTCAGGGTGGCGCGGTAAGACGTGGCCGAGGCCTTCTCCGGGAGGCCGATGACGAGTACGGAGGGCTTCTTCGGGTCCGTGGGCGAGTCGTTCACTCCGCAGGTGTAGTCACCCGGAACAGCCCCGGAGCAGCCGTTCTTCCAGGAGCTGTTGTAGAGGGCGGGGACCGCTTCTTCGGTGGCTCCCGTGGTGTCGGAGATCTCGGCTTCGAAGTGGTCGTTGGCGGCCGTGGGCAGGACGGCGCACGTAGCCGTGTGCGATTCGTCGAGGGTGCCGGTGACCGGGCCGTAGCCGAACGCGACCGACGGGACCTTGGTGCACTCGGAGACAGGGCCGTCCGCGGTGGCGATGCGCAGGGCGTCGACGCGGTACTCGGGCGCTGCCGCGCGGTTCACCGGGGTCTGGACGAGGACCTGGTGGGTGGTGGTTCCAGTGGCGGCGCAGGCGCGGGCGCGCTGGTCGCACTCGCTCTTGCCGCTGCCGTCGAGGACGTACATGTCGGCGGTGGCCAGGGCGTCCCGCACGTTGAGGTGCACGACATCGGTGGCGGCGGGCGTGGTGACCTGGTGGCAGCGCAGGGAGCCCGGAGCGCCGTACGTGCCCTTCACGGACGGGCCGCCGACCTTCGCGGCCGCCGTCTTCGTGCAGCCCGCCGAGGAAGCCGTCGACGTCACGTCGCGCCGCGTCAGGGTGTAGTCGGCGGTCTGGTCGCGGCCGGTGACCAGGACCGTGTGGGCCTTGCCCGGCGTCAGGGCGCAGAGCGTCCAGCCGTTGGTGGTGGCATAGCGGTCGCAGACGCGCTTGCCGGTGGAGTCGAGCACGGAGAACTCGGCGGGTACGTCACCGGAGGTGGCGACGAGCTGCAGCGCCTCGGCAGAGGTGTGGGCGTCCGCCGGGATGGTCAGGCAGCGCGAGAAGACGCCGTCCCCGGTGGAGAAGGCGGCCTTGGCCCCGTCGGCGGCGAAGCTGCCCGCGGGCAGGACAGGGCAGTCGTTCGCCGCGTCCGTGCGGTACACGGCGACCGTGTACGGGCCGGTGCGGGGGCTGCCGTCGGCGTGTACGAGGGCGCGGTAGGGCGCGGTGCCGGTGAGGGCGCAGTCGCCCGCGTCGAGCTTGTCCGCGTCGCACTGCTCGGTGCCCTCGTTGTCGAGGACCTCCACGTCGGCGTCGACCCCGGAGCTGCCGAGTGGGGTGAGCGCCGCGATCCGGGAGTCCTTGGGTGTGGGGAGGTTCAGGCAGTCGTACTGTCCTGCCGTGCTGAACTTGCCCTTCCGTGTGCCCAGTTCACTCTTCACGCAGCCACTGCCGGAGGCCCGGTCGAGGACGATCAGGCCGTGCGCGGTGTCGTGGAAGGGGGACGAGCCGTCGAGGTAGGCGGCGTAGGTACCCGCGGCGGGCAGCCGGCAGGGGGACTCGGTGTTGCGGCAGAGGGTCTTGCCGGAGCTGTCGTGCACGCGGACCGAGCCGGTCTCGCCGTCCTTGTCGACGGAGTCGAAGCGATACTTGCCCGCCTTCTCGGTGGTGACCGTGAAGCAGGGCGTCTTGGTCAAGTCCTGTGCGGTCAGCGGGCCGTAGGGCCGGATCGGGGAGGACGGGCAGCCCTGCGGGTCGTTCAGGCGGCGGGCCGTGACCGCGTACTCGGCGGGGAAGCCCTTCTCCGCGTAGGTGACGCGGGACAGGGCGCGGTAGGGGCCCTTGCCGGGCAGGACGCAGCTGTCCTCGTCGTCCTCGGGGAAGCGGGGGCAGATCCGGGCGCCGGTGGCGTCGGTGATCCAGGCGATGGACTCGCCGTAGACCTTGGTGCCGCGGGCCAGCCGGATGCGGTCGCCGGGCTCGGCGTCGAAGGGCTGGCAGTCGATTTCGGCGGGGCTGACCGACGTACGCGTGGGTGTCGGCTGGTCCCAGTTGGTACCGGTCTCCGGGGCGCAGCCGCGGTCGCTGCCGAGCGGTACGACGGTGACCGCGGTGTCGGCGTCCTCCCAGCCGTCGTTGGTGACCTTCAGCGTGTACGTGCTCTTCGCCGCGAGGTCGCACCAGCCGTCGGTGCGGTACTCGGTGTCGTAGCAGTCGACCCGGCTGTCGCCGCTGTAGACCTCGGTGTTCGCCTCGTTGCTGGAGTCGACGAATGAGACCAGGTGGAGGCCGGCCTCGGCGGTGGTGAAGGTGTAACAAGTCGTCGCGTCGGGGGCGACGGTGGCCTTGCCGAGCGCGGCGCCCGGGTCGCCGAACGGGGCGAGGGCGAGCGGTGCGCACTCCGCTTCGGCGGCGTGGGCGGCCGTCGCGGGCAGTGCGGAAGGCACGAGCAGGGCAAGCAGTGCGGCCAGGGCGAGGAAGAGCGCGGCGGGCGCCGCGGGTCTCGCAGAAGGACGTGGTTCAGGCATTGAGCCCCCCCCAGGCTGTGTGGATGATCGGGTGATCGTGGCACAAGGGTGTGACAGCGGGTGCTGGAGGGGCTACTGATTTCAGGTGATGCCGGTCGGTGCTAAGCGCCGGGGTCAGTGGTGCTCAGTGGCGGCCCGCGATTTTGTCCGCCCACTGGGCCATGCGGGATGACGTTGCCGTGTTGGTGGTCAGTTCTCGGTGGTCGGCCGTGTTGTACGTCGCGTACATGCCGTGGACGCCGAGCCAGCGGAACGGTTCCGGTTCCCACTTGCGGACCTTGTGGTTGACCCACGGGAGTGTCGTGAGGTCGGTGGGGCCTGCCTGGCCCGAGTCCTGTTGGACCAGGTCGCGCAGGGTGCGGGCGGCGAGGTTGGCGGTGGCGACGCCCGAGCCGACGTAGCCGCCCGCCCAGCCGAGGCCCGTGGCGCGGTCCAGGGTGACCGTGGCGCACCAGTCGCGGGGGACGCCGAGGACGCCGGACCAGGCGTGGGCGATCTCGACTCCGGCCAGTTGGGGGAAGAAGCGGGTCAGGATCGCGCGCAACGCTTCGATTGTCGCTGGTTGGGTGCGGCCGTCGTTGTCCGTTTTCGAGGCGTAGCGGTACGGGACGCCCCGGCCGCCGAGTGCGATGCGGTCGTCCGCCGTGCGTTGGGCGTACATGTACGCGTGCGCCATGTCGCCGAGTGTTTCCCGGCCCTCCCAGCCGATCGACTCCCATTGGGCGGCAGTGAGGGGCTCTGTGGCGATCATTGAGGAGTTCATGGGGAGCCACGTGCGGCGCTGGCCCTTGAGGGACGCCGTGAAGCCCTCCGTGCAGCGCAGGATGTACGGGGCGCGCACCGTGCCGTACGGGGTGATGGCGTGCTTTGGCTTGATCTCCGTGACGGGCGTTGACTCGTGGATCGTGACGCCCAGGGACTCGACCGCCGTCGCCAGGCCCTGCACCAGTTTCACCGGGTGCAGGCGGGCGCCGTGCGGGGTCCAGGTCGAGCCGACGGCGCCGGACACCCGTACGCGGTCCGCCGTCTCGCGGGCGCCGTGCAGGGTGCGGTCCTTCTCGCCGTACGCGAGTTCCGTGGCGTGGAATTCCTTCAGGCGTGCCAACTGGGCTGGCGTGTAGGCGACTTCCAGTACGCCGCCGTGGTGGATGTCGGCGTCGATCCCTTCCGTCTTCGCGGTCTCGATCACCTCGGTGACCGTGTCGTTCATCGCCTCCTGGAGGCGGGTCGCCGCCTCCTTGCCGTGCAGGCGGGCGTAGCGGTCGCGGCCCGCGATGCCGTTGTAGAGCCAGCCGCCGTTGCGGCCGGAGGCGCCGTAGCCGCAGAACTTCTGTTCCAGGACGGTGATGCGGAGGAAGGGGGCGGCTTTCTTCAGGTAGTACGCGGTCCACAGGCCCGTGTAGCCGCCGCCGACTATGCAGACGTCGGCACTCTCGTCGCCCGGCAGGGGTTCACGGGGGGCCGGGGTGCCGTGGTCCGCGTACCAGTACGAGATGCCGCCGTTGATCGTGCTGCTCATGCGCCGGACGTTACTGCGCTGGTGGGGGCTTTGGGGAGGGTCGTGGCGTCCGGTTTCGGGGCGGGGGGTCCGATACGTTGATCCGGCGCGTGGCGAAGTGTCATGTGCGTTGATCCTGGAGGACTGTTCTGATGGCCGTACGCAAGGCCGGGCGCATCGTCACCGCGGTGGCCGCCACCGCACTTCTCGCCGGGGGCGCAGCCGCC
The DNA here is from genome assembly GCF_053606765.1 of Streptomyces sp. NPDC055189. Lineage (NCBI taxonomy): Bacteria > Bacillati > Actinomycetota > Actinomycetes > Kitasatosporales > Streptomycetaceae > Streptomyces > Streptomyces sp. NPDC055189. Next base: position 16,468 of record NZ_JBSGSG010000081.1, read on the forward strand.
TGCGGGCCCGAGGACCTCACGGGCGGGAGCGGTGGCAGCGACGACAAGGCCTCGGCCTCGGCGGGTACGTCCGGGTCCGGGTCCGCGGCCGACAGCGGGCCCGAGGCGAAGGCGCCGCCGGCCGGTACCGACGCGCTCGCGAAGACGCCCGCCACCGTGAAGGGCGGCGTGATCACGGTCGGCGACCCGAAGGCCGGGCACACGGTCAAGCTGTACGAGGACGCGCGCTGCCCGATCTGCAAGAAGTTCGAGGACACCGGTGCGCAGGCGCTGGTGAAGCCGGTGGCCGAGGGCAAGGTGAAGGTCGAGTACACGCTGGCCTCGTTCCTCGACAAGAACCTCGGCGGCAGCGGCTCGGTGAACGCGGCGAACGCGCTGCGGGCCTCGGTGGAGGCGGGCAAGTTCCCGCAGTTCCACGCCGCGGTCTTCGCCAACCAGGCCGAGGTCGAGACGGACGACGCCTACACGCCCGCCTTCCTCCTGAAGATCGCCGACAAGGTGGACGGGCTGCGGGGCGCCGAGTTCGACAAGGCCGTGCAGAAGGGCACGTACAAGAAGTGGGTCGGTGAGGCCATGCAGGCCTTCACCGACGACGGCATGCAGGGCACGCCGACCGTCGTGATCGACGGCAAGAAGGCGGACAGCCGGACGCTGTTCGACCAGGAGTTGTTCGCCGGGGAGCTCAAGGACGCCGGGATCTCCTGACCGGCCATTTCTTTGGTGCCGGGCGTCGTACGGCGCTCCGGGTCAGCGGGTAGCAGGCCAGGCCGATCAGGACCGACGTGAAGTGGCCCAGGTCGGTGAAGGTCCTGCCGGTGATCAGCGGGGTGCCGTACACGGCGAGGACGATCAGGAGGTACGCGTATCTCCAGGGGCTCGGCACCCAGTAGACGAGGACCGCGACGACCCCCGCGAGCGCGTAACTCACGCCCACGTCCAGGGTCTTGACCGAGGACGTGGGCGCGGCGCCGTGGTGGATCGCGAGCGCGAGTACGCCTTCGCTGATGAGGGTGGCCGCGACGTGCGAGCCCGCGGCCACCGCCAGCCAGCGCGCGGTGCCGAGCCACCGTTCGGCGGTGGCGTGGAAGACGGTGTAGAGCACGGCGTACGACAGCCAGGTGCCGCCGTCGATCCAGAAGGCGCTGGAGACCAGGACGCGGACGGGGTTCTGCGACAGCTCGTGGATGTTCGTCGAGCGCTGGCGCAGGAAGTCGTGTCCGAACTCCGGTGACATGTGGTGCATCGCGACCGTCGTCACGAAGAGGATCGCGAGCCAGATGTACGTGCCGGGAGCGCTGCGGATATAGGCGATGACGGCCCGCCTCGCCGCTCTCGTGGCCCGGATAATCCCCATGCGGCGATTCACCCACGCCGGTAGCGTCGCGGGCGTGATCGACATTCGCATTCCGGACGGCCTGATCGAGTCGCAGTACGAGTACGCGGGGGAGCCGGGCCGCGCCTTCATCGCGGCGCTGCCCGCGCGGATCGCCGAGTTCGTCGAGCGGTGGGATCTGACGGTCGACGGGCCGCCCATGCACGGCATGGCCGCGCTCGTGCTGCCCGTGGTGCGGCGGGACGGCACCCCCGCCGCGGTCAAGTTCCAGCTCCTGGACGAGGAGACCGAGGGGGAGCCCGTCGGGCTTCGGCTGTGGGACGGCGACGGGGCGGTGCGGTTGCTGGACTACGACGACGGCACCGGCACGATGCTGCTCGAACGCCTGGACTCCGGGCGGATGTTGTCGACGATGACGGACACGCGGAAAGCCGTGCTCGTCATCGCCGAGCTGCTCGCGCGGCTCACCGCGGTGCCCGCGCCTGAGGGGATGCGGCGGCTCGGGGACATCGCGGCGGAGATGGTCGATGACCTGCCGGACGCGCTGAAGGCGATCCCCGATCCGGTGCAGCGGGCGCTCGTGGAGCGGTGCGGGGGCGCGGTGCGCGAGGTCATGGGGGAGCCCGGCGACCGGCTCCTGCACTGGGACCTGCACTTCGAGAACGTGCTTGCCGCCGAGCGCGAGCCGTGGCTCGCCATCGACCCGAAGCCGCTGGCCGGGGACCCCGGGTTCGACCTCTGGCCCGCGATCAACAACCGTTTCAACGCGGACGACGTGCTGTGGCGGTTCGACGCGATGAGCGAGGTGCTCGGGCTCGACCGGGAGCGGGCGAAGGCCTGGACGCTGGGGCGGGTGCTGCAGAACGCGCTGTGGGAGATCGAGGACGGGCGGCCGGTGGACGAGGATGATCTGGAGGTTGCGCGGCTGTTGTTGGGGGTGCGGTGAGGCGCGTCGTAATCTGCCGCCATGATTCGTAGCGCCACGCCTGAAGACGTTCCCCTCATCCACGCCATGGTCCGTGACCTCGCCGAGTACGAGAAGGCTCTCGACGAGGCCAGGGCCACCGAGGAGCAGCTGCGTGAAGCGCTTTTCGGGGAGCGGCCCGCCGCGTTCGGGCATATCGCGCAGGACGACGACTCGGGTGAGGTCGTCGGGTTCGCGCTGTGGTTCCTGAACTTCTCCACGTGGCGCGGGGTGCACGGGATCTACCTGGAGGACCTGTACGTACGGCCCGAGGCGCGCGGTGGCGGTCATGGCAAGGCGCTGCTGCGGGAGCTGGCGCGGATCTGTGTGGAGCGGGGGTACGAGCGGCTCGAATGGTCCGTGCTCGACTGGAACGAGCCCTCGATCAACTTCTACAAGTCGCTCGGTGCGCTGCCGCAGGACGAGTGGACCGTGTACCGGCTGACGGACGGGGCGTTGGCGGGGCTGGGGGCTGCTGCCGAGTAGGGGCAGGGGGTCGCTGAGCAGGGCGGGGGTCGCTGGCTCAGGGGATCAGGACCACCTTGCCCGTGGTGCGGCGGTTCTCCAGGTCGGCGTGGGCCGTCGCCGCCTTCGACAGGGGGTAGCGCTGGACCGCCGGGGTGAAGTGGCCCTTCGCCGCCTCGGCGAGTGCGGCGAGCTCCAGGGTGCGGATCGGGTTGTCGCCGCCTGCCTTCTGCATCATCACCGGGCCGAGTACGCCGGTCTGGGTGATGCCGCGGGCCGCCAGCTGCTCGTCGGTGAACGTCAGGGGCTCGCCGTCGTGCGGGCCCTTGCCGGACCAGCCGAAGACGAGGTGCTGGCCGCCGGGGGCGAGGAGGTCCACGGCGGCAAGGCCCGGCGCTCCGCCCACTCCGTCGAAGACGACGGTGGCGCCGGGGGCGCCGATCTTCGTGAGGTACGCGCGTACGTCGGCCGGCCAGTCCGGGTTCTTGTGGTTGCGGTAGTCGACGGCGAGGTCCGCGCCGTTCGCGCTGACCCGGTCCGTCTTCTCCGGGCCGCCCGCCAGGCCGATCACCGTGGCGCCCGCGTGCTTGGCGTACTGGACCAGGAGCGTGCCGATGCCGCCCGCCGCGGCCGGGATGACGGCCACGGAGTCCGGGGTCAGCTTGGTGAACTGCAGGATTCCCATCGTCGTACGGCCCGTGCCGATCAGGGCCACGGCCTGTGCGTCGTCCAGGGCTTCGGGGATCTCGTGCAGGCGGGCCGCTTCGGTGACGACCAGCTCGGCGTAGCCGCCGGGGGCGAAGCCGATGTGGGCGACCACGCGCTTGCCGAGCCAGCTGTCGTCGACTCCCTCGCCGAGCGACTCGACCGTGCCTGCCACCTCGCGGCCGGGGATCGTGGGCAGCTCGGGGAGTTCGGGGAGCGGACCCTTGATTCCGGCGCGGACCGCGGTGTCCAGGAGATGCACGCCGGCCGCGGTCACCGCGATGCGGACCTGGCCGGGGGCCGGTGCCGGGTCCGGTGTCTCCTCGTACGTGAGGTGCTCGGCGGGGCCGAAGGCGTGGAGACGGATGGCGTGCATGGGTGCTCCCTGGGCGTCGGGTCGGGGCTGGGGCTCTTGCCGGGGCGGGGTTGGGGCTTTCGCCGGCTCGGGGCCGGGGCCGGGGCTCTTGCCGGCTCGGACACCACCCTCGTACCTCAAGCGGACTTGAGGTCAAGCCTCCTGGAGGTCTGTGCGAGCGTCACCGCTTCCAGGGCGCTGTTGAAGGAGACCTCGGAGAGCAGGCCGGGCGCCGCGACCTGGTCACCGGCGAGGTAGACGCCGTTGCCGCGGTCGATCGCCGGGCGGTCGCGCCAGGTGGTGCCGGGCAGGTCCACGGCGCCGGTGCGGCCGTTGGACACGGAGTCCCGGCGCCAGACCAGGCGGTCGCGCCAGCCGGGGAAGCCGAGGTCGAGCAGGTGGTCGGCGCGGGCTGTGCCGTCCGCCTTGGACTCGTCGGGGGAGAGCGGGATCTGGCCCTGGATCAGGTCCTGTCCTGCGGGGGCGAGGGTGCGGTCCTGGGTGGTGAAGCGTTCGATCCAGCCGGTCCTGTCCAGGTCGGAGATCGCGAAGGGGTCGCCCCTGCGGGAGTTGAGGGCCACGTCGACGAGGGTGGTGCGGGCGCTGTCCCAGCGGAGGGTGTCGTCCTGGAGGAGGCGGCGGGCCGCGGGGAGTGAGGTGGCCACGATTACCGGGCCCTTGGCGGTGAGGGCGGCAAGGGTGTCGAGGGTGTCGATGCGGGACAGCGTTTCCACGCGTACGCCCAGGTTCCAGGCGAGTGCCGCCATGCGGTCGATGACCGCGCCCCAGCCGCCGCTCGGGTAGTGCGCTTCCGGGGGGAGTTTCGTGGCGCGGCGCAGGCGTTCTTGCACGAACCTGGCGGAGAGGGAGCCCGGGTCGTGGTGGAACGTCGCCACGGCGATGTAGTGCGCGGCGGCGCGTGCGCCTTCCTCCCCGACTTCGCCGGTGGCCCAGGTCATGAAGTCCGCGTCCACGGGCGCCTGTTCGGGCTTGCGGCGCAGGAGCTTGACCATCGCCACGGGTGGGGTACGGCGGAGCCTGCCCCGGTGGTGGAGGCGCAGGCGGGTGCCTTCGATGGGCGGGAGGGGGGCGAGGGGGCCGATGAGGTCGCGCTGCTTGAGCCAGGTCCAGTGGGGGCCGCCGTTGTAGAGGGCGTGCGGGCCTTCGTTCGTGCGGTAGGCGCCTTCGGCGGTGCGGGCTCGGCCGCCGAGGGTGTGGTGGGACTCGTGGATGGTTACGCGGGCGCCGGATTCGGCGGCGGTGATGGCGGCGGTCAGGCCGGCCAGACCGCCGCCGATGATGGTTAGGGGGGTGGGGGTGTGGGTGTGGCTTTTGTGGTTGCTGTGGTTGGTGGGCATGAGGGTCGGCTCCTGTCGTGGTCGGGTGGCGCCTTGTCCTTGTCGTGGGGCTCACTCCGTACGACGGATGGGGGTGCCGCGGATGTGACATCGGGGTGCGGCGGCGTTGTCAGTGGGTGGGTGCACGATGGGCGGATGGGACAGAGGGATGCGGCAGCGGTGAAGAAGGCTCGGCGGCCCGAGGTGCGGTTGCCCGCGCTGCGGGGGTTCGAGGGGGGTGGTCTTGAGCCCGACGGGGATTACGACGGGGTCGAGTTCCGGGACCTCGATCTCGCGGGGCAGGACGGCGGGGGAGCGCTGTTCCTGGACTGTGCGGTGACGGGGTGCGGTCTTACGGAGACGCGGCTCAGCCGGGCGCGCTTCGTGGACTCCGTTCTGACGGAGCCGCGGGGGGTCGGTACGGAGCTGGCGGAGGCCTCGCTGCGGGACGTTGAGGTGGTGGACGCGCGGCTGGGGGGCGTTCAGTTGCACGGGAGCGTGCTGGAGCGGGTCGTCGTGCGGGGCGGCAAGCTCGACTATCTGAACCTGCGGAAGGCGCGGTTGAAGGACGTCGTCTTCGAGGGCTGCGTGCTGGTGGAGCCGGACTTCGGGCAGGCGTCGCTGGAGCGGGTGGAGTTCGTGGGCTGCGTGCTGAAGGGGGCGGACTTCAGCGGGGTCCGCATGAAGGACGTCGACCTGCGGGACGCGGCGGAGGTGGACATTCTGCGGGGGATCGACTGCTTGGCGGGGGCGGTGATCAGTACGACGCAGCTGATGGATCTGGCGCCGGCGTTTGCTGCGCAGGTGGGTGTACGGGTGGACTAGCGGCCGGCTTTGGCGGGGGCGGGGCTGCTCCGGCTGTGGGGGCGGGTGCGCGCCGGTATGTCCGTCCTCGCCATCCGCCGGTGGGCGCTTGGTTGCTTCGGCGGGGGAGTGTCGCGAGCCGTGCTCCGGGCGGAAATACCGGCACACCCCCTTGCGTCTCGATGCCGACTGCGGGGGAGTCTGGGTGCGGGGCTGGTGCGTTTGTGGGGGCGGGTGCGCGCCGGTATGTCCGTCCTCGCCATCCGCTGGTGGGCGCTTGGTTACTTCGGCTCGGGAGTGCTGCGAACCGTGCTCCGGGCGGAAATACCGACACACCCCCTCGCGTCTCGATGCCGACTGCGGGCGCGTGGGAGAGCTTGTTCGTGCAGGGGTGGGTGGGAGAGCTTGTTCGGTGAGGAATTGATGCGGGGGGTGGGGCTGGGCGCCTACGCCCGGGGAAAGCGGGACTGGAGCGTCCAGATCGTGGGATTGTCCGCCAGGGACTCGTGGAGGTCGATCAGGTCCGCCAGGAGGTCCTGGAGGAAGTCCCTCGCCTCGCGGCGGAGTTCCGAGTGGGAGAAGGTCAGCGGAGGCTCCTCCGCCCGCATCCAGTCCGCCTCGATGTCCACCCACCCGAAGCGACGCGTGAACAGCATGCAGTCGCTCGACTCCGTGAAGTCGAGCTCCGCGTACTGGGGGCGCGACGCGCGACTGCCCCGCGGATCCTGGTCCACCTGCTCGACGATGTCGCACAGCGCCCAGGCGAAGTCCAGGACCGGGACCCATCCCCAGGCTGTGGACAGCTCCCGGTCCGCCTTGGTGTCCGCGAGATACACGTCCCCGCAGAACAGGTCGTGCCGCAGCGCGTGGACGTCCGCGTTGCGGTAGTCGAACTGCGGGGGGTCGGGAAAGCGGCGGGAGAGGGCGTAACCGATGTCGAGCACGTAAGAGATGGTGTCACGGGGAGGGCCACCCCTCCGCCGGTGCTCGCTACGGCAGCAGGCGTTGTTCCTTTGCCACCGCCACCGCGCCCGCCCTCGTGTCCACGCCGAGTTTGTCGTAGATGCGGCCCAGGTGGGTCTTGACCGTGGCCTCGCTGATGAAGAGGGCGCGGGCGATGTCCCGGTTGCCCAGGCCCTGGGAGAGCTGGGCGAGGATGTCCAGCTCGCGGTCGGTGAGGGTGGGCAGGGGCTTGCGCATGCGGGCCATCACGCGGGACGCGACCGGCGGGGAGAGCGTGGTGCGGCCCTGCGCAGCGGCGTGGATCGCGGCGAAGAGCTCCTCGGGGCGTTCGGCCTTCAGGAGGTAGCCCGTCGCGCCCGCCTCGATGGCCCGGGTGATGTCCGCGTCCGTGTCGTAAGTGGTGAGGACCAGCACGTGGGGTGTGGGGGTGGATGTGGGGGTGGCCGGGGTTGTGATGTGGCGTGTGGCCTCTACGCCGTCCATTCCCTCGCCCAGTTGCAGGTCCATCAGGACCACGTCCGGCGCCAGCTTCGCGGCCAGCGCGATCGCCTCCTCGCCCGTGCCCGCCTCGCCGACCACCTCGATGTCCGGCGCGCTGCCGAGCAGGGCGAGCAGTCCTGCGCGTACGACGATGTGGTCGTCGCAGACCAGGAGGCGGACCGGGGGTGCGGGGGGCGTCATGGGGTCTCCTGGGGAGAGAGCGGGATCGAGACGGAGAGCACCGTGCCCTCGCCCGGCGCCGACTCGATCGTCAGCGTGCCGCCGAGCTGCCGTGCCCTCGCGCGGATCGCGGGCAGCCCGTGGCCCCGCCGGTCGGGGGCGGGCGGCGCTTCGGAGGGCGTGAAGCCGCGGCCGTTGTCCGCGACGTCGAGTACCACCTGGTCGTCCAGGTGCGTGAGCGTCAGCGCCGCCGCGCTCGCGCCGGAGTGCTCCGTCACGTTGGCCAGGGCGCCCTGCGCGATGCGTACGAGGGCGGACTGCGTACGGTCGGGAAGCGCGGCCGGAGTGCCCTCGGAGTGGAAGCGGACCGTGAGGCCCGCGTCCTGCGTGACCCGTGCGGCCAGGGCCCGCAGTGCTTCGTCGAGGCCGCCGCCGTCGGCGAGGTCCGCCGGTGCGAGGTCGTGCACGAAGCGGCGTGCCTCGGCCAGGCCGTGCTCGGTGATCGACTCGGCCGTACGGACGTGGGTGCGGGCCCTGGCCGGGTCCGTGTCCCAGACGCGGTCGGCGGCCTGGAGCAGCATCTGCTGGCTGGACAGGCCCTGCGCGAGGGTGTCGTGGATCTCCATGGACAGGCGCTGGCGCTCGGCGAGGGTGCCTTCGCGGCGCTCGGTGGCGGCAAGTTCGCGGCGGGTGCGGATGAGGTCGTCGATCAGTTCGCGCTGGCGGGCCGCCTGGCGCTGCATGTAGGCGAAGACCGCCGTCGCGATCGCCGACACGGCGGGCGGACCGAGGATCAGGTCCGGGTCGTAGCGGCCCGCGAGCCGCAGTTGCGACGCGATGACGCAGCCGGTCAGGACCGCGACCAGGACCAGGGCGGCGCGCGGCGGCAGTGTCCGGAGCCCGGTGAAGAAGAGCGGCACCGCGCACCACCCGAAGCTCGGCGCGAGGATCACGAGGACCAGCCAGACCCCGACGACCAGGGCGAGCCAGGCCAGGCGGCGGGGGGTGGGACGGGCGCCGGACGCCGGGCCGGACGAGTAGGGCGCGGGGTGCTGTCCCCGCAGGGCGGCGGCGAGGGGCGGGACGGCGTAGAGGACGGCGAGGACCACGGAGAGCGCGATGATCCACGGGACGCGCGCGCCGCCGGGGTGGCGCAGCAGGAAGCGGGCCAGCGAGGTGGCCAGGAGCAGATAGAACGCCGCGTGCATGACGGCTGCGAGCCAGCGCGAGTCGGGGTCCGCGGAGGCTCTGCGCACGGGGGCGCCCTCGTCTTGTGCCACGGCTCTGCTCCTTCCGCCCCGCCCGCTCCTGAACTGCGCAAACAACCTCATTGTGACCCGGCGGGACCACCGGGGGGTCAACCGATCGGCTGACCCTCGTGTCCACCGAGCCGCAGGCAGGCAGCAGCCGGTACGCCGAGGGGTCGGCTCCGGATACGGCCGGAGGATTGATGGCAGAGGAAACAACCTCCCCGATCCCGACGGATTCCCTGATCCCGACGGATTCCTGACCCCGACGGATTCCCTGATCCCGACGGATTCCTGACCCCGACGGATTTCCCGATCCCGACGGATCCCGCGATCCCCGCCTTCACCCCGAGGAGCCCCCGATGCAGAAGATCTCCCGCCGCGCCCGTGTCCTGACCATCGCCGCCACCGCCGCAGTCCTCGGCGCCGGTACCTTCGGGGCCGTCTCCGCCACCGCCGGCACCCCCGACGCCGCCACCAAGGCCGCCGTCACCGCCGACGCGGGCAACAAGAACCTCACGCAGTCGACGCACCTGAACGTCGCCGCCGCGACCAAGGCCGCCCAGGCCACCCTCGACGCCGCGAAGAAGGAGAACCAGCGCGTCTCCGTCGCCGTCGTGGACCGCAACGGCAACACCATCGTCGAGCTGCGCGGCGACGGAGCGGGCCCGCAGTCCCCCGAGTCGGCCGTGAAGAAGGCGTACACCGCCGTCTCCTGGAACGCGCCCACCTCCGAGCTGACCAAGCGCCTGGAGCAGGCCCCGAACCTGAAGGACATCCCCGGCACCCTGTTCCTCGCGGGCGGTGCGCCGGTGACAGCCAAGGGCGCGCCCATCGCGGGCATCGGTGTCGCGGGCGCCCCGAGCGGCGACCTGGACGAGAAGTTCGCGAAGGCCGGCGTCGCGGCGCTCGGCCGATAAGGCCCGAGGCCACTGGCAACGCTGACGCCGCCGGCACTGCTGACGCGTTGCGCTGCCGAAGCCACCGGAAATCATCATGCTGAGGCTGTTCCCGGTCCGTACGACGACGAGGAGAACGTTCATGACAAGGACCGCCGACGACCAGTGGCTGCTCGACGCCGCACGGGCCGGGAACGCCGCAGAGGTGAGAGCCGCCCTCGACGCGGGCGGCCGGGTCGAGACCCGCGACAGCGACTTGCGCACGCCCCTGCTGCTCGCCGCACTCGGCGACCACGTCGAGGCGGCCGAGGTGCTGGTGGCCGCGGGTGCGGACGTCGACGCGCAGGATCACCGCGCCGACAGCCCCTGGCTGGCCACCGGCGTGACGGGCAGCGTCGCCATGCTGCACGTCCTGCTTCCCGCGGGGCCCGACCTGAAGCTGCGCAACCGCTTCGGCGGGATCTCCGTGATCCCCGCATCGGAGCGCGGGCACGTCGCGTACGTACGGGAAGTCCTGCGCGTCACCGACACCGACGTCGATCACGTCAACGACCTCGGCTGGACCGCCCTGCTGGAGGCCGTGATCCTCGGTGAGGGCGGCCGTGCGCACCAGGAGATCGTGGCGCTGCTTCTCGCCGCGGGGGCCACGCCCGGCCTCGCCGACCGGGACGGTCTCACGCCTCTCGCGCACGCCGAGCGCCTCGGCTTCGCGGAGATCGCCGCGCAGCTGCGGGACGCCTCGTGAAGCCCGTACGCGTGGCACGCTCGCCCCGTGTCGCACGCTCACCCCGCGTGTCCCGTGTCTCCCGCGTCGCACGCTCACCCCGCGTGTCCCGCGCGGCGCTCTCCGCCGGGGCCGCTCTCCTGGCCGCCGCGGCCCTCGCGGGCTGCGGCGGGAGCGGCTCCGCGGCTGCCGACGGCGCCGAGACCGACCGCGCGACCGCCAAGGCCACCGCCAGTGCCACCCTCCCCGCCCAGCAACGCACCCCCGAAGGCACCCTCCTGGTAGCCGACTTCGGCTCCGACACCGTCACCTTCGTGGACCCCGAACGCGGCCCCATCGAGTCCGTGAAGGTCGGCACGGCCCCCTACGGGCTGGCCGTGGGCGACGACGGCCGAGCCTGGGTCGCCACCGCCGACGCAGTGGCCGTCGTCGACACCCGCACCCGTGAGCGCGTCGACCGCATCCCGTACGAGACCGACAGCGGCCCCGCGACGACCGGCGAGTACCGCGGCGGCGGCATGGGCATCGCCCTCTCCCCGGACGGCGAGCACGCCTATGTGGGCGTCAACGTGCCGGACGGCAAGGGGACGTTGGAGGTCATCGACACCAAGAAGCGCGAGGTCACCGACACCGTCCCGGTGGGGCGGCGCCCGTTCGACGTCGACGTGTCGAAGGACGGCAACGAGGTCTACGCGACCAACCACGACTCCTTCGACGTGACGGTCGTACGCGCCGACTCGCTCGAGCCCCGCCGCATCGAAGTCGCCCCCTACGGCACCGAAGGAGGCCTCGGCTCCTGGCTCAAGCCGCACTACGCCGCCGTACGCCCCTCGGACGGCAAGCTCCTGCTCCCCTTCGAGGGCGAGAAGCTCGTCGTGCTCGACCCGCGCACCGGTAAGTCCGCGATCGAGCCGATGACGGCCAACACCCATCAGCACGGCGCGCAGGTCACGGAGGACGGGACGCTGTTCGCGGTCGGTACCGGGCCCATCGACCCCTCGGAGGACAAGGGGCCCTCGCTGACCATGCGTACCAAGGACGGCAAGGAGAAGGTCTTCCCGCTGGACGGCCCGCACGAGGACGTCGCCGTCTCCGAGGACGGCCGCACCGCCTACGTCACCGGCGGCTTCACCCGCGACGGCTTCTGGAACGGGATCACCGTCGTCGACCTGGAGAGCGGGGACACGCGGCGCCTCCCGGCGGGGGAGCGGCCGTTGGGCGTCGCGGTGCTTTAAGTCTCCGCCGGCCGGTGGGGGCTTGTCGCGCAGTTCCCCGCGCCCCTTAGGGGCGCTATGCCGCATAAGATCACACCCGTGCACCTACGATCCACGGCGCTGCGCGGCACCTCCGCCGCCGCCCTCACCGCCCTCGCCATCACCGCCTGCAGCGGCTCCGGGGTGCACGGCACGCCCGGAGCCGACGGCGTGCGCGACCCGTACTTCCCGAAGCTGGGCAACGGCGGCTATGACGTCGCGCATTACGACCTGACCCTGGGCTACGACCCCGACGCCCGTCACCTCACCGCCACCGCCGAGGTCACCGCGCGCGCCACCCAGGACCTCAGTGCCTTCAACCTCGACCTCAAGGGTCTGGACGTGAAGGGCGTGACCGTCGAGGGGAAGGACGCCAACTTCCACCGCGACGGGCAGGAACTGACGATCCGGCCCCCGGACGACCTCGACAAGGGCGAGACGTTCCGCACGGTCGTGCGCTACTCCGGCAGCCCGGAGACCATCACCGACGCGGACGACTCCGAGGAGGGCTGGCTGCGCACGGAGGAGGGCGCACTGGCGCTCGGCGAGCCGACGGGCTCGATGGCGTGGTTCCCGAGCAACAACCACCCCTCCGACAAGGCCTCGTACGACATACGGGTCACCGTCCCCAAGGGCCTGAAGGCCATCTCCAACGGGGAGTTGACCCGCGAGTCGACCAAGAACGGCCGCACCACCTTCGCCTGGCACAGCGCGGAGCCGATGGCGAGCTATCTGGCGACGGTCGCGATCGGGCCGTACGAGATGAAGAAGTCGACGACGAAGTCCGGCATCCCGGTGCTCACCGCGGTGGAACCCTCCGAGGCGAAGGCGAGCACGAAGGCGCTGAACCGCATCCCCGAGATCATGGAGTGGCAGGAGCTGAACTTCGGCCCCTACCCCTTCTCGTCGACCGGCGCGATCGTCGGCAAGGAGGGGGACGCGGGCTACGCCCTGGAGACCCAGACCCGCCCCACCTATCCCGGCGCCCCCGACACCGCCCTCGTCGTCCACGAGATGGCCCACCAGTGGTTCGGGAACTCCGTGACGCCGAAGTCCTGGCGGGACATGTGGCTCAACGAGGGCTTCGCGACGTACGCGGAGTGGCTTTGGGAGGAGGACAACGACGGCGACAGCGTGCAGGAGACCTTCGACCAGATCTACGCGGACGACTACTACGAGGATAAAGAGGACAACGACGCCATCTGGGCCTTTCCGCCCGCGAAGCCGCCGTCCGCCGGGGAGATCTCGGACAGCCCCGTGTACGAGCGGGGCGGCATGGTCATCCACAAGATCCGCCAGGCGGTCGGCGACGACACGTTCTACGACATCGTGCGGGGCTGGACGAAGACCTACCGCCACCGCAACGCGGACACCGAGGACTTCACGCGGTACGTGGAGAAGCACGCGGGCGGCGAGGCGGCGCGCAAGAAGGTGCACGCGATCTGGGGTCCGTGGCTGTACGGGGACGGTAAGCCGGAGCACCCGTAAGGCGGAGCTCCCGTATGCCGGAGCACCCGTAAGGCGGCTACAGCAGCGGCTTGCGCAGTACCGCGCAAGGGCGGCCCGCTTCGAGATCGTTGCGGTGGTCGATGGTCTCGTAACCGAGTCCGCTCCAGAAGGCGAGCCCGGCGTCGTTCCCCGCGAGCACCGCGAGGCGCACTCCGGTGCGCCCGTCCTCCCGGAAGCGCTCCTCGATCCGGCCCGCCAACTCCCGCCCGTACCCACGGCGTTGTTGCCCGGCATCCACCATGAGCAGGCCGATCCACGGGTCCGGGTCGGCGGGGTCGGGATGGCGGTCCAGCGTGATGCCGATCCCGACGGCCCGACCCTCGGACCGCGCTACGAGCACCTCCGCGCCCGGCACGGCCAGCTCGTCCGCGAGGGTGGCTGCGACCTGTTCGGGGCGGATGTCGTGCGGGTCGGGGAAGTCCCCCGAGAGGGCGTGGAAGACGTGGTTCGACGCGTACAGGGCGGTGAGCTCGGTGAGCAGCTCGCCGGGGAGCGCGCCGTCCTCGGCGGGGGCGAGCGGTTCGAGGATCATGCGGCGCAGGTTAGCCGTACTCAGGTCTCCGTCCGCAGGGACTTGAAGGCGCGGGTCTGGTCCACGATGGCCCGCTCCGTGGGGAGGCGCTCGATCGACGATGCCCCGAAGAAGCCGACGACGCCCGTGGTGCGGGACAGGACGTGGGCCGCGTCATCCGGTTCCGCGATGGGGCCGCCGTGGCACAGGACCAGGATGTCGGGGTTCACGCGTTTGGCAGCGTCGTGCATCTCCTGGACCGCCGTGGCCGCCTGGTCGAGGGTCATGGCCGTGCCCGCGCCGATGGCGCCCTTCGTCGTCAGGCCGACGTGCGGGACCAGGACGTCTGCGCCGGCCCGTGCCATGTCGGCGGCCTGGTCGGGGTCGAAGACGTACGGCGTGGTCAGGAGGTCGCGGGCGCGGGCCTCGCGGACCATGTCCACCTCCAGGCCGTACCCCATGCCCGTCTCTTCGAGGTTGGTGCGGAACGTGCCGTCGTACAGGCCGACCGTGGGGAAGTTCTGGACGCCGGTGAAGCCCATCCGCTTCAGCTCGTCCAGGAAGCGGCCCATGTCCCGGAAGGGGTCCGTGCCGCACACCCCGGCGAGGACCGGGGTGTCCTTGACCACCGGGAGCACCTCCCTGGCCATGTCCACCACGATCGCGTTCGCGTCGCCGTACGGGAGCAGGCCCGCGAGGGAGCCGCGGCCCGCCATCCGGTAGCGGCCCGAGTTGTAGATGATCAGGAGGTCCACGCCGCCCTCCTCCGCGCACTTGGCGGAGAGGCCTGTGCCCGCTCCCGCTCCGATGACCGGATTGCCCTTCGCCACCTGGGCGTTGAGGCGGGCCAGTGCTTCCTCGCGGGTGATGTGTGTCGTCATGGGGTGCTCCCGGAGCGAGTCGTGGGTGGAGTGGCGTCAGGCGTCAAGGCATCAAGGCGTCTGCTTCGGCGCCCGAGCGCCGATCAGCTCGTCCAGGCGGTCCGCCATCGCCACCGCGAACCCGGCGTCGTTGATGTGCGCGTCCACCTCGTGCAGCCGTACGCCGCTGCCCTCCACCATCGTCCGCAGCGCGTCGAGACCGGCCTCGTCCGCCGCCGCGTCCCGGAACGGGCCGCCATCGGCGTCCACCGCCGAGACCCCGCGCAGCGGCCAGAAGAACTCGACGGGGCCGCGCGCGGCGGCGAGCCGGTGGCCGAGGGTGGTGCCGAGTGCGGCCATCTCGTCGGCGGTCGTGCGCATCAGCGTGACCGTGGGGTTGTGGACGAGCAGGGTGCGGTCCCTGAAGCGGGGCGGGACCGTCGCTTCCGGGCCGAAGTTGACCATGTCGAGGGCGCCGGGAGCGACCACCTGCGGGATGCCTGCGCGGCCCGCGGCGGTGAGGCGTTCGGGGCCCGCCGAGAGGACGCCGCCGACCAGTTCGTCGGCGAGTTCGGTGGTCGTCAGGTCAAGGACGCCGTCCAGGAGGCCGTCGGACGCCAGCTTCTCCACCGCCCGGCCGCCCGCGCCCGTCGCGTGGAAGACGAGCACCTCGTAGCCGAGGTCGTCGAGGCGGGCGCGGGCCGCGTCGATCGCGGGCGTCGTCACGCCGAACATCGTCGCGGCGACCACCTTGCGGCCGCGGCCTGCCAGTTCGTCGTGGTTGCGTTCGTAGCGCCGTGCCATGCCCGATGCTGCCGCCGCCGCGTTGCCCAGGACCTGCCGGGAGACCGCGTTGATGCCGGAGATGTCCACGACGCTGTACATCAGGGTGATGTCGCTGCTTCCGACGTACGGCGACACGTCGCCGCCCGCCATCGTGCTGACCAGGACCTTCGGTACCCCGATCGGCAGCGCGCGCATCGCCTGCGCGGCGATCGACGAACCGCCGCTGCCCCCGGCGGCGAGCACCGCGTGCAGTCTGCCCCGCCGGTGCAGGTCGAGCACCACCTCGGTCACGCCGTCCGCCATCGCCGCCACGGCAGCGCCCCGCTCGCCCGCACCGCGCAGCTTCGCCAGATCGTGCCCGGCCGCGCGGGCCACGGCTTCGGCGGAGACGTCGGCGGCGGGGGTCTGGGCAGGCGGCGGCAGTATGCCGGTGTCGATGAGCAGGGTGTCGCTGCCGTACTCCCTGAGCCGCTCGCGCAGCCAGGCGTACTCCGCGCCCTTGGTGTCGAGCGTCCCGACAAGCACCACGGTCGCCATGGCCCTCACACTCCCTCAAGTGGTGGGTGATGCTGACGATCCTGCGGCCCGGGAGCCGTCACGGCAACGGCGAGGGCCCCCGGCGGAGATTCCGCCGGGGGCCCTCGGGAACTGCTAACTGAGCCGCGAACCTCAGACGTTGACGCCGAAGTCCTGCGCGATGCCGACGAGACCGGACGCGTAGCCCTGGCCGACGGCGCGGAACTTCCACTCCGCACCGCTGCGGTACAGCTCGCCGAAGACCATGGCGGTCTCGGTGGCGGCGTCCTCGCTCAGGTCATAGCGGGCGATCTCGGTGCCGCCGGCCTGGTTGACGATGCGGATGAAGGCGTTGCGCACCTGGCCGAAGTTCTGCGAGCGGTTCTCGGCGTCGTAGATCGAGACCGGGAAGACGATCTTGTCGACGTCGGCCGGGAGGCCCGCCAGGTTGACCTTGATCTGCTCGTCGTCGCCCTCGCCCTCACCCGTGACGTTGTCACCGGTGTGCTCGATGGTCTGGTCCGGCGTCACCTTGTTGTTGAAGAAGACGAAGTGGCCGTCCGAGTAGACCTTGCCCTGCGGGTTCACCGCGATGGCCGAGGCATCCAGGTCGAAGTCGGTGCCGGTGGTGGTGCGGACGTCCCAGCCGAGGCCCACGGTGACGGCGGTCAGGCCCGGAGCCTCCTTGGTGAGCGAGACGTTGCCACCCTTGGACAGGCTTACTGCCATTGTTGGGAGTCCCTTCCCTCGTTGCGTACGAACGGGCTTCGTACTGTGGACGAAGCTACCGTCACCTCTATGAACGTCGACCGGGGTCCCAGAGGTTCCAGGTCCTTTTACTTTCTTTACCAATCCCTAGCGCCCCTGGCGTCACAAGCGGGGCGCGCCGGAAATACGGGTGACGTGGACCGGACAGACGCGGGACGATAGGACCCATGTCCGGTCCCTATGTCATCCGCGGCTCAGTCTCCCTGCCCGAGGCCGAGCTCATGTGGCGTTTTTCGAGGTCCTCCGGGCCGGGCGGTCAGCACGTCAACACCAGCGACTCGCAGGTGGAGCTGCGATTCGACCTGGCCGGCACGGAGTCGCTGCCTCCGGTGTGGAAGGAGCGCGCCCTGGAGCGCCTCGCGAACCGCCTCGTGGGCGGTGTCGTCAGCGTGCGCGCCTCCGAGCACCGCTCCCAGTGGCGCAACCGCGAGATGGCGGCCACTCGCCTCGCCTCGCTGCTCGCGGAGGCGACCGCGCCCCCGCCGCGCCCCCGCCGCGCCACGAAGATCCCGCGGGGGATCAACGAGCGGCGCCTGCGCGAGAAGAAGCAGCGCAGCCAGACCAAGCGCGGCCGCTCGGGGGAGGGCTGGGGCTGAGCCCCGGTCGCAGACGGTGTGCCGGGAGCCGGGTCCCCGGTTGCAAACGGTGCGTCAGCAAAGCCCGCTCGGCATGAAACCCGGCCGGAAACTCGACGGAAAAAAGGTCCGCTCACCGGTAAAAAAGCGGGCGGACGTCAGCCCAGCTGTCGGTACTTCCCCTTGAAGTACGTCAATGGGCCCCCGTCGGCGCTCGGCAGATCAGCCGAAAGTACTCGCCCGATGACAAGGGTGTGATCACCCGCCGTAACCGTCTGTTCGGTCCGGCACTCCAGGGTCGCGAGCGCGCCGCCGATCAAAGGCGCCCCGGACTCGTCCCCCCGTACGAAGGGGATGTCCTCGAAGAGCAGCCGGTCGCTGATCCTGCCCTTCATCGCGAACCGGCCCGCGATGTGGCGCTGGCTCTCGGCGAGCACGGAGACGCCCCACAGCGGCTGCTCGGCGAGCAGGTCGTCCATCCGGGAGCCCTCACGCAGGCTGACCAGCACGAGCGGCGGGTCCAGTGACACGGAGAGGAAGGCGGTCGCGGTCATGCCCACGTCCTCGCCGACCGGCGCGTGCGGGTCGTCCGCGTCCAGCGAGGGCTCGCAGGCGGTCACCAGGACCACACCCGCGGCGAGCCGGGACATGGCGGCGCGGAATTGTTCGTTGCTCACCCCCACAGGATGCCCGCCGGGCGACGGGGTACGTGGGGAGGGGGAGGCGGGGAGAGTCGCGGGAGCGCCCTCCTGGGATGTCTTCAGTACGGGAACCACGCACCCGACGCTAGCCGGGCCCGCCCCGGCGCCACATCGGGCCGAGGGCCGAGGCCGGGCCTAGGTCCGAGGGCCGAGGAGGCCCCCGGCGGCCTCGCGGGGCGTCCGGCGGTCCAGTGGACTGGACCAACGAAGGCTTCCCATCTGTGACTTGAGTCACAGGACCCATATTTTGTTGACCCTGTGTACCGGGCAAGCTGCTCGCTGTGATTCAGTGACGGTGGCAATCAGACACTGAGAGAACTCAGGTACTGAGAGAACACTAAGGGCGCTGCGAATCCTGGAGTTGCTGTCGAGGTCTCGGGGAGAGCGAGCAATGGAGACCGAGTCGGAGCCGTACGTCCGTCTTGCGACCCTGCGGCAGCTGCATCAGGTGGTGGCGGATCTCAACACGGCCCGGAGCCTGGCGGACACGCTGCAGACCGTCGCCGACGGCGTGGTCAACGGCCTTGGCTATGAATTGGCGTGCGTGAATCTCGTGCGCCCGGACGGCGATCTCGTCGTCGCCGCCTTCGCGGGCAACACCGCCGCCGAGGCGCTCATCACGGGCCGGGTCGGCTCGCGCGAGGCCTGGGAGAAGCGGCTCGCCATGGGCGAGGCCTGGGGCGCCCTGAGATTCATCTCGTACACCGAGGGCTGGGTCCTGGACGAGGACGACGTCCCGCAGTGGTACACCGACGGCCCCGAGCCCCGCTTCGAGGACGAGTGGCACCCCGCGGACCGCCTCTTCGCCCCGATGTACGCGACGGGCGCGTCCGGCGGCGAACTGCTCGGCGTGATCTCCGTGGACCGGCCCCGCAACGGCCGCAGGCCCGGCGCCTGGGGCCGCGAGGCCCTGCAGATGTACGCATTCCAGGCCGCCATCGCGATCAGCAACGCCCGCCTGCGTGCCAACATGCAACGCGCCCTGGTCCGCCTGGAGCGCGAGCAGCAGGCGCTGCGGGCCAGCGAGGAATCCTTCCGCCAGGCCTTCGAGTACGCGCCTTCGGGCATGGCCATCGCCGAGATGGGCGGCGACCAGCACGGCCGCATCCTGCGCACGAACGACGCGCTGTGCCGCCTGCTCGGCCGCCCCGCCTCCGCGATGCGCCGCTATTCGTTCTCCGACCTGGTCCACCCCGAGGACATCGGCACGCTCCTGCGGACCTCCGCCGAGGGCGGCCGGGCCGAGCTGCGCCTGGCGCGGCGCGACGGGACGTACGTCTGGGTGTCCCTGCGCAACTCGGTCGTCGCGGACGCCGCCGACGGGCCGCGCTTCCTGCTCACCCACGTCGAGGACGTCGAGGAGCGCAAGCGCCGCGAGCTCCAGCTCGCGCACCGCGCCTCGCACGACGCCCTCACCGGCCTGCCGAACTCCGCCGAGCTGCGCTCCCGCCTCAGCGCCCGTCTCTGTCGCAGGCCGCACGCGGGCCAGCCGAGCGCGGTGGACTCGCTGGACGCGGCGTACGACGGCGTGTACGACGCGGACGGGCAGCACAGCTTCGACTACGGCTCGAACAACGCGCACAGCCTCCAGCAGAGCGGGGAAGGCTTCGACAACCACGCGCACACCGTCGCGCCGCCGGAGGGGCCGGGGGACGTGGACGACGGCACCAAGGGCCTCGCGGTGCTCTTCTGCGACCTCGACGGCTTCAAGTCGATCAACGACCGCTTCGGGCACCACACGGGTGACGCGGTTCTCATCGAGGTGGCCAGGCGGCTGACCAGCGGTGTGCGTGACGGGGACACGGTCGCCAGGCTCGGCGGCGACGAGTTCGTCGTCCTCGCCGACGGCCTTGGCCGCGCCGACGCCCAGGACCTCGCGGTGCGGCTTCGCAACGCGATCATCCCGCCGATCCGGGTGGACGGCCGTGCGGTGCGGGTGGGTGCCAGTTTCGGCATCGGATGGGCACACTGCGGGATGTCGGCGGACGAAGTGTTGCACTCCGCTGACCAGCGGATGTACGTGGAGAAACGGTCCCGTGCCAAGCAGCACAGGCGAGCCGGATGAGGCCAACGACACCCCGTGGGCTCACTCGGAGCGGGTAGGCTCCCCCGGTCAGCAATGTGAGGGAGTGACCTGGGAATGACGCCCGGCAATAACGGCGAAAACACGCCGAACCCGCCAGAGGGCGACGACGATCCGTTCGGCTATCTGTACGAAGACGGACAGGCGGCCGGCGCCACCCCGCCCAGCGGCGGGGGCGGCTACGGGTACCCGGGTCCCCGGTCCTCGTACAACCACGTGCGCGCGGTCGGCGACCGCAGGCCCAATACCTACGGTACGCAGGCCGCGCCCGCGTACGGCCAGCAGGTGCCGCAGCAGCCACAGGCCTACGGCCAGCCGAACGCGCACTACGCCGCTCCGGAGACGCAGCCCGGCGGAGCACCCGCGACGCCGCAGTACACCCCGGCGTCCCGCGGCTCCGGCGGCCGTGGCGGCGGCCCCAACACCAAGGGCCTCCTGATCGCCGCGATCGCGGTCGTCGCGGTGGTGGCCATCGGGATCGGCGCCGCGATCATCTTCGGCGGCGACGACGACAAGGGCGACGAAGCGGCGGCAGGCGGCGGCTCGACGCAGGGCGAGACGGTCAAGCCCAGCGAGAAGCCGACGAAGAAGCCCGAGAAGCCGGCGGCCGACCTCCCGAAGACGGACGCGAAGGCGCTCAAGCTGGACGGCGGCACGACCACGGCTTCGGACATAGACGGCGCGGAGTCCGAGGGCGGTGTCTACGTCGCGGGCTTCGACAAGGTCGGCGCCCAGGTGACGTGGACCGTCAACGGCATCCCCAAGTCCGGCTCGTACAGCCTCCGGGTGAACTACGGCGTCCCCGGCAAGGACTCGAACGCCACCATTCTCGTCAACGGCAAAAAGCAGACCCGGCCCCTGAACATGGAGAACTTCCGGCACGCGGACGAAGGGGACTGGGAGAAGGGCTGGACCAACACCTGGTCGGTGGTCCAGCTCACCAAGGGCACCAACGCGATCACGCTCACCTGCGCGCAGAGCGACCTGTGCGGCACGACCGGGGCGAACATCGACCAGATGTGGCTCGTGGAGGGCAGCAACGGCTGACCCCTCCACGCCGGCCCGGGGCTGCTCCCGGGGCTGCTTCAGCAGCCCCGGGCCAGCACTTACGGCGCGGTCATGCCAAGAGCCCGAGGAAGCTGGCGACCGTTGTGGACATGGCCTCGCGGGCCGGGCTCAGGTACTTGCGTGGGTCCACTCCGGAGGTGTTCTCCGCGAGGTACTCCCGGACCGCTCCCGTGAACGCCGTGTTCAGCGCCGTGCCCACGTTGATCTTCACCATGCCGGCCGCCACCGCCGCCCGGATCTCCGCGTCGGGCACGCCACTTGAGCCGTGCAGCACCAGCGGTACCGGGACGGCCTTCGTCAGGGCGGTGATCAACTCGTGGTCGAGGGACGCCGTGCGTGACGTCATCGCGTGCGAGGAGCCGACCGCCACCGCGAGGGCGTCGACGCCCGTGTCCGCTACGTAGGCCGCCGCCTCCGCCGGGTCCGTCCGTACGCCCGGAGCGTGCGCGTCCAGCGGGGCCTCGCCCTCCTTGCCGCCCACCTTGCCGAGCTCCGCCTCGATCCAGATGCCGCGCTCGTGGCCCCAACGCACGGCCTCGGCGGTCGCCTTGACGTTCTCCTCGTACGACATCTTCGACGCGTCGAACATCACCGAGCTGAACCCCTCGGGGTGCGCGGCGTGCAGCAGGTCCACGTCCATGACGTGGTCCAGGTGCAGGGAGAGCGGGGCCGATGACGCCTTCGCCACCGCCGCCGTCGCCGCCGCGATCGCGGACAGGCTGCCGCCGTGGAACTTCACCGCGTTCTCGGAGATCTGCAGGATGGCGGGGGCGCCCGCCCGCTCCGCGCCCGTGGCGATCGCCTCCGCGTGCTCCAGCGTGATCACGTTGAACGCGGCGACCCCGCGCCCCGCCGCGCGGGCGTCGGACACCAGATCGCCGGTGGATACGAGTGGCACGATGAATGTCCCCATCTTCTGGGCCGGAGCGGCCCGTTGTGCGTCGCTCACGCGCGGTGCGGCGCGTCATTACGCCGCGGTGGCCTCCCCGGTCACCGCGACCCGCGCGAGCAGGTCTTCGTAGGTCGAGGGCACGAACTCGCCCGCCACGGGGGCCGCGACGGTCGCCGCCGAGAGGGCCACGGCCCTGGCGAGGCGGTCCGGCCACGGCAGCTCCTCCACCAGGGCGGAGAGCAGGCCCGCGACCGCCGAGTCGCCGGCGCCGGTCGGGTTGCCGTGCACGCGCGTGGGCGGGGTCGCCTGCCAGGTGCCTTCGGGCGTGACGGCGCGCAAGCCCTTGGCGCCCAGGGATGCCACCACCGCGTGCGCGCCTCTGCGGCGGGCGTCGCGGGTCGCCTGGGCGGGTTCGTGGGAGCCGGTCAGCTCGGCCAGTTCGTCGGCGTTCGGCTTGATGATGTCGGGGCGTGCGCCGAGGCCGCGGCGCAGCGCCTCGCCGCTGGTGTCCAGGAGCACGGGGACCTTGGCGGCCCGCGCGGCCCGTACGAGAACCGCGTACGCGCCGACCGGGACTCCCGGCGGCAGGCTCCCGCAGAGCGCGACCGCGGCGGCGCCACGGCGGAGCAACTCCTCGTACGACTCCTGGAACGCGGACCACTCCGCGGGGGAGATCGCCGGGCCCGGTTCGTTCAGCTGCGTGGTGTCGCCGGTCGCCGCGTCGACGACGGCGAGGGTGCGGCGGGTGGCGCCGTCCACGGGCACGAGGGCGTCCGTGACGCGGGGTTCGCGCGTGAGGCGGTCGTGCAGGGTGCGGCCCGTGTCGCCGCCCGCGAAGCCGGTCACCGTCACGTCGTGGCCGAGTGCCGCAAGGACGCGGGCGACGTTCAGGCCCTTGCCGCCGGGGCGTTCGATGACCTCGGTGACGCGGTGCGAGGCGT
This sequence comes from Streptomyces sp. NPDC055189, assembly GCF_053606765.1. Taxonomy (NCBI): domain Bacteria; kingdom Bacillati; phylum Actinomycetota; class Actinomycetes; order Kitasatosporales; family Streptomycetaceae; genus Streptomyces; species Streptomyces sp. NPDC055189. The sequence goes on from NZ_JBSGSG010000081.1 coordinate 39,387, forward strand.
GCGGGGTGAGGGCGGGGACGCGGTAGGTGATGTCCAGTGCGGCGTTCAGCGTGACCGTGAGAATCACTTGTCGCCCACCCCCTGGATCGCTGGAGAACGCGCTTCCTGCTGTCCTCTTACGCCGCTGATCATGCCAAAAAGAAGGCGGTTGGCCCAGAGGTCCGGGCCAACCGCCTGCTCTTCGACGCCATTTCAGCGGCCGGTGAAATCACCCTAGTTGGACCTAATTGGGCGTAACCACCCACTCGCCCTTGCGCATGACGCCCTTCAGCTCGAACTCCGCGTCCAGGACCACCAGGTCGGCGTCCTTGCCGGGTTCGAGCGAGCCGACCCTGTCGTACATCCCCAGGAGCTTGGCCGGGTTGGCCGAGATGGCCCGCACGACGTCGTCGACGGAAAGGCCGTCGACGGTCGCCGAACGCTTGAAGGCGCGGTCCATGGTGAGGGTGGAGCCCGCGATCGAGCCGCCCTCCACGAGGCGCGCGACGCTGTCCTTTACCTCGACCTCCAGCGGGCCGAGCATGTACCGGCCGTCGCCGAAGCCCGCCGCGTCCATCGCGTCCGTGATGAGCGCGGTGCGGGCCGCGCCCGCGTGGTGGAAGGCCAGCTCGAACGAGGCGGGGTGCAGATGCGTGCCGTCGTTGATCAGCTCGACCGTGATCCGCTCGTCCTCCAGGAGCGCGGCGATCGGGCCCGGCTCGCGGTGCCCGAGGCCCGGCATCGCGTTGTAGAGGTGCGTGGCGACGGTGGCGCCCGCGTCGATGGCCTCCACCGTCTGCTCGTACGACGCGTCCGTGTGGCCGATGGCCGCGATCACTCCGTGCTCGGCGAGCAGGCGCACGGAGTCGATGCCGCCCGCCAGCTCGGTGGCGAGCGTGAACATCTTGGCCTGGCCGCGGGCCGCGTCCATCAGCTTGCGCACGTCGGCGGGGTCGGGCTCGCGAAGCAGCGCCTCGCTGTGCGCGCCCTTGCGGCACGGCGAGATGAACGGCCCCTCGAAGTGGATGCCCGCGAGGTCGCCCTGCTCGGCCAGCTCGCTCAGCATCCCCGCCCGCTGGGCGAGGAAGTCCATCTCGCCGGTGACGGTCGAGGCGACGACGGTCGTGGTGCCGTGCAGGCGGTGCGTGTGGATGCCCTTGAGCACCTCGTCCACGGTGCCGGAGGTGAAGGAGGCACCGCCGCCGCCGTGGTTGTGGATGTCGACGAAGCCCGGGACCACCCAGTGGTCGGAGGGGAGGTCGACGACCTCGGCATCGGAGGGAGCGCTCCCTCCGATACGCGCACCGTCGACGATCACACGGCCGTTGGAAAGGGTCCCGGTGGGCAGGACCACCTGAGCACCGGCGAGGACCTTGCTAGCGGTCATCAGGCGGTTACCTCCGTGGATTGGGTGGGGTCGGGGGTACTGAGGAGGTCCCAGGCGAGCAGACCCGCTCCCAGGCACCCGGCGGTGTCCCCGAGGGCGGCCGGGACGACGACGGGCTGGGTCTGGAACGTGACGATGCGAGCGGTCAGGGCTGCCCGCAGGGGCGTGAACAACGTTTCCCCGGCCTCGGCGAGACCGCCACCGATGATCAGAGTGTGCGGGTCCAGGAGGGTGAGGGCGGTGATGAGGCCGTCGGCGAGCGCGTCGACCGCGTTCTGCCAGACCTCCCGCGCCCGCGGGTCGCCCGACTCCACGGCCTTCGCGCAGTCCGCGGCGTCCGCGTCCGGGTCACCGCTGGCCGCGGCCCAGGCCTCGCTCACCGCGGAGGCCGACGCGAGCCGCTCCAGACAGCCGCGCTGACCGCAGCCGCAGGGCGGGCCGCCGGGGCGCACGATGATGTGCCCGATCTCGCCCGCCGAGCCGTGGGCGCCGGGCTCGATGCCGCCGCCGATCCCGATGGCCCCGGCGATCCCCGTGCCGAGCGGCACGAAGAGGAACCGGTCGGCGCCCTTGCCCGCGCCGATCCGCCCCTCGGCGAGGCCGCCGGTGCGGACGTCGTGGCCCAGGGCCACGGGTACGCCTTCCAGCCTGTCGCTGAGCAGCTCGCGCATGGGGACGTCGCGCCAGCCGAGGTTAGAGGCGTATACGGCTATGCCGCGCTCGGTGTCGACGATTCCGGGGACCGCGACGCCGGCGGCGGCAGCGGGCTCCCCGAACTCCTTGATCCCCCGGGCGCGGAGGTCGGCGGCGAAGCCGAGGATGGACTCGACCACGGCGTCGGGCCCGCGCTCGCGGCCGGTGGCCCGCCGCGCCTCGTACAGAAGCGCGCCGTCCGCCCCGACCAGGGCGGCCTTCATTCCGGTGCCGCCCACATCGAGGGCGATGACATGTCTCACGGGGGACAGTCTCGCGCGTTGCCCGCGAGAGGTCTAGTCCACTCCGGGGGTTTCCCCCGGCCGAAGTGACCTTTCGGGGCCCGCGGCCGGAGCACGTCGTTGCGCAAGCGATACTGAGGTGGTGTAGACCTCGTGTCCTTACGCGGGGGAAAATCGCAGTTCACGTAGATCATCGAGGGTGGGAACAGCTGTGCAGCGGCGCGCGACAGGACTGACCGCGGCGATAGCCGCACTGGGCATGGCGGCGGTGCTCGCCGGCTGCGGCGGTCCCGCCGACTCCGGCGACGTCACCCTCAAGCTGGTGGCCGCCGACTACGGCGACTCGAAGGACAACAGCTCCCAGAAGTACTGGGACAAGCTCTCCGAGAAGTTCGAGGCCGCGAACCCCGGCATCAAGGTCGACGTCGAGGTCTATTCGTGGACCGACGTGGACCGCAAGGTCAAGGAAATGGTCAAGGCGGGCGACGCCCCCGACATGGCCCAGATCGGCGCCTACGCCGACTACGCCGCGCAGGACAAGCTGTACCGCACCGAAGACCTGGTCTCCATCGCCACCCAGGCCGACTTCATGGCCCCCCTCGCCGAGGCGGGCGAGGTCAAGCGCGTCCAGTACGGAATGCCGTTCGCCTCCTCCACGCGCCTGCTCTTCTACAACCAGAAGATCTTCAAGGACGCGAACCTCACCCCGCCGCAGAGCTGGACCGACCTCGCGGCCGACGCCAAGGTGCTCAAGGCGCGCGGCGTGAAGATCCCCTACGCCCTTCCGCTCGGCTCGGAAGAGGCGCAGGCCGAGACGATGCAGTGGCTGCTCAGCGGCGGCGGCGGCTACACCGACAACGTCGGCACGTACGACATCGACTCCACGCAGAACGTGAAGACCTTCACCTGGCTGAAGGACGAGCTCGTCGGCAAGGGCCTGACCGGCTCCACGGCCCCCGCCGACCTCGACCGCGCCGAGGCCTTCGCCGCGTTCACGCGCGGCGACGTGGGCATGCTCAACGGCCACCCCACGCTGATGCAGATGGCCGCGAAGAAGGGCGTGAAGTACGGCATGGTGCCGATGCCCGGCGTGAACGGCCACGCGCAGGCCACGATGGGCGTCGCCGACTGGATGATGGCCTTCAAGCAGCGCGGCAACCGCGAGGAGATCGGCAAGTTCCTCGACTTCGCCTACAGCACGAAGAACGTCCTGGACTTCTCCCGCGAGTACGACCTGCTGCCGGTGACCACCTCGGCCGCGCAGGAGATGACGGGCAACAAGAACGACAAGGCGCTCGCCGAGTTTCTCGACGAGCTGCCCACCTCGCAGCTGTACCCGGTGGGCAAGACGTCTTGGGCGCAGGTCTCCGTCGAGGTCAAGAAGTACATCGGCAAGGCCGTGGACGCGGACGGCAATCCGCAGTCGATCCTGAGCCAGATCCAGTCCAAGGCGGCGACCGAGGAGAACTCGGAATAGCGTGTCGGGCATGACGGACGGCACGGGCGGCGCGGACGACGACGCGAGGGGCGACGCGTTCCCGGACACCGGTCTCTCCGAGCGCGACCGCGCGATCCTCGCTCTTGAGCGGCGGGACTGGGTGGCCGGTCCCGGAGCCAAGGAGCGTGCCGTCCGCGAGCAGCTCGGTCTGGTGCCGGTCCGCTACTACCAGCTCCTGAACGCCCTGCTCGACGATCCCCGCGCCCTCGCGCACGATCCGGTGACCGTCAACCGGCTCCGGCGGGTCAGGGAGTCCCGGCGCGGGGAGCGTTGAGCGTAGGGTCGGGCCCATGGGTGACCCTGTGTACTCTCCCGAGCTGCCCGAGCCCGTGACGCCTGCCGGGCGCGAGGGTCTTGCCGCGCTTCTCGCGCGGCCCGGGAAGGCCGTGATCGCGCTCGACTTCGACGGCACGCTCGCCCCGATCGTGCCCGACCCCGAGCAGGCCCGCGCCCATCCCGGCGCCGTTCCCGCCCTCGCCGCGCTCGCGCCGAAGGTGTGTTCCGTCGCGGTGGTGACCGGGCGGCCCGCGGGGGTCGCGGTGCGCTACGGCGGCCTCGCGGGCGTCCCCGGTCTCGAACACCTCGTCGTGCTCGGGCATTACGGCGCCGAGCGCTGGGACGCGGTTTCTTCCACGGTCCACGCGGCCGAACCCCATCCCGGGGTGGCGGCCGTGCGGGCCGAGCTGCCGGGGTTTCTGGACGGGATCGGGGCGTGGCACGGTTCGTGGATAGAGGAGAAGGGGCGGGCGGTCGCCGTCCACACGCGGCGGGCGCGGGATCCGCAGGCGGCGTTCGAGGCACTCCGCGGGCCCCTCGGTGAGCTGGCGTCCCGCCATGGGCTCATCGTCGAACCGGGCCGCCTCGTCCTTGAGTTGCGTCCGCCGGGGATGGACAAGGGGGTTGCCCTCGCGGAGTACGTCCGTGAGGTGGGCGCGGAGGTCGTCCTCTACGCGGGGGACGACTTGGGTGACCTTCCCGCCTTCGCGGCGGTGGAGAAGCTTCGCTCGGATCAGGTGCGGGGGCTGTTGGTGTGCAGTGGCAGCTCGGAGGTCGCCGAGCTGGCGGAGCGGGCTGACCTTGTGGTGGACGGCCCCGAGGGAGTCGTGACCCTCCTGGCAACAATCGCCGCCCGCCTGCCCTGACCCAAAGGCTTAATCCCCAACCCCGCCCCTTCCCGAAAACCCGCTCGGCGCAGGGGCCTTGTGCGTACCGCAATCACCGGCTTCGCCGAGTTCGTCCTCAAACGC
>NZ_JBSGSG010000082.1:0-43986 GCF_053606765.1 Streptomyces sp. NPDC055189
GTGCGTACGCACTCCCGCCCCCTCGTCACGACAGAAGGATCAGCTCAGTAGCTCGACCTCCGCGAGCGTCGCCGAACCGTCCAGGACGAGCCGGTAGTGCGCGTACGCGCCCGGCTTGTCCACGGTGAAGGCCCGGGTCTGCTTGTCCCAGGCGAAGGACTCGCCGGAGCGCTTGTCCAGCTGGGTCCACTTCTCGCCGTCGGCGGAGCCTTCGAGCACCCAGCCGCGCGGCGCCTTCGCCTTGTCGGACGACGTCAGCGTGTACTGCGCGGCCTTCGTCGCCTTGGTGACGGGCAGCTCCACGGAGGACGAAGTGGCCTCCGTGGCCGAGGTGTTGTCGAAGAGCGCGCCGTCACCCTTGATGGCGTCACCGCGGGGCGAGGGCACCTTGTCGTCCTGCGTGACGGACGTGGGCTGGGCGTTCTTGCCCGTGCCCCACGACGAGGGCTCGGGGCCCATGTCGAACTCCAGGACACCGCCGCGTGCGATCTCCTTGTGGGGCAGCGCCGTGGAGGTCCACTTCTTGCCGTTGACCTTCAGGCCCTGGACGTAGACGTTCTTCGCGCTGTTCTTGGGCGCCTTGACGACCAGGTCGCGCCCGTTGTCCAGGTGCACGGTCATCTTGGTGAACTGCGGCGAACCGATCGCGTACTCGCCGCTGCCCATGACCAGCGGATAGAAGCCGAGCGAGGAGAAGAGGTACCAGGCCGACTGCTCGCCGTTGTCCTCGTCGCCGTGGTAGCCCTGCCCGATCTCGCTGCCCGTGTAGAGACGGGAGAGGACCTCGCGGACCTTCTCCTGCGTCTTGGACGGTTCACCGGCCGCGTCGTACATGTAGGCGGCGTGGTGGGCGACCTGGTTGGAGTGCCCGTACATGCCCATGCGTACGTCGCGTGCCTCGGTCATCTCGTGGATGACGCCTCCGTAGGAGCCCGCGAACTCGGCGGACCCGGTCTCCGGAGTGTCGAAGTACTTGTCGAGCTTGTCGCCCAGACCCTTGCGGCCGCCGTAGAGGTTGGCCAGACCGCGCGAGTCCTGCGGGGCGGTGAAGGCGTAGCCCCAGGCGTTCGTCTCCGTGTAGTCGTAGCCCCACACGCGCGGGTCGAACTTCTCGGAGGGGACGCGCCAGCCACCCTTCGCGTCCTTGCCCTGGAAGAAGCCCTCCCCGGCCGCCTTGCCGTCGAAAAGGTGCACGTAGTCACGGGCGCGGTTGAGGAAGTACTCCGACTCCTCCTTGTAGCGCTTCTCGCCCGTCTTCTTGTAGAGGGCCTCGCCCATGCGAGAGATGCCGTAGTCGTTGACGTAGCCCTCCAGGGCCCAGGACAGGCCCTCGTGGGTCTCGCTGGAGGTGTAGCCGAGGAAGGGGGAGGTCTCCATGCCCTTGCGGCCCACGCCCTTGCTCGGCGGCACGACCGTCGCGTTCTTCAGTGCCGCGTCGTACGCGTCCTTGGCGTCGAAGTCCACGCCCTTGACGTACGCGTCGGCGAACGCCACGTCCGACGAGGTGCCCGTCATCAGGTCGGCGTAGCCCGGCGACGACCAGCGCGACGTCCAGCCGCCGTCCTTGTACTGCTGCACGAAGCCGTCGACCAGCTCACCCGCCTTCTTCGGCGTGAGGAGCGAGTAGGCGGGCCAGGTCGTGCGATAGGTGTCCCAGAAGCCGTTGTTCACGTACGGCTTGCCGTCGACGATCTTCGCGCCGGTGTGGGTCGGGGTGTCCGGGCCCGTCTGCGGCGAGAACGGCGAGGCGTACTGGTACTTCTTGCCGACCTTCTCGAAGCCCGAGTTCGGGTAGAGGTAGAGGCGGTAGAGGGAGGAGTACAGCGAGGTCCGCTGGCCCTCGCTCGCGCCCTGCACCTCGACCTTGCCGAGGATGTCGTCCCAGCTCTTCTGCGCGCGGTTCTTCACGCGCTCGAAGGAGGTGCCGGAGGGGATCTCGCTGTTCAGGTTGGCCTTGGCCTGGTCGAGGCTGATCAGCGAGGTCGCAAGACGCAGGTTGACCGTGCGGTCCTTGCCCGCCTTGAAGCGCAGGTAGCCGGTGACGTCACCGCCACCGCCGCCCTCCAGCTTGCCGCCCGCGGTGACGGGGGAGTCGAAGGTGCCGTACACGAAGAGGCGGGTGGCACCGGTGGAGAGGCCGGACTTGACGTCCGAGAAGCCGCTGACGACACCGCTCTCCTTGTCGAGAGTGAGGCCGCCCTTCTCCGAGACGTTGTCGAATATGACGCTCGCGTCGTCACCGGGATAGGTGAACTTCATCATCGCGGCGTGGTCGGTCGGGGCCATCTCGGCCTTCAGACCGTTCTCGAACGTCACGCCGTAGTAGTGCGGGCGTGCCGTCTCCTTCTCGTGCTTGAAGGGCAGCGCGCGCTTGGTGCGGTCCGCGGACGGGGTGTCCTTGTCGACGGACGGCATCATCTGGAAGGTCTGCCGGTCGCCCATCCAGGGGCTCGGCTCGTGGCTCGCGCTGAACGCCTGGATCGTCGGCAGGTTGTCCGCGTTGTTGCCGCGCGCGTAGTCGTAGAGCCAGCTCAGCGAGCCCGCGTTGGTGACCGGCGTCCAGAAGTTGAAGCCGTGCGGCACCGCGGTCGCGGGGAAGGTGTTGCCGCGCGAGAAGCCGCCGCTGGAGTTCGTGCCGCGGGTGGTGTCCGCGTAGTCCGAAGGGTGGGCCTTCGGCTTCGCCGGGGCCTTCTCCTTCAGGGACACGTCGTCGACCCAGCCGCGGAACTTCGCCGGGCCCTTGGGGGAGTCGTACGCGACGAGCACCCGGTCCACGGTCTTGCCGCCCGCGACCTGCCCGATCCGGGCGGCGACGTTGTTCCACTGGTTGACGTAGAGGCCCTTGGCGGCTCCCTGGCCCTGCGGGGTCAGCGGGAAGCCGTTCTGGTCCGTGGCCTTGAGGTCACTCAGATAGGTGCCGTCGGTGAAGGCGAGGTCCACCGATACGTTCGTGGCGTCGTAGTCGAGGTCGCCCTCGGCCATCGACGGGAAGATGCGGTACGACAGCTCGGTGTCACGCCGCACCGAGACGTTCACGTCGAACACCTTGTTGTACGAGTATCCGCGGGCGTCCGCCTTGTGGGTGCCCGCATAGCGCAGGGCGCGCTTGCCGGTGAACCCGGCGCCCGACTTCGCGGTCGGCGATCCGCTGGGGCCGCGGTCCACGAGGGAGAGCATGTCCTCGGGGGCGGGGCTCTCGCTGCCGCCGACGGAGAGCTGGACGTCGGAGAGCTGGAGGGCGTCGGACGCGCCGTTGTTGGCGGTGACGTCCAGGCGGTAGTGGGCGTAGGCGGTGTCGTTCTCGAAGTCGTACTTCTTGGTCTGGTGGCGCTTGTCGAACGCCTCGCCCTTGCGGGTGTCGAGGGTCTTCCAGTCCTTGCCGTCCGCGGAGCCCTGGAGGGTCCAGTCCTTGGGGTCGCGCTCGTCGTGGTCGTTCGCCGACGTCAGCGCGTACGTGATGGCCTTGGCGGGCTCGTCCAGGTCGAACTCGACCCAGCCGGTGGGCTTGAAGGTCAGCCACTTGCTGGTGGGCTCACCGTCGGTCAGGTTCTCCTTGACCTCACCGCCCGAGGTGTTCTCGCCGCTGGCGCGGACCTCGGTGACGTGGTCGTTCACACTGCCGGGGATACCGGCACTGAACGCGCCGTTGACGCCGGCGGTCTTCTTCTTGCCGTCGGGCCCGGTCTCCACGGTGTTCAGCCAGTCGGGCTGCGCATCGCCCTCTTCGAACGAAGAAACGAACTCCCTCGCCGCTTTGGGTGGTTTCTCCGGCTTGGCGACGGCTGCGCCCTGCGCCGTCGCGACGAGCGTGAACGCGGCGGCACCCAGAACCGCGGCCGAACGATGGTGTCTGAAGCGAGGTCTGCGTGATCTGTGCGGCATCCCCGAGCCCCTCCCTGCAAGTGTGGACAACGTTGTCACTTGGCTGCGCAAGGTCCAGTAGGTCGTCAAGTTGCCGGTGGTGTCAAGGCTGTTGAAAGGGCCGGAGGAGCCGGAGGTGCTGCCGGGAAAGCCGGGAGGTGCTGCCGGGAAAGTCCAAGGAGGCCGGGGAGAAAGTCCAATGAGGAGCAAGGAGGGGCCAGGGAAGATCGGTGAGGGGAAGCGCCGGCGGGTTCCGACGCCGTCGATTATCCCGGCTGAATTTGCTCACGCCGTGAACGAACCAGTCCGTGTCTCCGCGAGGTCTCAACTCGGGAAAGACTGCTGGCCCAAGCTGCATTCGATCTTGCTCTGTCGCCGAGAAGTGGACTATACCTATCGGCACCCTGAGTGGCGGGTGCGAGCCCTTGCCATGTAGTTGACGCACGTGCAGCACCACCAAGCTTCAACTGACCCGCGGTGTCGGGCCCTTCGCCACTGGCGAGCTGTCGGGAGCCCCGTACGCCGCCTGAGTCCTGGAAGGCGAGGACTTGAGCATGGGATCCACCAGCATCAACCGTCGTGACGTGATGAAGAGGGCGGCGGCCACCAGCCTTCTCGCGGTGCCGGCCGTGGGCGCCCTGAGCTCCTGCGCGAGCGGGGGCGGGGACGAGAACAAGGCGGAGAAGGGCGACAAGTCCAAGAAGAACCCGCTCGGCGTGAAGGAGGACGCCGCGCTCGCCGTGGTCGTCTTCAACGGCGGTTACGGCGACAAGTACGCCCAGTTCGTCACCGACATGTACAAGAAGCGGTACCCGGACTCGGACGCCGGCCAGAAGTCGACGACGAAGGTCGCCACTCAGGTGCAGCCGAAGATCGTCCGCGGCAACCCGACGGCCGACGTCGTCAACAATTCCGGCGCCGACCAGATGAACCCCGGCAAGCTGGTGTCCAACAAACAGGTGGCCGACCTCACCGAGCTGCTCGACGCGCCGTCGTGGGACGACCCGAGCGTCAAGGTGCGCGACATCCTCGAACCGGCGGTCGAGGCGAGCGGCAACTTCGGTGGCCCCGGCACCTTCCAGGCCGGCATCTCGCTGACGGTCTACGGCACCTTCTACTCCAAGAAGCTCCTTGAGGAGGGCCTGGACTCCGAGTACCCGAAGACGTGGGACGAGATGTTGGCCGTCTGCAAGAAGGCCAAGGCCAAGGGCATCCACGGCTGGAGCTACCCGGGCGGCCACCCGCGGTACATGTTCTTCAGCATCTACACGATGTTCGCGCAGCGCGGTGGGCGCGAGATCACCACGGCCATGGACTACCTGGAGCCGGGCGCCTGGAAGAATGACGCGGTCAAGGACGTCTTCGAGGCCTGGGAGGAACTGGTCGCCAAGAAGTACGTCCTGACCGGCTTCGACGGCACCGAGGCGCACACCGAGATGCAGACCGCCTGGACCAAGGGCGGCAAGTGCGTCTTCGTGCCCAACGGTTCCTGGGTGGAGAACGAGGCCAAGGACACCACCCCGAAGGACTTCGGGATGTCGTTCGGCCCGAGCCCGTCACTGGACTCGGGCGACAAGATGCCGTTCGGCACGATCAACGCGCCGGCCGGTGAGTTCTACGTCGTCCCCGAGAAGGCGCAGAACCGGCAGGGCGGCCTTGAATGGCTGCGGGCGATGTACAGCAAGGAAGCCGCCCTGAACAACTTCAAGCAGCTCTCCGCTCTGCCGGTGGTCAAGGGGGCCATCGACGGCCAGAAGATGCCGCACGGTGTGGCCAGCGTGCAGGCGGCGATCAAGTCCGCCGGCGAGAACGTCGTCATCGCGAAGCACATGGACTGGTACAACGAGCTGTTCCGCGAGGACTTCAACAACATGATCGCCAAGTTCATGCTGGGCCAGATCGGTACCAAGCAGGCCATGGACATCATGGAGAAGGCCGGGGCCCGGATCCTCAAGGACCCTGACGTCGTCAAGGTCAAGAAGTCCTGATCAGCGGCGGATCGACCGAGGACGCGAGCGCGTGAACGAGGCGGGGCGGAGTGGCGTGAAGACTGACACCCGGGTGGACGGTTCGCCACCTTCGAAGAAGACACCGGACCCGGCAGGACGGCCCAAGTCGCCGAACGGGCTGCTGTTCGTCCTGGCGGTGCTGCTGCCGCCCCGCTTCACCCCGCAGAGCGTGCGCTACGACCGGCGCTACCGGACGCTCGACAAGTACCGCTTCATCGCGGGCTTCCTGTCGCTGCCGCTCGCGTTCTATGCGCTGTTCGTGATCTCGCCCTTCATCCAGGCGATCTACTACTCGTTCACGGACTGGTCCGGCGGTCCGGTGGCGAACTTCATCGGCTTCGACAACTTCACCAAGATGTGGAACGACGAGCGCTTCTGGGAATCCCTGGAGGTCAGCGTCACCCTGGCGGTCGTCGCCCCGGTGATCACGCTCGTGCTCGGCATGTTCTTCGCGTACATGATCACGTCGGGCGGGCGGCACCGTAAGGGCCAGGCCATCGCGGGCGTCGCGGGCTCGTCGTTCTACAAGGTCGTCTACTTCTTCCCCCAGGTCCTGTCCGTCGCGATCATCGCCGTGGTCTGGGGCCGCGTCTTCAACACCAATAGCGGCCTGATCAACGGCGGGCTCGACAAAGTGGGTGTCGACGGCCCGGCCTGGCTGGGCGGCGACCGCTCACTGGCCCTCATCGCCGTGATGATCGTGCTCTCCTGGAGCTTCGTCGGCTTCTACGTGGTGCTGTTCTCCGCCGCGATGGGCGCGATCCCCAAGGACATCTACGAGGCCGCGCTGCTCGACGGCGCGGGCCGCGGGCGGACCTTCTTCAGCGTGACGCTTCCGCTGATCTGGGACACCGTGCGGACCGGCTGGATCTACATGGGCATCCAGGCACTCGACTCGTTCGCGATCGTCCTGGTCATGGTTCCCGAACACGTCCTGAAGGTCACCCCGGTCTTCCTCTACGAACGGTTCCGTGACGGTCAGTACGGCTATGCCACCTCCATCGGCGTCGTCCTCCTCGTCCTCAGCATGGCGTTCTCGCTGATCGTCATGAGGATCGGGAACCGCGACCGGATCGAATACTAAAGACCGCGGGAGCACTGCATCATGACCACGACCACCGCACCCCGCGCCGAGTCCGCCGACACATCCCGCCGGGAGGGCGATTCGGCGGGCGGCGCGACCCTGAACGTCTTCTCGCACGCCTTCCTCGTCCTGTGGGTGGTCCTCGCGGCGGGCCCGCTGATCTGGGTCGCCCTCACCGCGTTCCGCCCCTCGGTCGAGATCCTCAGCGATCCGATGGGCTGGCCGACCTCCTTCCACTGGGAGAACTTCACCAACGCGTGGACCGAGGCGAACATCGGCCAGTACGCCATCAACTCCGTGATCATCCTGTCGGGTTCGCTGACCGGCACCATGCTGCTCGGCTCGATGGCGGCCTATGTGATCGCCCGCTTCACCTTCCCGGGCAACCGGTTCATCTTCATGCTCTTCGCGGGCGGCATGATGTTCCCGGTCATCCTCGCGCTCGTGCCGCTCTTCGCGGTGATGGAGAACTTCGGGCTCCTGGACACCCGGCCCGGCCTGATGATCGCGTACATCGCGTACTCGCTGCCCTTCACGACCTTCTTCCTCACCTCCTTCTTCCGCACGCTGCCCACCGGCGTCCAGGAGGCGGCGATGGTCGACGGTGCCTCGCACACGCGCACGTTCTTCCAGATCATGCTGCCGATGGCCAAGCCCGGCCTGGTCAGCATCGGCATCTTCAACTTCCTCGGCCAGTGGAACCAGTACCTGCTTCCGCTGCTGCTCAACAACGAGGAGGAGAAGAGCTACGTGCTGCCGCAGGGGCTCGCCACGCTCGCGGTCTCGCAGGGCTACCGGGGTGACTGGGGAGCGCTCTTCGCGGGCCTGACGATCGCGATGCTGCCGGTGCTCGTCGTGTACGCGGTGTTCCAGCGCCAGGTGCAGGCGGGCCTCACCGCGGGCGCTCTCAAATGACCCTGCCCGCAGGTGATTTCAGCTTGGCCACGAAAGTGGTCTAGGCCTGTTGCGGCAATTCCGGCCGTGAGTAATGTCGGCGCCACGGCGCCGCGGGGGGAACCTTTGCCCGCGTTCAAGTCGACACCGATGTCGAAGGGTTGAACAGCATGAGGAATCGATTGATCGCCACCGGTGCGGCAACGCTCGCGATGGCCATGGGACTTACCGCGTGCGGCGGTGACAGCGACAGCGGTGACAGCAAGACCATCAAACTCGTCGCCGCCGACTACGGTGACAAGGCGTCCAACGCTTCCAAGAACTACTGGAACGACGTCAAGAAGGACTTCGAGGCCCAGAACAAGGGCTACAAGGTCGACGTCCAGGTCATCAACTGGAACGAGATCGACAAGTCCGTCAAGAACATGATCCAGGCGGGCAACCAGCCCGACCTGCTGCAGACCGGCGGCTACGCCGACAAGGTCGCCGACGACCTGCTCTACAAGGCCGACGAGGTCCTCTCGCCCAAGACGCAGGAGAACCTCATCCCGAGCTTCGCCAAGGCCGGCGAGGTCAAGGGCACGCAGTACGGCATCCCGTGGGTCTCCTCCAGCCGCGTGATGTTCTACAACAAGGCCGTCCTGAAGAAGGCGGGCGTGAAGACGCCGCCCAAGACGTGGGACGAACTCGCCGCCGCCGCAAAGAAGATCAAGTCCTCCAAGGCGGCCGACACCCCCTACGCCCTCCCGCTCGGCCCCGAGGAGACCCAGGGCGAGACGATGATGTGGGAGCTCGGCAACGGCGGTGGCTACACCGACGCGAGCGGCAAGTACACCCTCGACAGCGCGAAGAACGTCGAGACCTTCGACTGGCTGCAGAAGAACCTGGTCAAGCCCGGCCTCACGTACTCCAACCCGGCCTCCACCGACCGCAAGACGGCCTTCGCGGACTTCGCGGCCGGCAAGGTCGGCATGCTCAACGGCCACCCGAGCCTGATCCAGATGGCCAAGGACGGCAAGGTCGACTACGGCGTCGCGCCGATCCCCGGCAAGACGGGCCCGCTGGACTCCACGCTCGGTGTCGCCGACTGGATGATGGCGTTCAAGGACGGCGGCGCGGAGAAGGAGGGCGTGAAGAAGTTCCTGGACTTCACGTACTCCAAGAAGATGCTGCAGTTCGACGAGATGTACAACCTGATGCCGGTCACGCAGGACACCCTCAAGGAGATGCAGACCAGCGGCAAGCACAAGGACCTGGAGCCGTTCTTCGAGGTCCTGCCGAACGCCAAGTTCTACCCGCTCGGCGACACCTCGTGGGACGTCATCTCCGCGGAGATGAAGAAGACCGGTGGCAAGGCGGCGAGCGACGACCCGAAGGCGGTCCTCGGCGACCTCCAGAAGAAGGCGGAGACGGCGGCCGCGGAGAACAAGTAGCCCGCAGGCAGACGCACTTTCGTCCCGTAGTCCCGTTTCGCTAGGAGACCTAGTGTCACTGAAGGCCCCTCCGCCCCCGGCCGACACCGGCCGGGGACGGAGCGGGCGCGCACCCAGGCCGGTGAGCCGCCGCAGCGGTATCGCACGACTCGGCCCGCTGCCCTGGATAGCGCCCGTCATTCTGCTGATCCTCGCCGTGGTCATCTGGCCGGTCGTCGAGCTGATCCGCACCTCGTTCCTCAACATCTCCATCGCCGGGATCGTGCGCGGCAGCGCGGGGACCGACAAGTACAAGAAGCTCTTCGACGAGACCGACTTCGGGGCGGTCCTGCTCTGGACGGTCGTGTGGACCGTCGTCGTCGTGACCGTGACGATGCTGCTCTCGCTGGCCCTCGCCCAGCTGTTCAACCAGAAGTTCCCCGGCCGCACCGTCACGCGCTGGGCGCTCATCGCGCCCTGGGCGGCGTCCGTCCTGATGACCGCCATCGGCTTCAAGTGGATGCTCAACCAGACCGCGGGCGTGCTCAACACGCTGATGCTGGACCTCGGCCTGATCGACAAGTCCAGGGACTGGCTCGGCAAACCGGAGACGGCCTGGCCGTGGATGATGGCCGTCGCGATCTTCGTGTCGCTGCCCTTCACCACGTACACCCTGCTCGCGGGCCTGCAGACCATCCCGCACGAGGTCTACGAGGCGTCGCGGATCGACGGGGCGAGCCCCTGGCAGACGTACCGTCACATCACGGTGCCGATGCTGCGGCCCGCGTTCCTCGTCGGTGTGGTCATCAACCTCATCAACGTCTTCAACTCCTTCCCGATCATCTGGGCCATGACGCAGGGCGGTCCCGGCTATGACACCTCCACGACCATGGTGTTCATGTACAAGCTGAAGGAGACCGACATCGGCGAATCCGCCGCCATGTCCGTGGTCAACTTCGCGATGGTCGTCGTGCTCGTGCTGATCTTCCTGAAGGTCAGCCGGTGGAACGAGGAGGACTGATGGCCACCGCGACGGCACCCCGCGCGGGGTCCCCGAAGGGCCCACCGAAGCAGCAGCTCAAGCCCAAGCGCACGTTCCGGCCGCGCACCCTGGTCATCACGGTGGTCGCCTGGGCGCTGGCGGCGATCTTCCTTGCTCCGTACCTGGAGATGGTGATCACCGCGCTCCGGCCCAAGAGCGAGCTGCGGGACCGGACGTATCTGCCCACGGACCTGGAGTGGTCGAACTTCATCGAGGTCTGGAAGGAGTCGGAGCTCGGCCAGAACCTGCAGGTGACCCTGCTCGTCGCGGGCGGCGCGACGCTTCTGGTGCTCCTGGTCTCGCTGCCCGCCGCGTACTACACGGCGCGCATGCGCTACCGCGGACGCAAGGCCTTCCTGCTTCTCGTCCTCATCACGCAGATGTTCCAGCCCACCGCCCTCCTGGTCGGCCTCTACCGCGAGTTCCACCAGCTGGACATGCTCAACTCGGTCTGGACCCTGATCATCACCAACGCGGCGTTCAACCTCGCGTTCGCGGTGTGGATCCTGACGGCCTACATCTCCTCCATCCCACCGGAGCTGGAGGAGGCCGCCATGGTGGACGGCACGAGCCGCTTCGGCGCCATGATCAAGGTGACGCTGCCGCTCGCGCTGCCGGGTGTGGTCACCGCGGTGATCTTCACTTTCATCACCTCGTGGAATGAGTTCGTGATGGGCCTCACGCTCACCACCGAGCCCGACAAGCAGCCGCTGACCGTCGGCATCAACAATTTCATCGGCGCCTACACCGTGGAGTGGAACTACCTCTTCGCCGCCTCCGTGGTGGCGATCGTGCCGGTCATCGTGCTCTTCGCCTTCATCGAGCGGCACGTGGTCTCGGGTCTCACCGCGGGATCGGTCAAGTAACGGATCGGCCCTCTCAGGCCGGGTCTGGGTGGTTTGGGGTGCATCCTCGCCACTTGGACCCGGCCTGTCCCACTGTTCAAGAGTGCCGATTTGGGTCAAGGACTTGACTGCGCCAACCCGTTCAGCAGAGCTTGGAGTTCACAACTTGTACGGGCGGCGAAGGTGCCGTTACGTCAGACGGAAAAGGGTGGCTGAGTCAATGGAGACTCCGGGGTCGCAGTCGTCGCTGCACCGGGCCAATCTCGAGCGGGTCGTACGCGCCGTACGCCTCGCCGGGTCGCTCACTCAAGCGGAGATCGCCAGGACGACGGGTCTGTCCGCGGCCACGGTCTCCAACATCGTCCGGGAGCTCAAGGACGGCGGAACGGTCGAGGTCACGCCCACCTCGGCGGGCGGCCGAAGGGCCCGCAGCGTCTCGCTCAGCGGTGACGCGGGCATCGTCATCGGCGTGGACTTCGGCCATACGCACCTGCGCGTGGCCGTCGGCAACCTCGCCCACCAGGTGCTCGCCGAGGAGTCCGAGCCGCTGGACGTGGACGCGTCGGCCGCACAGGGCTTCGACCGGGCCGAGCAGCTGGTCAGCAGGCTGATCGCGGTGACGGGCGTGGACCGGGCGAAGATCGCGGGCATCGGCCTCGGCGTGCCGGGACCCATCGACGTGGAGTCCGGCACGCTCGGCTCGACCTCGATCCTGCCGGGCTGGACGGGCACGAAGCCCGCCGAGGAACTCAAGGACCGCCTCGGCGTCCCCGTGCACGTCGACAACGACGCCAACCTCGGCGCGCTCGGCGAGCTGGTCTGGGGCAGCGGCCGCGGGGTCAAGGACCTCGCGTACATCAAGGTCGCCAGCGGTGTCGGCGCCGGGCTCGTGATCAGCGGGCGGATCTACCGCGGCCCCGGCGGCACCGCGGGCGAGATCGGGCACATCACCCTGGACGAGTCGGGCCCGGTCTGCCGCTGCGGCAACCGCGGCTGCCTGGAGACGTTCACCGCGGCCCGCTACGTGCTGCCCCTGCTCCAGTCGAGCCACGGCACCGAGCTGACGATGGAGCGCGTGGTCTCCCTCGCGCGTGACGGTGACCCCGGCTGCCGGCGGGTGATCGCCGACGTCGGCCGGCACATCGGCAGCGGCGTCGCGAACCTGTGCAACCTCCTGAACCCCAGCAGGGTCGTCCTGGGCGGCGACCTGGCGGAGGCCGGTGAGCTGGTCCTGGGGCCCATCAGGGAGTCCGTGGGGCGCTATGCGATCCCCAGCGCCGCCCGGCAGCTCTCCGTCCTCCCGGGGGCCCTCGGAGGCCGCGCCGAAGTCCTGGGCGCACTGGCTCTCGCACTCAGCGAAATGGGCGATTCAACCCTTTTGGACGGCTCGCTGCCCGCGACCGCACCTGCCTTCACTTAGATAACGCATGGCACCGTTGTCATCTCGTTAAGGATTTACTCCTTGACGCTGGTGTGGCGGCCGAGTTGACTTCGAGCCACCTCGGCCGCAACGACGCGGCCACGTCAGGGAGGTTGGACAGTGAACACCCATCTGCGTCGTGCCGCGATAGCCATGACCGCTACCGCGATGGCCGTTTCCCTTGCCGCTTGTGGCGAGGCCGGTGGCGGTGACAAGGGAGACTCGGACAACAAGACCATCGGTCTGTTGCTGCCCGAGAGCAAGACCACGCGTTACGAGTCCTTCGACTACCCGCTGATCAAGGCGAAGGTCAAGGAGCTCTGCTCCGACTGCGAGATCAACTACAAGAACGCCTCCGAGAACGTCTCGACCCAGAAGCAGCAGTTCGACGACCTCGTCGACTCCGGCGTCAAGGTCATCATTCTGGACGCGGTCGACTCCGGTGCCACCAAGGCGTGGGTGCAGGAGGCGAAGAAGAAGGACATCAAGGTCGTGGCGTACGACCGCCTGGCCGAGGGCCCGGTCTCCGCGTATGTCTCCTTCGACAACGAGAAGATCGGCAAGCTCCAGGGCGAGGGCATCGTCAAGGCCCTGGGCGACAAGGCCAAGGACTCCAATGTCGTCATGATCAACGGCAAGGAGTCCGACCCGAACGCCGCCCTCTTCAAGAAGGGCGCGCACTCGGTCATCGACGGCAAGGTCAAGAAGGTCGTCTACGAGCAGACGGGCGAGTGGGACCCGAAGATCGCCGGTGAGAAGATGGGCACCGCCATCACCTCGCTCGGCAAGGACGGCTTCGACGCCGTCTACTCGGCCAACGACGGCATGGCGGGCGGCATCGTCGCGGCGCTGGAGTCGGCGAAGGTCAAGGGGATCCCGGTCGGCGGCCAGGACGCCGAACTGGCGGGCATCCAGCGGATCCTGAAGGGCACGCAGGCCTTCACCATCTACAAGCCGTACAAGCCCGAGGCGGAGAAGACCGCCGAGGTCGCGGTGAAGCTCCTCAACGGCGAGAAGATCGACTCGCTGGTCACGGACAAGCTCGACAGCCCCAGCGACAAGGGCATCCCGTCGGCGCTCGTCCAGGCGTTCGTCGTCACCAAGGACGACATCAAGGACACCGTGGTCAAGGACAAGCTCTACAAGACGAGCGAGATCTGCACCCCGGACTTCGCCAAGGCCTGCGCGGACGCCGGCATCAAGTAGCCGCGAGTTGCCGGCAACGGACTCGTACGGCGTCTCGGCCCCCCTCTCACTCACCCCGCTGCCGGGGGCCGGGACGCCGTACGTACGCACCTGCTCGCACCCTCGCTACTTCCCCCCTTAGCCCACATCAACATCCCGCCGTACGCCATGCCCGTACGGCCCTCCGCCAGCCCCTGGCGGACGAAGGAGATGGTTCACATGTCCGCTCCGCCCGTGCTGGCGTTGCGCGGCGTCTCCAAGCGCTTCGGTGCCGTTCAGGCGCTCACCGATGTCGAACTGGAAGTACACGCCGGTCAAGTCGTCGCCCTGGTCGGCGACAACGGTGCCGGTAAGTCGACCCTGGTCAAGACGATCGCGGGGGTCCACCCCATCGACGAGGGCACCATCGAGTGGGACGGCAACCCCGTCTCCATCTCGCGCCCGCACGACGCCCAGGGCCTGGGTGTCGCCACCGTCTACCAGGACCTCGCGCTCTGCGACAACCTGGACGTCGTCGCCAACCTGTTCCTCGGCCGTGAGCTCGGCCGCGCCAAGGTCCTCGACGAGGTGGCGATGGAGAAGCGTGCCAAGGAGCTCCTTGACACCCTCTCCATCCGTATCCCCAGCGTGCGCATCCCGATCGCCTCGCTCTCCGGCGGTCAGCGCCAGGTCGTCGCGATCGCCCGTGCCCTGGTCGGCGACCCCAAGCTGGTGATCCTCGACGAGCCCACCGCGGCGCTCGGCGTCGAGCAGACCGCACAGGTCCTCGACCTGGTGGAGCGGCTGCGCGAGCGCGGCCTCGCGGTGCTCCTCATCAGCCACAACATGGCCGACGTCAAGGCCGTCGCCGACGAGGTGGCCGTCCTGCGCCTCGGCCGCAACAACGGTGTCTTCAGCGTCAAGGACACCAGCAACGAAGAGATCATCGCCGCGATCACCGGAGCCACGGAGAACGCCGTGACCCGGCGCAAGGCGCGTAACGCGGAGGCCGCGAAGTGAGTGACACCGTGAACACCTCGAAGAAGGTGGACGCCGAGGCCCCGGCCGCCGACGCCATCCCGGCCGTCGACCCGCGCCTGCTCGTCCGTGAGCAGGGTTTCGCCGGTTACCTCACCGAGTTCAAGCGCAAGATCAAGGGCGGTGAGCTCGGCTCCATACCGGTCGTCACCGGTCTCATCGTGATCTGGGCGATCTTCGAGATCACCACCGGGCGCTTCCTCGACCCGTCCAACCTCAGCAACATCGCGCAGTACATCGTCGGCCCCGGCCTCATCGCGACCGGCATCGTCTTCGTCCTGCTGCTCGGCGAGATCGACCTGTCGGTCGGCTCCGTCGCCGGTCTCACCGCCGCGATCAGCTCCGTCCTCGCCATCAAGCAGGACGTGAACGAACTGCTCGCCGTCCTCATCGGCCTGGCCGCCGCCGGCGCGATCGGTGCCCTGCACGGCTTCTTCTTCGCCAAGATCGGCGTCCCGGCCTTCGTCGTGACCCTCGCGGGTTTCCTCGGGTGGAGCGGCCTGCAGCTGTACGTCCTCGGCAACACGCTGAGCCTGAACAACATCTCCGACGGCATCATCTACAACCTGAACAACTACTACTTCAGCGATGTCGCCGCCGCCTACGGCCTCGCGACCGTCGCGGTCGCCGCGTACGCCTACTCCCAGTGGAGCCAGCGCGTGCGCCGCAAGGCCGCCGACCTGCCGCACCGCCCGGTCAGCGAGCTGGCCCTGCGGACCGCCGTCGTCGCCGTCCTGGCCTACGTCGTCGCCTTCGTCCTGAACCAGGAAGACGGGCTCCCGCTCGGCCTCACCGTCTTCGTCGGCGTCGTGGTCCTTGCCAGCTTCGTGCTGCGCCGCACCAACTACGGCCGCCAGGTCTTCGCGGTCGGCGGCGGCGTCGAGGCCGCCCGCAGGGCCGGCATCAACGTCGTCTGGATCCGGATCTCCGTGTTCACGGTCTCCGGCTTCCTCGGCGGGCTCGGCGGCCTGTTCATCGCCTCCCAGTCCGGCGTCGCCGACTCGAACCTGGGCGGCGGCGACACCCTGATGCTGGCGATCGCCGCGGCGGTCATCGGCGGCACCAGCCTCTTCGGCGGCCGGGGCACCCCCTGGTCGGCGCTGCTCGGCATCCTGGTCATCCAGTCGATCATGACCGGCCTTTACATGTCCGGCAGCTCCAGCAAGGCCGTGCAGTCGATGATCACCGGCGCCGTGCTCCTCGCCGCGGTCGTCCTCGACTCCGTGTCCCGCAGGAGCCAGAAGGCGGCGGGCCGCGCCTGACCCCCGCCCGCGGGCGCTGCCGTCATCCGATCGGCAGCAGCCTCGCATGAACCCTGTGCCCGGCGTCGACGAAGACGCCGGGCACAGTCATGACCCGTTCGCGTGACGTGGAACTCACGGCCCGGACGCCGTCGGCAGCGGCGGAACATTAGACTCAACAAGCCCGGCAACATCCGGTCAACGCTCGAACAGCTCTACTGCAAGGAGGCACGGGTGCCGCTGCTGACCCGCATCAGGGGACCGCGCGATCTGGACCGGCTCAGCCCGGAGGAGCTGAACCAGCTGGCCGGCGAGATCCGCGCCTTCCTCGTCGACGCAGTCTCCAAGACAGGCGGCCACCTGGGCCCCAACCTCGGTGTGGTCGAGCTCACCATCGCCATGCACCGCGTCTTCGAGTCCCCTCAGGACAAGGTGCTCTTCGACACCGGCCACCAGAGCTACGTGCACAAGCTGCTCACCGGCCGCCAGGACTTCGCCAAGCTGCGCACCAAGGGCGGCATCTCCGGCTACCCCGCGCGCGCCGAGTCCGAGCACGACGTGATCGAGAACTCGCACGCCTCGACGGTCCTGGGCTGGGCCGACGGTCTGGCCAAGGCCAACGAGGTGCGGGGCAAGGACGACCACGTCGTCGCCGTCATCGGTGACGGCGCACTCACCGGCGGCATGGCCTGGGAGGCGCTGAACAACATCGCCGCCGCCAAGGACCGCCCCCTGGTGATCGTCGTCAACGACAACGAGCGTTCGTACGCCCCGACCATCGGCGGCCTCGCGAACCACCTGGCGACCCTGCGCACCACCGACGGCTACGAGCGCTTCCTGGCCCGCGGCAAGGACCTCCTGGAGCGCACTCCGGTCGTCGGCAAGCCCCTCTACGAGACGCTGCACGGCGCGAAGAAGGGCCTGAAGGACTTCATCGCCCCGCAGGGCATGTTCGAGGACCTCGGCCTGAAGTACGTCGGCCCGATCGACGGCCACGACATCGAGGCCCTGGAGTCCGCCCTGACGCGCGCCAAGCGCTTCGGCGGACCGGTCATCGTGCACTGCATCACCGAGAAGGGCCGCGGCTACAAGCCCGCCCTGGAGGACGAGGCGGACCACTTCCACGCCGTCGGCGTCATCCACCCGGACACCGGCCTGCCGATCTCGGCCTCCGGCATGGACTGGACCTCCGTCTTCGGCGAGGAGATGGTCAAGCTCGGCCGCGAGCGCGAGGACATCGTCGCGATCACGGCCGCCATGCTCCAGCCGGTCGGCCTGAAGAAGTTCGCCGAGGAGTTCCCCGACCGGGTCTACGACGTGGGCATCGCCGAGCAGCACGCGGCCACATCGGCGGCGGGCCTGGCCACCGGCGGCCTGCACCCCGTCTTCGCCGTCTACGCGACCTTCCTCAACCGCGCCTTCGACCAGCTCCTGATGGACGTGGCCCTGCACAAGTGCGGTGTCACCTTCGTCCTGGACCGGGCGGGCGTCACCGGCACGGACGGCGCCTCGCACAACGGCATGTGGGACATGTCGATCCTGCAGTGCGTGCCGACCCTGCGGATCGCCGCCCCGCGCGACGCCGACCAGGTCCGCCTCCAGCTGCGCGAGGCCGTCGAGGTCGACGACGCCCCGACGGTCGTCCGCTACTCGAAGGGCGCGGTCGGCCCGGCGGTCAAGGCCGTCGGCAAGGTCGGCGGCATGGACGTCCTGCGCAAGGCGGGCACCAACCGCCCCGACGTCCTCCTCGTGTCCGTGGGCGCGCTCGCGCCCATGTGCCTGGAGATCGCGGGCCTCCTGGACAAGCAGGGCATCACGACCACGGTCGTCGACCCCCGCTGGGTCAAGCCCGTCGACGAGGCGCTCGCCCCGCTCGCCGAGCAGCACCGCGTGGTCGTCACCGTCGAGGACAACTCGCGCGCGGGCGGCGTCGGTTCGGCCGTCTCCCAGGCCCTGCGCGACGCGGGCGTCGACGTACCGCTGCGCGACTTCGGCATCCCGCCGCGCTTCCTCGACCACGCATCGCGCAAGGAGATCCTCGCCGAGATCGGTCTGACGGCGCCGGACATCTCCCGCCAGGTCACCGGCCTGGTCGCCAAGCTCGACGGACGGTACGAGCGCACGGCCGCCGTCGACTCCGTCGAGGCCGGGGAACCCGCGCGCGACTGAGTCAACCCGCACCGCCGACGGGCCGGTTTCACCACCCTGTACGGGTGGTGAAACCGGCCCATTCGCGTGAATAGGCTCGCGCCGGGGCTTACGGGGTACCCGCCCTCTCGATCATGTCGGGGACGACAAGCGTGGGAGGTACGCCCGTGAGCAGCAGTCTCTTCAGGACGAAGAGCGTCGAGCAGTCCATCAGGGACACCGAGGAGCCGGAACACGCGCTCAAGAAGTCCCTGTCCGCCCTCGATCTCACGGTCTTCGGCGTCGGTGTCATCATCGGCACCGGCATCTTCGTGCTGACCGGAAAGATCGCCAAGGAGACGGCGGGCCCCTCGGTCGCCCTCGCCTTCGTCGTCGCGGGACTCGTCTGCGGCCTCGCGGCGCTCTGTTACGCCGAGTTCGCCTCGACGGTGCCGGTGGCGGGATCGGCGTACACCTTCTCGTACGCCTCGCTGGGCGAGTTCCCCGCCTGGATCATCGGCTGGGACCTCATCCTGGAACTCGCGCTCGGCTGCGCGGTGGTCGCCGTCGGCTGGTCGGGCTACATCCGCTCGCTGCTCGATTCGGCCGGCTGGCACCTGCCGCAGGCGATGAGCGGAACCCACGAGGGCAGCTTCGGCTTCGACCTCCTCGCCTGCCTGCTCGTCATCGTCCTGACCGGCATCCTGGTCGCCGGGATGAAGTTGTCGTCGCGGGTCACCAATGTGATCGTCGCCGTCAAGGTGACGGTGGTGCTCCTGGTCGTCATCGTCGGCGCCCTCTTCATCACCGGCTCCAACTACGACCCGTTCGTCCCGCCGTCCGAGCCCGCCGAGGGCGGCGGCGGCATCACGGCGCCCCTTGTCCAGCTGATGTTCGGCTTCACGCCCTCGCACTTCGGCGTCATGGGCATCTTCACCGCGGCGGCCGTGGTCTTCTTCGCGTTCATCGGCTTCGACATCGTCGCCACCGCCGCCGAGGAGACGCACAACCCGCAGCGCGACGTGCCGCGCGGCATCCTCGGCTCGCTCTTCATCTGCACGATCCTCTACGTCGCCGTCTCCGTCGTCGTCACGGGCATGCAGAAGTACACCGAACTCTCCACGGACGCACCGCTGGCGGACGCGTTCAAGGCCGTCGGGCACCCCTTCTGGGCGGGCCTGATCAGCTTCGGCGCCGCGGTCGGCCTGACCTCGGTCTGCATGATCCTGCTGCTCGGCCAGACCCGGGTGTTCTTCGCGATGAGCCGTGACGGACTGCTGCCCCTGACCTTCTCCAAGGTCCACCCCAAGTTCGGCACCCCTTACCGCTCGACGCTGCTGCTCGGCGGCATCGTCGCGATCGTCGCGGGCTTCACCTCCATCGACGAGCTGGCCGAACTGGTCAACATCGGGACGCTGTTCGCCTTCGTGGTGGTCGCGATCGGCGTGGTCCTGCTCCGCAAGCAGCGCCCCGACCTGCCGCGTTCCTTCCGCACCCCGCTGGTGCCGTTCGTTCCCGTCCTGTCGGTGCTCGCCTCGCTGTGGCTGATGCTGAACCTGCCCGCCGAGACCTGGCTGCGGTTCGCGGTCTGGATGGTCATCGGCGTGGTGATCTACTTCGCGTACGGGCGTTCGCACAGCCGTCTGCACCAGCGCGACCCGCACGCCGACGACGCACGGTAGTTGCCGCTCTCCGGCGTTCCTCGGCACTCCTTCACATCCGGCCCCGTATGTCCCGTTCCGATGGGGACTGCGGGGCCGGATAGCGTGCACCGTATGCTCGTCGAGCCCACCGCATCGCTACGTTCCGTAAGTACCCTTCGGGGATCGGGCCCGTCCGGGGAGCGCGTCCGGGGCGGTGGGGGCGCCTACTGGGTGCGTCTGCTCCCGCTGCTCGCCGCCCTGGCGTGCGTGACCCGGCTGCCCTCCTTCCGGTGGCCGCTGTGGAACCCCGACGAGGGCTATCTCGCCGTACAGGCCCGGATATTGGCGCACGGCGGCGAGCTCTACGAAACGGTCGTCGACCGCAAACCGCCGCTCGTCCCCTGGCTGTACGAGGGGTCCTTCGCGCTCTTCGGCGACTCCTCGCTCCTGCCGCTCAAGGTGCTCGCCGTCACCGCCCAGCTTCTGACGGCGGTCTTCCTGGCCTCCCTGGCCCGGCGGCGCTGGGGGGACGCGGCGGGACGCACGGCGGGCGTCCTCTACCTCCTGATCTCGATCGGCCTGAACCCGCAGGACGCCCAGGCGGCCAGCTTCGAGATCTTCATGCTGCCGTGCACGGCAGCCGCCATGTGGTGCGCGGACCGCCGCCGGTGGGGCTCCGCGGGGGCGGCGGTGGCCTGCGCGTTCCTCGCCAAACAGACCGGGGGAGCGGTGCTCCTGCCGGTGGCCTGGCTGCTGTGGCGGGACGGGGCCTCCCGCTGGTGCGCGGCGCGCCTCGCGGCGGGCCTGTGCGGTCCCGTCGTCGCCGCGGCCGTCCTGACGGCCCCCGCGGGCTTCGTGTTCTGGACGGTGACGGGGTCGGGCGCGTACGCCTCCTTCACCGGCTCCGAACTCCACGTGCTGGGGCGGGGCCTGGTGAACGCGGCGGTCCTCGCGGGGGCCTGTGCGGGGATCATCCCGCCGGTCCTGCGCGTCCTGTGCGTCGCCCGGACCGGGGCGGCCGAGCTGTGGCTGTGGCTCGCGTCATCGGCGGCGGCGGTCTCGCTCGGCTTCCACTTCTTCGGCCACTACTACCTGCAACTGATGCCGCCGCTCGCCCTGTTGGGCACGGCGGCGTTGCAGAGCCTGCCGCGTGAGCGCACGGCCAGGGCGGTCGTCGTCACGGGGTGCTCGTGCGCGGTGTTCCTGGCCTGGGGTCTCCTCGCGCCACGGCCCGAACTGGCGCACGCGGCGCGGCTCGCGGAGGCGGTCGAGTCCCGTACCGGCCCGAAGGAGAAGGTGCTGGTGTGGGGGATACACCCGGAGACGTACTGGCTCGCCGACCGCGCCCCTGCGAGCCGCTATCTCACGGCCGGGCTGCTCACCAACTACAGCGGGGGCCGCAACGGGCCGCAGGTGGGGGAGAAGTACGCGGTCGAGGGCGCCTGGCCCGTCTTCCGCGAAGAGCTGCGACGCCACCCGCCGGCGCTCGTGGTCGACGACTCACGGGGCAAGCCGTACGGCCCTGACCGGGTGCCGTCGCTGCGGCGGGTGCTCACGGTGGACTACCGGCCGGTGCTGCGGGTCGGGGGAGCGG
Source organism: Streptomyces sp. NPDC055189 (assembly GCF_053606765.1). Lineage (NCBI taxonomy): Bacteria > Bacillati > Actinomycetota > Actinomycetes > Kitasatosporales > Streptomycetaceae > Streptomyces > Streptomyces sp. NPDC055189. Next base: position 21,375 of record NZ_JBSGSG010000082.1, read on the forward strand.
TGGTGTACGCGCGGGTGGACCAGGGGCGGTGAGAGGCGAGGGGACGGCCGGTGCGGGGCTGGTACGGGGCGGGCGGCCAGGGGGCTTCTGACGGACCTCCGCCGCGTCGCGGCGCCCGGCATGTCGTCTCGCCGCACCTTCCGGCCGGTACGCCGAGTGCACGACCGGACGCCGCTCCTTCCTCCACGGAGATCGGTCAGAGGCCCGCTAACCGTCGCGCCGCCAGGTGCGTGTGACGTCCGCCAGGGCCTCGACCGCCTCCGCCGAGCGGGCACGGTCCTCGCGGATCCGGTGGCCGAGCTCGATGTGCAGGAACGGCACGTCGTGCGCCGCGGCCGTCCGGCCCTGCAGATTGGAGCGGCCCGCGAGGGGGCAGGACCTGGCCCAGGCGCGGCAGACGTCGTAGCCCCGCTTCCGCAGTGCGTCCGCGAGGTCGCGGCCCTCGGTGACGGCGTCCCTGCCCCGGCCCGTGGAGGCGACGACATCGTGCTCCGGCGCGGATTCGTCGTCCATCCCGTGCAGCTGCACGCCGGGGAGCCCGCGGCGCACCAGCTCGGCGCAGACGGCGTCAAAGACGCTGTCCCTGCGGTGCGCCACATCCGCCTCGTCGCCGCGCCCGGCTTCGCGATGTGCTCCCGCGACGACCAGTACGCCGCCGGGTGAGCGGCTCATGAGCTCCGCGCCGAGCCGTTCGGTGTACCGGTCGGCGACCGGGTGCGGGATCTGGGCCGACCAGCGGACGGGGGAGTCGAGGTCGACGTAGACACGCCCCCAGCCGCGCGGTGCCGAGCCGCCGTCGGAGCGGTCGGCGGCTTCGGCGACCTCGGCGAACCGCCGGCCGCCCGCCGGGTCGGTGACGGTGCGGACCGCGAAGTCCACCTCGGCGAGGCGGCGTTCGGCCTCCGTGCGTTCGTGATCGAGGAGCAGCGCGATGCCCGCTGCCATCGTGCGCCGGTCCTCGCGCGTGGGGCGGCGGTATCCGCTGTCCGCGTGGAAGCCGGCGGTGTAGTCGGTGATCAGCCGTTCGAGGCCCTGGCCGGAGGGCTTGTCGTCCTTGCCCCGTGGGTCGCCCCCGCACTGCACGAGGCCGAGGATCCCGGCCGTCGTGACGGCGAAGGCCACGACGGCGAAGACCCGGAGCTTCTTTGCGATCGTCATCGGCCGGGTGCGGGAGTGCGTGAGCGCTTCATGGTGGTTCGAAGATAAGGCCCCGCCTGCGGCGCCTGACGCAGGGGCCGTGCGTCTCCTGACGTAACGGACGTCGGACGTTCAGCGCGAGCTAGCTCACATTTTCCCTTTCTCGTGCATCCCTTCGGTTGTCTCGTAGGTCCAAGCTCTCCGGAACGCATCACTCTGCGCTCGCGCGGCCGTGCGTCACCTCACGCCACCGCACCACCGGAAGTCCCCGCACCACCGGAAGTCCCGCATCACTTCACGTTCCCGCGTGATTCCAGGAGAGGAGCACCCCTTGGCCGCTTCGCGTTCGAAGCGGCGGCACAAGGTCCGCCGAAGGACCGACATGTCCCTGATAGGTGGCATTCGTCCACCGATCGCCGTGCTGTCGGTCCTGCTCCTCGCCCTCGCGGGCATCACCGCCCTCACCCTCGGCCGCGCAGGCCAGGAAGCCGTACCCAAGGCGGTGAAGTCGTCCCAGCAGCACTTCGCCGAGGACGGCGCCATCGCGCTGCGCGCCTCCATCGACGAGTCCGTGACCGACCTGACCCGGACCGCCGAGCTCTTCAGCGCGGGCGACCCGGTCCCCGCGGACGCGGTCCTCGACAAGATCGGCAGCGTCTACCAGAAGTGGATGGGCACCGCGGTCGTCGAAATCTCCTCGGGCAAGCTCCTCGCCGCCCGCGGCGAGAACCTGCCGCTGACCGCCATCGACCGCGGCAAGCTCGCGGACGAGGACGGCCTCGCCCCGCGCATGGTGCGCCTGGAGAACGGCGAGACGCGCCTGCTCTCCTTCGCCCTGCTCACCTGGAAGGGCGAGCCGCAGCAGCTCCTCGTCGCGTCGAGCAGCCTGCGCTTCCCCGGCATCAGCCTCGGCAAATCCCGCTCCATCGCCGTCGTCAGCCATGACGGCGGCGTCCTCAGCCAGGACGGCATCCCCGAGCCGGAGCAGGTCAGCGGCGAAGGCCCGCGCGAGGAGATCAAGCGGTCCGAGGCACAGCTCAAGGCGTTCGCCACGACCGCCGCCAAGAAGACCCGCGAGCACCCGATCATGTCGAAGGAGCCCGGCTCCGGCGGCTTCGCCGGCGTCAGCGGCCACCTCACCGGCGAAGGCCACCTCGGCCAGCGGGCCGTCGCCGGGTACGCAGGCCTCGCCGCGCCCGAGCCGGGCGAGACCACCATGGCCACCGAGCTCGGCCTCTCCGTCGTCGCGATGGTCCCGGTCGCCGAGGACCGGACGGCCACCAACAGCTCGGCCTTCGGGGTACTCGCCGCGGCCGCCCTGCTGCTCATCGGCGGGGTCACGGTCTTCCTGCTCCTGCGGACCGTGCAGCGCCCGCTGATCCAGCTGTTCCTGGAGGGCCGCAGGCTCACCCGCGGCGACCTCGAACGGCCCGTCTCCGTACCGCGCCGCGGCGAGGCCGCCCGTATCGGCGCCGCCCTCGAACGGCTGCGCCGCCAGCTGCTCGGCGCGCCCACCGACCAGCAGGACAGGCCGGCCCGCCGCGGCAAGCGGGGCAGCCGCACCCTCCTCGCGGTCTGCGCCGTGCTCCTGCTCGCCTGGTCCGCGCCGCTCATGCTGCTGCTCAACCGCGCGGGCAACGGCGTCGACATCCCGCAGCAGATGGTCGCCGACCAGCGCGAGCGCACCGACACCCTCACCGACCGGGTCCGCCGCGCCCTCAACGAAGGCCACGCCGACCTCACCTCGGTCGCCACCCTCATCGGCGACCGCACCGAGGCCTCGGACATGACCAAGGTCCTCGAAGGCACCCTGCACCAGCACACCCGATACCAGTCCCTGTACGTCCTCGACGCCTCGGGCAAGGTCCTCGCCCGGGCGGGCGACGACCCCCGCAGCCCGGATGGCGAGGGCGCGTCGACGCAGCCCGTCCGGGTCATCGACGAGGGCGGCAAGAAGCCCGTGATCCTCGGCACGGCCGAGGTGCCGGGCCGCAAGGGCGCCGCCGTGGTGGGCGAGTTCCGCATCGAGTTCCTCAACTCGCTGCTCGGGCGCCCCGGCCTCGGTGAGGTCCGCGTCGTCGACGACAAGCGCAGGGTGATCGGCGCCAACACCGGCTACCGCGAGTTCCAGGACCTGCCGGGCGGTCGCATCACCGAGCTCGCGAAGTCCGTCGCGGGCAAGGGCGTCGAGAAGCCGCGCGCCGACGGCGCCCTGCACCGGGACGACGGTGACGTCCGGATCGCGGCGGCGGCCCCGTTCGCGGGCGGCGGCGTCGCCCAGGCCCTCAACTGGACCGTGGTCACCTGGCAGCCCGCATCGGCCCTGGCCATCCCCGAGTACAGCCTGCAGAACCGCACCGTCCTCGCCGGTCTCCTCGGCATCACCGCGGCGGCCGCCTGTCTCGGCTGGCTGCACATCGTCGTCGTACGGCCGCTGCGGCACCTCGCCGACCAGGCCGAGGCACTCGCCGACGGGGACCGCCGCACCGTCCTCTACCCGCGCCACCACGACGAGGTCGGCGCCGTCACCCGCAGCCTGGAACTCATCAGGCAGCAGCTGCCGACGGGCACACAGCGCAAGCGGGACGGCGTCACGGCCGGCCTCGCCGGAAGGAACTGAACCCCGTGCTCTTCCTCTACACCGTGCTCGTGGTGTGCGGCGCCATCCTGCTCGCCGCCGGAATCGTCGAACAGCGGCGGCACTTCGCCAACCTGGAGCACATCCCCTCCCGGGTCCTCGTCAACGGCATCCGCGGCAAGTCCTCCATCACCCGCCTCTGCGCGGGCGCCCTGCGGGGCGGCGGGCTCAACACGGTCGCCAAGACCACCGGCACCGCGGCCCGGTTCATCCACCCGGACGCCACCGAGGAGCCCGTCTACCGCAAGTTCGGCATCGCCAACGTCGTCGAGCAGATCGGCATCGTGCGCCGGGCCGCCGCGTACAACCCGGACGCCCTGGTCATCGAGTGCATGGCGGTCATGCCCGCGCTCCAGGAGATCAACCAGTCCAAGCTGATCCGCTCCACCATCGGCGTGCTCTGCAACGTCCGCGAGGACCACCTCGCCGAGATGGGCCCCACCCTCGACGACGTGGCGCGCTCCCTTTGCCGCTCCATGCCGGAGAACGGCATCTGCGTCACCGCCGAGAAGGATCGTTTCGACATCCTCCAGGAGGAGGCCGACGCGCGGAACTGCCAGTTGATCTACGCCGACCCCGAGACGGTGACCGACGACGAGCTGCGCGGCTTCAGCTGGTTCACCTTCAAGGAGAACGTGTCGATCGCGCTCAAGGTCGCCGAGCTCCTCGGCGTCGGCCGCGAGGTCGCACTCCAGGGCATGTACGACGCCCCGCCGGACCCCGGTGTCCTCTCGGTCGAGCGGTACGCCACCGAGGACGGCAAGAAGGTGCGCTTCGCCAACGTCTTCGCGGCCAACGACCCCGAGTCGACGCTGATGAACATCAACCAGCTGCTCGACCTCGGCGCCATCCACCGCCCGCTCCACGTGGTCATCAACTGCCGTCCCGACCGCGTCGAGCGCAACGGCCAGATGGGCGAGATCATCCCCGACCTCCAGCCGGAGAAGGTCTTCGTCATCGGGCACCCCGCCAAGTCCGCCATCGACGCGATCCCCGCCGAGTGGCGCGGGCGCGCGGTGGACCTCGGCGGCGACCGGCGCGACCCCGAGGAGTTCCTGCACCAGATCCTCGGTCAGCTCGGCGCCGACTCCTCCCTCGTGGCGATCGGCAACATCCACGGCCAGGGCGAGCTGCTCCTGGAACACCTCGCGGAGCTGCCGCCGGACGAGAGCGAGGAGCAGGCCCCCGAGGAGCCCGCGCCGTTCTACGAGCCGCACGTGGACCCCTACCAGCACTACCCGGAGGCGTACGAGTCGCGGTACTCCACGGCCCAGCTCCAGCAGGTCCAGGTCCCGCAGCCTCGGGCCTACGCGCCGCAAGAGCCCTACCAGCACTACCAGCCGCACGAGCAGCACCAGCAGTACCAGCAGCAGCCCCAACCCCCCGCGCCCCGCGGCATGTTCGAGCCGAGGGTCGCCCCCGTACCGCCCGCCCAAGACGACGACCAGCAGTGGCACAGCCCAGGAGAGCCCCGTTGATTCCCTCCGTCCTCACCCCCGAGATCGCCGCGGTCGGCATCGCGCTCGGGCTGCTCTTCTCCCTGGTCTGCTATCTGACGACCAACCTCTCGCCCGGCGGCATGATCACGCCGGGCTGGCTCGCGCTGACCCTCGTCGAGGACCTGCAGCGCGCGGCCATGGTGCTCGGCGTGACCGTACTGACCTACGTCGGCACGCTGCTGATGCAGAAGTTCGTGATCCTCTACGGCAAGCGCCTCTTCGCCGCGGTCGTGCTGCTCGGCGTCACCCTCCAGGCGACCGTGATGATCGTCCTGTCGATCGAGTTCCCGCTCATGTACGCGAACCAGACGCTCGGGTTCATCGTCCCCGGCCTGATCGCCTACCAGCTGGTGCGCCAGCCCAAGGGCCCCACGCTGCTCGCCACGGGCTCGGTGACGCTCATGGCCTACGTCGTCCTCACCGCCGGGATCCTCCTCGGCTTCATGCCGTCCGCCTGATTCCCAGGAGTCATTCATGCCGCCCAAGAAGAAGCGTCCCGTCCTGCACGCGGCGACCGTGCTCGCCCTCCTCGCGGGCAGCGCGTACCTGACCGTGGAACTGCGCAAGGACGAAGAAGCCAGAGCGCCCAAGGTGCAGGCCGTCACCGACACCCCCGGCGGCCTGCAGAACAGCAACGGGCAGCCGGACAGCGGGAAGCAGAAGTGGGAGCGCCTGAAGAACCCCGCCCGCTCCGTCCTGCGCACCGAGGGCGGCAAGGTCATCGCGACCTTCACCGACAACGCCCGCACCGCGACGCTGACCGGACCGAGCCGCACCTTCACCGAGCCCGCGAACACCAAGTCCCGCGTCGTCACGAACGACTGGGCGCGGCTGATGCCGGAGACCTGGCGCGAGGGCGCCGAGAAGGAGAAGTGGTTCAAGGACTGGTACAAGGAGTTCGCCGGCAGCGAGGAGGACGACATCTTCGCGATGGCGTTCCAGTACGTGCAGGGCGCGCCCGTCAAGAAGGACGACGAGGGCATCGCCTACGCGGGCGACGCCAACTTCGGCCCGCTCAACCCCGACGGCAGCGCGGGCAACGACCTGCGTCTGGAGCAGTCGGACTTCTTCGACTACCTCGGCATCCCGTACACGTTCCGCAGCGGCACGACGATCCAGCCGGAGACGATGCGGGCCCGCTCCATGGACTGCTCCGGATTCATCCGCACCGTCTTCGGCTACCGCGCCCGCTACCCCCTGATGGCCGACGACAAGACCGGCGACGGCCTGCCCCGCACGGCCAACGGCATGGCGCGTGGCAAGGCGGGCACGGACGTCATCGAGCTCAAGGGCGTCGGCAAAGCGGACCGGCCCAAGTCCATCGACGTCGTGCAGCCCGGTGACCTGGTCTTCTTCAAGCTGGACGCCCGCACCAAGGAGCGCCTGGACCACGTGGGGATCTTCCTCGGCCACGACGCCGACGGCCACAAGATCTTCATCTCCAGCCGCGAGGAGGTCAACGGCCCCACGATCGGCGACAAGGGCGGCACGTCCCGCCTCGACGGCAACGGCTACTACGCCGCCACGCTGCGCAGCGCCAAGCGGCTCTGAGCGGCGGCTACACAGGACGTACGGTTCGGGGGCCCGCGCATTGGGCCCCCGACTCGCCCACCCGGCGGCGCAGTTCGCGGTCGGCCGTGACGACCAGGCAGGGGCGCTCTCCGGCCGCGGCGGCCAGCTCCACGATGCGGTCGTCGCCGCTGCCGGGCGCGCTCTCCACGCGTACGCCGGGCACGGACTCGATGCCGCGCGCCGCGCCCTCCACGACGAGGACCACCTCCAGCGGTCCCGGATGACCGGGCAGGCCCTCCCGCGCGTACGTCACGAGCCCGTCCCGCAGCCGCTCGGCGGCCCCGCGGCGGTCGCGCCACCAGCCGTCGGGCACCGAGCCGACGACGTTGGCGGCGTCCACGACGAGCAGAGTTCCCATGGCGCAAGACTGGCACACCGGGCGCCGAGCCCCGGCCGGGAGCCGTCCCCGGCGAACGTAGACTGAACGGGCCGGAGAAATCGCACGCTCGTAGGAAGGTCGGCGCCGAGTCATGCCGCTGAGGTCCTCCCCAAGGCCGGAGCGGGAGCCCTCCCGCCCGACGGCCCCCACCGCCGGCCAGGTCGCGAGCGCCACCCTCGCCACCGGAAGCTGGCTGCTGCGCGGCAAGGACGGCAGGCTCACCGCGTACGCCCGCTCGGCGGACGGTCTGCTGCGCTGGACCCAGGACCGCCCCGGCGGCCCGGACTGGAGCGGCCCGGACCTCTTCGACGCGTCGCACCTGAGCCACCTCACCCTGGCCCAAGGCGCCGACGGGTACGTGCACTTCGTCGCGTTGCGCACGCGTCCCAAGGAGGGCGGCGGCACGGAGGTCGACGTCGTGCACGCCGTCCAGTACCAGTCGGGCCGTCCGCTCATGGACTGGCGCTCGCTCGGCAACCCGCACACCAAGATGGTCGAGCGCGCCCCGCACCTGGGGGCTCCGACCGCCGCGGTGGACGCCTCGGGATCGGTCCACGTCTTCGTGCGGGACGCGGTGCACAGCGTGCGGCTGCGGCGCGAGGGCAAGGGCGGCAAATGGGAGGGCTGGAAGGACTTCAAGGTCCGTGAGGTCCTCGACGGCATCACGGCGGTCGCCACGTCCACCGGCCGCGTCGAGGTCTTCGGCCCGGCCGAGAACAAGACGCTGCACTGGACGCAGGAGAAGCAGGGCGACGGGTTCCAGCGCACCGACGACATCCCGCTGCCCCCGGCCTCCGGCTCGGGCGCGGCCCTGGAGACGGCCCCGGACCGCCTCACGTACTACGCCACCGACGCCCGCGGCAAGGGAGTCCTGGCCCACCGCTCCGGAGAGGCCGAGGCGGAGGTACGGCCCCTCGGCGGCACCCCCGACGCGGGACCCACGGCCGCCGTGCGCGCGACGATAGAGGGCCACGACTGCACGGTCCTCGCGCACCGGGGCGCGGACGGCCGCCCGGTCATAGCTGCGTACCCGACGCAGGACGAGCAGGCGGGCGTCTGGTGGGCCGAGACGGGCGAACCCTGTCTGGGCACACCGGCGTTGGCCCTCGACGCGCAGGACCGCGTGGTCATGGCGACGATCGGCCTGGACGGCACGCTGCGGATCGCGCGGCAGAAGGCGGAGTCGGGCCTCGCGCTCGACGCGTGGACGCGGGTGTAAGCGGCAAGCGCACAACGACCGATGCCCGGCAGACCAGGAGGCCTGCCGGGCATCGCCCGTGTACGGCAGTGTTACGCGGGAACGCTGGCCACGCCCGGCGCCAGGAACTTCTTGCCGTTGACGCGCTCGCTGACGCCCTCACGGTCCAGGTACGGCGTGATGCCGCCCAGGTGGAAGGGCCAGCCCGCACCGGTGATCAGGCACAGGTCGATGTCCTGCGCCTCGGCGACGACGCCCTCGTCGAGCATCAGGCCGATCTCCTGCGCCACGGCGTCCAGCACGCGGTCACGGACCTGCTCCTCGGTCAGGACGGAGTCGCCCTGCTTGAGGAGGGCAGCGACCTCGGGGTCCAGCTCCGGCTTGCCGGAGTCGTAGACGTAGAAGCCGCGCTTGCCGGCCTTGACGACCGCCGCGAGGTTCGGGGACACGGTGAAGCGCTCGGGGAAGGCGCGGTTCAGGGTCTCCGACACGTGCAGACCGATGGCGGGGCCGACCAGCTCAAGGAGCACCAGCGGCGACATCGGCAGACCGAGCGGCTCGACGCCCTTCTCGGCGACGGCGACCGGGGTGCCCTCGTCGATGACGTTCTGGATCTCGCCCATGAAGCGGGTGAGGATGCGGTTCACGACGAACGCCGGGGCGTCCTTCACGAGGACCGCGGTCTTCTTCAGCTTCTTGGCGACACCGAAGGCCGTGGCGAGCGAGGCGTCGTCCGTCTGCTCGCCGCGCACGATCTCCAGGAGCGGCAGGATCGCGACCGGGTTGAAGAAGTGGAAGCCGACGACCCGCTCGGGGTGCTTCAGCTTCGACGCCATCTCGGAGACCGAGAGCGAGGAGGTGTTGGTCGCGAGGATGGCGTGCGCCGGAGCGACGGCTTCCACCTCGGCGAACACCTGCTGCTTGACGCCGATCTCCTCGAAGACGGCCTCGATGATGAAGTCGGCGTCGGAGAAGCCCTCGGCCTTGTCGAGCACGCCGGAGACGAGCCCCTTCAGACGGTTCGCCTTGTCCTGGTTGACGCGGCCCTTGAGGAGGAGCTTGTCGATCTCCTCGTGGACGTAGCCGACGCCCTTGTCCACGCGCGCCTGGTCGATGTCGGTCAGGACGACCGGCACCTCGAGGCGGCGCAGGAAGAGCAGCGCGAGCTGCGAGGCCATCAGACCGGCGCCGACCACGCCGACCTTGGTGACCGGGCGCGCCAGGTTCTTGTCCGGGGCACCCGCCGGGCGCTTGGCGCGCTTCTGGACGAGGTTGAAGGCGTAGATGCCGCTGCGCAGTTCGCCGCCCATGATGAGGTCGGCGAGCGCCTTGTCCTCGGCGTCGAAGCCCTGCTGCAGGTCGCCGTCCTTCGCGGCCGCGATGATCTCCAGGGCGCGGTAGGCGGCGGGGGCCGCACCGTGCACCTTGGAGTCCGCGATGCCACGGCCGCGCGCGACGGCGGCGTCCCAGGCCTCGCCGCGGTCGATCTCGGGGCGGTCCACCGTGAGCGAGCCGTTGAGGACGGAGGCCGTCCAGATCAGCGACTGCTCCAGGAAGTCCGCGCCCTCGAAGAGCGCGTCGGCGATGCCGAGCTCGAAGACCTGCTTGCCCTTGAGCTGGCGGTTCTGGTTCAGCGAGTTCTCGATGATGACCGAGACGGCCTTGTCGGCGCCGATCAGGTTCGGGAGCAGCGCGCAGCCGCCCCAGCCCGGTACGAGACCGAGGAAGACCTCGGGCAGCGAGAACGCCGGGAGCGCCTTGGAGACGGTGCGGTACGAGCAGTGCAGACCGACCTCGACACCGCCGCCCATGGCAGCGCCGTTGTAGTACGCGAAGGTCGGCACGGCGAGGCCCGAGAGCCGCTTGAAGACCTCGTGGCCGCCCTTGCCGATGGCGAGCGCGTCCTCGTGGTGCTTGAGGATCTCCACGCCCTTGAGGTCGGCGCCGACGGCGAAGATGAACGGCTTGCCGGTGACACCGACGCCGACGATCGTGCCCTCGGCCGCCTCCTTCTCGACCTGGTCGATGGCGGTGTTCAGGTTCGCCAGGGAGCCGGGGCCGAAGGTGGTCGGCTTGGTGTGGTCGAAGCCGTTGTCCAGCGTGATGAGCGCGAAGCGCCCGGCGCCGGCCGGCAGGTCGAGGTGGCGTACGTGCGCCTGCGTGACGACCTCGTCCGGGAACAGCTCGGCCGCGCCCTTCAGAAGCTCAGTGGTGGAGCTGCTCACTTGTCGCCTCCGGCGTCCTTGTGGTTCGGGTTCTCCCAGATGACGGTGGCGCCCATGCCGAAGCCGACGCACATCGTCGTCAGGCCGTAGCGGACGTCCGGCTGCTCCTCGAACTGCCGCGCCAGCTGCGTCATCAGACGCACGCCGGAGGAGGCGAGGGGGTGGCCGTACGCGATGGCGCCGCCGTACTGGTTGACGCGCGCGTCGTCGTCCGCGATGCCGTAGTGCTCCAGGAAGGCGAGCACCTGCACGGCGAAGGCCTCATTGATCTCGAAGAGACCGATGTCGGAGATGGACAGGCCCGCCTGGGCGAGCGCCTTCTCCGTGGCGGGGATGGGCCCGTAGCCCATGACCTCGGGCTCGACACCCGCGAAGGAGTACGAGACGAGCCGCATCTTGACCGGCAGGTCGTGCTCGCGGGCGAAGTCCTCGGAGGCGATGATCGACGCCGTGGCGCCGTCGTTGAGGCCCGCTGCGTTGCCCGCGGTGACGCGGCCGTGCGTACGGAACGGCGTCTTGAGGCCTGCGAGGCTCTCCAGGGTGGTGCCGGGCCGCATCGGCTCGTCGGCGGTGGCGAGGCCCCAGCCGGTCTCGCCGGCTTCCTCGTTCGTCCGCCGTACGGAGACGGGCACGAGGTCCTGCTGGATCTTGCCGTTGGCGTAGGCCTTGGCGGCCTTCTCCTGCGAGCGCACGGCGTACTCGTCGGCGCGCTGCTTGGTGATGCTCGGGTAGCGGTCGTGGAGGTTCTCGGCGGTCATGCCCATGAAGAGGGCGGACTCGTCGACGAGCTTCTCGCTCACGAACCGGGGGTTCGGGTCGACGCCCTCGCCCATGGGGTGGCGGCCCATGTGCTCGACGCCACCGGCGATGACGGCGTCGTACGCACCGAACGCGATGGAGCCCGCGGTCGCCGTCACGGCGGTCAGCGCGCCCGCACACATGCGGTCGATGGAGTAGCCCGGCACGGACTGCGGAAGCCCGGCCAGGATGCCGGCCGTGCGGCCCAGCGTCAGACCCTGGTCGCCGATCTGCGTGGTCGCGGCGATGGCGACCTCGTCGATCTTGGCGGGGTCGAGCGCCGGGTTGCGGCGGAGCAGCTCCCGGATGGCCTTCACGATCAGGTCATCCGCACGGGTCTCGTGGTAGATGCCCTTCGGGCCCGCCTTGCCGAACGGGGTGCGGACGCCATCAACGAAGACGACGTCCCTGACGGTACGAGGCACGATGGCTCTCCTCCAGGGTGCGGGGCGCTGGCGCTTGCAGGCGCTTTTCCTCATCCATGCTACTTGCCGGTAACTATGCGGCCAAGGGCTGGCACGGGGTGCCTCGGGGAGGCGAAGGTCACACTTGGGTTTCGGTGGGGTGGTGTGTCTTGGCGGGGGATGTCTTGCGCGCTGTGGCGGGGCGCGCGTGCTGATCTCTCCGTGTTCTTGTCCCGCCCTGTGGTGGATGCGGGGCGGCCCCGGCCCGCCGCTCCGCGACGGATCTCTCCCGCCCGCCCGGTGCCCGGCATCTACCGGGGTTGGGTCGGTGTGTTTCCGCGGCTCGGTGGGGCGGCCCCTGTCCCGCCGCTTCGCGACGGATGTCTCCCGCCCACCCGCCCGAGCACCCGGCGTCCACCGGGGGGCGGTCTGTATCCGCGGCTCGGTGGGGTGGTTCCTGTTCCGCCGCTTCGCGACGGATGTTTCCCGCCCGCCCGCCCGAGCGCCCGGCGTCCACCGGTTCGGTGGGGCGGCCGCTGTCCCGTCCGCCCGCCCGGGTGTCCCGCATCCCCCAGGGCCGTAGGAGCAGCCGCCCCCGCCAGGCGGCACCGCAACGCGAACCACCCACCCGCCCCTTCACCTCGCAACGCGGGGTAAACGGGTGGGTGGGTGGGAGACATCCGCCGCGCAGCGGCGGATCAGCCCGCGACGGCAGGGCCACCCCCCACTGCGGGGCACGGCCGCGCCGGCAAGGCACCGCCCCGCGGACAGGTCAGTCCGTCGTGAGGGCCGTCACCAGGGCCGGAGTGACCTGGGTGATCTGCCACTGGCGCGCCCCGTGCGAGGCGAGCGCCGCGGCCACGGAATCCGGTTCCACCTGAGCCGGAGGCTCCCAGCAGACGCGCCGGACCGTGTCCGGAGTGATCAGGTTCTCCTGCGGCATGTTCAGCTCCTCGGCCAGCGCCGAGACCGCCGCCCGCGAAGCGGAGAGCCGAGCCGCGGCAGCGGGGTCGCGGTCCGCCCAGGAGCGGGGCGGCGGCGGCCCGGACACGGCCTGCCCGGGCTGCGGAAGCTCGGAGTCGGGCAGGGCCTTGGCCCGGTCCACCGCGGCCTGCCACTGCTCCAGCTGACGCCGCCCCATCCGGTGCCCGAAGCCGGTGAGCCCGGCGAGCGCGTGCACGTTGGGCGGCAGCCCCAGCGCCGCCTCCACGATCGCGCCGTCACTGAGCACCTTGCCGGGCGACACGTCCCGCCGCTGGGCCACCTTGTCGCGGGCGTTCCACAGCTCCCGTACGACCGCCATCTGACGGCGGCGGCGCACCTTGTGCATGCCCGAGGTGCGGCGCCAGGGGTCGACCCGCGGCGGCGCCGGCGGCGCGGAGGCGATCGCGTCGAACTCCTCGCGGGCCCACTCCAGTTTGCCCTGCCGGTCGAGCTCCTTCTCAAGCGCGTCCCGCAGGTCCACGAGCAGCTCGACGTCGAGCGCCGCGTACCGCAGCCAGGGGTCGGGCAGCGGGCGCGTCGACCAGTCGACGGCCGAGTGGCCCTTCTCCAGGACGAAGCCGAGTACGCCCTCGACCATCGCGCCGAGGCCGACCCGCGGGAAACCGGCGAGGCGCCCGGCGAGCTCGGTGTCGAAGATGCTGGTGGGGATCATGCCTATTTCGCGGAGGCAGGGCAGATCCTGCGTGGCGGCGTGCAGCACCCACTCCGCATCGGAGATCGCCTCGCCCAGCTGCGAGAGGTCGGGGCAGGCGACGGGGTCGATCAACGTGCTGCCCGCGCCCTCCCTGCGCAGCTGCACGAGATAGGCACGCTGGCCGTACCGATAGCCGGACGCACGTTCGGCGTCCACGGCCACGGGGCCACTGCCTGCCGCGAACGCGGCGATCACCTCGGCGAGGGCGGTCGCGTCCGCGACCACCGGGGGGATGCCGTCGCGCGGCTCGTCCAATGGGATCGGCGCCGTTTCGACGTCGTCCGGAGGGCCGCCTCCGGTGGTTCGCAGTGAACTGTCTGCTGCGGTCTCTTGGGCGTCGGTCACCTGTCAAGGGTATCTGTGTATGCACAGCGCCCGTCGACGGAACGTTCCGTCGACGGGCGTGCGAGGGGTGTAAATCAGTCAGTGGATGATTCCGGTGCGCAGAGCCACCGCCACCATCCCGGCCCGGTCACCCGTGCCGAGCTTGCGTGCGATCCGGGCGAGGTGGCTCTTCACGGTCAGGGCGGACAGGCCCATCGAGACGCCGATGGCCTTGTTCGACTGGCCCTCCGCGACGAGCCGGAGAACCTCCACCTCACGGCCGGACAGCTCGCGATAGCCGCCGGGGTGGCTCGGGGCGCCCGGCGGGCGGCGGTGCATTCGGGCGGCGGCCGAGCCGATGGGCGCGGCGCCGGGACGGGTGGGGAGACCGACATTGTTGCGGGTGCCGGTGACGACGTAGCCCTTCACGCCGCCCGCGAGGGCGTTGCGTACGGCACCGATGTCATCGGCGGCGGAGAGGGCGAGGCCGTTCGGCCAGCCCGCCGCACGGGTTTCGGAGAGGAGAGTCAGGCCGGAGCCGTCGGGGAGGTGGACGTCTGCGACGCAGATGTCACGGGGGTTGCCGATGCGGGGACGAGCCTCCGCGATCGACGAGGCCTCGATCACGTCGCGTACACCGAGGGCCCACAGGTGGCGGGTGACGGTGGAGCGTACGCGGGGGTCGGCCACGACGACCATGGCGGTCGGCTTGTTCGGGCGGTAGGCGACCAGGCTTGCAGGCTGCTCGAGGAGAACGGACACCAGGCCTCCTGGGGTGCGGGACGCAATCCGGCTCGGGGATTAAGCCGGGACGAACCGTGCTGTCAAGGTCACCAACCTCTTCGGCATCAAACCCGTCCGCCTTTAGAGAATGATCACGATTTGGTGAGTAACAATTCGGACCATTCGGACGTGTGATCGATCATCCGAAGATCAACCCGAATCGCAGTCGTTCAGAATCGCTCATCCGCGTGACCGTCCGGTCCCGTCCGGCGCGCTTCAGCCCTCCCGGCCCGTCGGCCCCTCGGCCCCCTCAACCGCCGCAGGCCCGACCCCCGGTCACGGCGTCTGCGGCCCCCGCCGCTGCGGCAGCGACACCACGGACCCCTCGCCGTGGCTCTGGTTCACCGGCGGCAGCCCCGCGATCTGGCAGAGCAGATCGCACCACGCCGCGAGGTGCGCCGCCGTGTCCGGCACCCCGCCCGCCCCTTCGCGCGGCGTCCACGACGCCCGGATCTCGATCTGGGACGCCGGCGTGCGCTCGGAGAGCCCCCCGAAGTAGTGCGAGCCCGCGCGCGTGACCGTGCCGCTCGGCTCACCGCAGGCCAGACCGCGCGCCTGCAGCGCGCCCGTCAGCCAGGACCAGCAGACCTCCGGGAGCAGCGGGTCCGCGGCCATCTCCGGCTCCAACTCCGCGCGGACGAGCGTGACAAGGCGGAAGGTGCCCTGCCAGGCGTCGTGTCCCGCCGGATCGTGCAGCAGGACGAGACGTCCGTCCGCGAGGTCCTCGTCGCCCTCGACCACCGCCGCCTCCAGGGCGTACGCATGGGGGGCCAGGCGCTTGGGCGGCTTCGTCGGGTCGATCTCGATCTCAGGCCGAAGCCGTGCCCCGCGCAGCGCCTCGACCGCCGCCCGAAAGGGCAACGGAGTCGATTCCGCCACCTTCCCCTCCGTACTTTCCATCTCGCCAGCGCCGTCCGACCGTTGTCCCTGAGCCGCAGCCATGCGGGGAAGGTTAAGGGGAACGGTGGCTTCGCGCAGGGAGGGACACCCGTGCGGGGGGCCCCGGTCAAGGCAGGGTGTCCCTCGGGACGGGGTCGCGCGGGCCCGTGCGAGACTTTCCGGGTGAGCGCCAACAACAGCCCCGCGGGCCAGCAGAACGCAGCGACGAACGCAGCGACGTACGACTCCGCCTTCATGAAGGCCTGCAGGCGCGAGCCCGTGCCGCACACGCCGGTCTGGTTCATGCGGCAGGCGGGGCGCTCACTGCCCGAGTACCGCAAGGTGCGCGAGGGCACGGCCATGCTGGAGTCCTGCATGATGCCGGAGCTGGTCACCGAGATCACGCTGCAGCCGGTGCGCCGCCACAAGGTCGACGCCGCGATCTACTTCAGCGACATCGTCGTCCCCCTCAAGGCCATCGGCATCGACCTCGACATCAAGCCGGGCATCGGCCCGGTCGTCGCCAACCCCATCCGCTCGCGCGCCGACCTCGCCCAGCTGCGGGATCTGACGCCGGACGACGTGAGTTACGTGACCGAGGCGATGGGCATGCTGACGGCCGAGCTGGGGTCCACCCCGCTCATCGGCTTCGCCGGCGCACCTTTCACTCTCGCGAGCTACCTCGTGGAGGGCGGCCCGAGCCGTAACCACGAGAACACCAAGGCCCTGATGTACGGCGACCCGCAGCTGTGGGCCGACCTGCTCGACCGGCTCGCGGAGATCACCGGCGCCTTCCTGAAGGTGCAGATCGAGGCGGGCGCGAGCGCCGTGCAGCTCTTCGACTCGTGGGTGGGCGCCCTTGCCCCCGCCGACTACCGGCGCTCGGTGATGCCCGCGTCGCAGAAGGTCTTCGAGGCGGTGGCCCCGTACGGAGTGCCGCGCATCCACTTCGGTGTCGGCACGGGCGAACTGCTCGGTCCGATGGGCGAGGCGGGCGCCGATGTCGTCGGCGTCGACTGGCGCGTGCCGATGGACGAGGCCGTGCGGCGGGTCGGTCCCGGCAAGGCGCTGCAGGGCAACCTCGACCCGGCGGTCCTCTTCTCCACGCGGGAGGCGATCGAGGCCAAGACGGACGAGGTTCTGGACGCCGCGTCCGGTCTCGAGGGGCACATCTTCAACCTCGGCCACGGCGTCCTGCCGACCACGGACCCGGACGCGCTGACGCGGCTCGTGGAGCACGTCCACACGCGGACCGCCCGCTGACGGGGCCGCCGCACAGTTGGCTGAAAATCTCGCCTGAATATGACGGGTGAGGAGGGGGACGGGACGTGTCCGCGGTGGAGATCGGCGATCTCGTCGAGGTCTGGGGCTCGGTCCAGGACGACTACCAGCGCCACGGAGACGCGGCAAAGGACCGGATCGTCCTGGAATGTGCACGGTCGCTCGCCGCGGACCCCGGCGGTGAGCGCGCACATCAGTGGACCTTCGGCCTGGTCATGATGCTGCCGTACGTCGGCTGGCTGCCGGGCGACGACGTTCCCGGCGCCGTGTTCGACGCGGCGCGGGCGGCCGACGAGGCGCTCAGGGACCGGCCGTGCGCCCACGAAGTGCATCCGTACGCCGAGGACGAGCTGGAGGACCACCTCTTCTGGCTCCGCGATCTCGTGGCGGACCTCGTCGACGAGAGCGCCGAGTGGGACGAGGACGAGCGCCCGCGCGACGAGTGGCTCTGCCCGCGCAACGTCGCCGGGTTCGCGCGCATCGCCATGGACTTCATCGAGCCCGGATCGGCCACCGGCATCCCGCCGCGCCTTCCCGAGGACACCCAGCGGGACATCGAGTCGCTCTCGGCCGTCCTGCACGGCTACCCCCGGCCCGGCACCGACGTCGACTCCGAGATCTCCTGCGTCGGTGACGCGCTCGGCCGGGCCACCGACCCCGACGACCGCGCGGGGCTGGTCATCGCCACCACGGCCGTGTCCTGGTACGCCGTCTCCGACATGATGCGCTCGAAGTCGGTCCTCGACGATCTGGCCGCGGGACTCGAAGCGGCCCTCTCCCATCTCTCCGACGCACGGTGCGCGCACGTCGGGCATCCCGACCTGCCGAGCAGCGGGCCGGACGCCGTCTGGGTCGGCCTCCACCTGAGCAGCCCCGCCGGACGCCGGCTCTACGATCTGGAGCGCATGTCCAGCGGCTGGGGCGCCCCGCCGGACGCCCTGCTGTGCCCGGCGTTCACCGCGGCCACCGCCCGCGAGACCCTCGCGCGGCTTCGGGAGCGGCGCGAGGCCCTCTTCGGAGCGGGGTCCCCGGAGAACCCGAAAGCCACCTAGCGCGCCGACCTGACCGCCGCCACCGCCTTGCGCGCCGCCACCAGGACCGGGTCCCACACCGGCGAGAACGGCGGTGCGTAGCCGAGGTCGAGCGCCGTCATCTGGTCCACCGTCATCCGGGCCGTCAGGGCCACGGCCGCGATGTCGACACGCTTGCCCGCGCCCTCGCGGCCGACGATCTGGACGCCGAGCAGCCGTCCCGTGAGGCGCTCGGCGAGCATCTTCACCGTCATCAGGGCCGCGCCGGGGTAGTAGCCCGCGCGGCTCGTCGACTCGATGGTCACCGGCACGTACTGCAGGCCCGCCGCCCGTGCGTCCTTCTCGCGCAGGCCCGTGCGGGCGATCTCCAGGTCGCAGACCTTGCTGACGGCCGTGCCGACGACGCCGGGGAACGTCGCGTAACTGCCGCCCACGTTCGAGCCGATGACCTGGCCGTGCTTGTTGGCGTGGGTGCCGAGCGCGATGTGGCGCTCGCGGCCCGAGACCAGGTCGAGGACCTCGACGCAGTCACCGCCCGCCCAGATGTTCTCGTGCCCCCGCACCCGCATCGCCAGATCCGTGAGCAGGCCGCCGTACTCGCCTACGGGCAGGCCCGCGGCCTTCGCGAGCTCCGTCTCGGGGCGCACGCCGATGCCGAGCACCACCACGTCCGCCGGATACTCCGCGTCCTCGGTGGCCACCGCCCTGACCCGGCCGTCGTCACCGGTCAGGATCTTGGTGACCTCGGCGTCGTTCACCATCTCGATGCCCATGCCGGACATCGCGTCATGGACGAGACGGCCCATGTCCGGGTCGAGCGTCGACATCGGCTCCTTGCCGCGGTTGACGACCGTGACCTCGTAGCGGCGCTGGATCAGGGCCTCGGCCATCTCGACGCCGATGTAGCCCGCGCCGATCACGACCGCCCTGCGGCCCGGCGTGCGGGCCAGCGTGTCCAGGAGCGCCTGGCCGTCGTCCAGGGTCTGCACGCCGTGCACACCGGGGGCGTCGATGCCGGGCAGCGACGGGCGGATCGGGCGGGCGCCGGTGCCGATGACGAGCTTGTCGTACGCCGTCCAGGCCTCGACGCCCGACTCCAGGTCCCGGGTGCGGACCCGGCCGCCCCCGACGTCGATCTCCACGACCTCCGTACGCATCCGCAGATCGATGTCGCGGGCCCGGTGCTCCTCGGGCGAACGCGCGATCAGCTCGTCCCGCGAAGGGACGTCGCCGCCGACCCAGTAGGGGATGCCGCAGGCCGAGTACGAGGTGAAGTGGCCGCGCTCGAACGCGACGATCTCCAGCTCCTCCGGGCCCCTGAGCCTGCGTGCCTGCGATGCGGCGGACATGCCCGCCGCATCGCCCCCGATGACCACCAGTCGCTCTCTCGCGCTCTTCATACGGACACGCTACGACGCGGCGGCAGTTGACGGACCGCTGGAAGCCTCTAGTCGTCGTCGCCCTCGCGCGCCGGTGCGGAGGGGGCCGCGGCCACCGCCGGCCGACGGGGCAGCCGGGGCCGCACCAGGCGCTGCCACAGCAGGAACAGCAGCGTCGCCACCGCCACGAACGGCAGGATCGCGCCGAGGGCGACCGCCAGCCACCGCAGCATCGTCACGAAGGCGCTCCAGCCGCCGGACAGCGCGTCCACGAACGTCGGGTCGTCATCGTCCGCGACCGCCTTCTTCACGGCGCTCTCGCTCAGCGAGAGCGTGATCGTCGACATGCTCGTACGGTCCTTGAGCGAGGACTGCTGTGCGAGCAGCGCCTCCAGTTCGGACTGACGCGAGCTCAGCTCCCCTTCCAGGGTGACGACATCGCTCAGCTTCGTCGCCTTGTCCATCAGCTCCCGTACGCGGGCCACGCTCGCACGCTGCGACTTGATGCGGCTGTCGACGTCGACGACCTGGTCGGTGACGTCCTGCGCCTTGGCCTTGCGCTCGATCAGCTTGCCGGTTCCTTCGAGCGACGTGAGGACCTCCTCGTACTGGTCCTGCGGGACGCGCAGGACGATGCGGGAGCGCTCGTGGCCGCGGTCGTCGCGGTCCGTGGTCTCGTCGCCGACGACACCGCCCGCGTCGGTGGCCGCCGCGCGCGCCTCGTCCAGGGCCTTCGGCACGTCCTTCACGCGGACGGTCAGGGTGGCGGTGCGGATGATGTGCGTGCCGGTGAGCTCGGGCGGCTTCTTCTTGCCCGACTGATCCGCCCGGCCGCCGCCGCCCATCCCCTTGTCGTCCTTGTTGCCGGACGCCACGTCCTCCTGTGCGGAACCCGCCGCCTTGCCGCCGTCGTCGCTGTCGCCCCCTCCCGCGCTGCACCCCGTGAGCGCGAGGGCGGCCGCGAGCAGCAGGGCCGAGAGTGCCTGGACGGTGCGGTGCCTTGATGTGCCGGACGCGAGCATCTCGACGTACCCCCCGAGGTTTTTGGTGACTGGTGCTCCTTTGACGCCGGGGAGGGGCGAAACGATGGTGTCCGACCGGTCCCGATGGGGTCACGGTCGGGACTCGTACGACGCGTGAAGCACGGCTCGTAGAGTGGGGGCATGCGCGAAACGGACACACGTAGGGGCCATGTCGTCGTCATCGGTGGCGGGATCGGCGGACTGGCCGCCGCCCACCGATTGCTCGACACCGGGGCCCGCGTGACCGTCCTGGAAGCCTCCGACCGGCTCGGCGGCAAGCTGCTCCCCGGCGAGATCGAGGGCGTCCGCGTCGACCTCGGCGCCGAGTCGATGCTGGCCCGCCGCCCCGAGGCCGTCGCCCTCGCCCGCGAGGTGGGCCTCACCGACCGGCTCCAGCCGCCCGCCACGGCGACCGCGGCGATCTGGACGCGCGGGGCCCTGCGGCCGATGCCCAAGGGCCACGTGATGGGCGTACCCGGTGACGCTTCCGCCCTCTCCGGGGTGCTCTCCGACGAGGGCCTGCACCGCATCGAGCAGGACCGTGACCTGCCGCCCACCGAGGTCGGCGAAGATGTCGCCGTCGGCGAGTACGTGGCCGCGCGCCTCGGCCGCGAGGTCGTCGACCGCCTCGTGGAGCCACTGCTCGGCGGGGTGTACGCGGGCGACGCCTACCGCATCTCGATGCGCTCGGCGGTCCCGCAGCTCTTCGAGGCCGCCCGCACGCACGCCTCGCTCACCGAGGGCGTCCGCGCGCTCCAGGCCCGCGCCGCGCAGAACCAGCAGACCGGGCCCGTCTTCATGGGCATCGAGGGCGGCGTCGGCCAACTGCCGCTCGCGGTCGCCGATTCGGTACGCGCGCGTGGCGGCGAGATCCGCACCGGGACCCCGGTCGACGAACTGCGGCGCACCCCGGAGGGCTGGCAGGTCACCGCGGGGGAGCAGACCATCGACGCCGATGCCGTGGTCGTCGCCGTGCCCGCCTACGCCGCCGCCGCGCTGCTCGGCGTCGAGGCACCCGCCGCCGCTGCCGAGCTCGCGGGCGTCGAGTACGCCTCCATGGCCCTGATGACCCTCGCCTACCGCCGCAGCGAGACCGACCTCCCCGAAGGCAGCGGTTTTCTCGTGCCGCCCGTCGACGGGCACACCATCAAGGCGTCCACCTTCGCCTCCCGCAAATGGGGCTGGATCGCCGACGAGGACCCCGACCTGCTGGTTCTGCGCACGTCGGTGGGCCGGTACGGCGAAAGCGCGATCCTGGGGCGCGACGACGCCGACCTCGTCGCGCTCTCCCGGCGCGACCTGCGCGCGGCCACCGGCCTGGACGCCGAGCCCGTCGCCACCCGCGTCACGCGCTGGCACGACGGCCTGCCGCAGTACCCCGTCGGCCACCACGCGCGCGTGGCCCGCGTCCGCGAGCACGTGAGCAAGCTGCCGGGCCTGGCCGTGTGCGGAGCGGCGTACGACGGCGTGGGCATCCCCGCCTGCATCGCGAGCGCGTACGCGGCCGTCGACCAGCTGGGCGGTGACCTGGCCGGTGTGCAGCAGCTCACCGCCAACCCGGTGCAGAGCCTGCACGGCGGCGGAGGAGAATAGGGCCATGAGTGACGACGCCCCCGCCAAGAGCCCGAACGCGGGCAAGAAGGCCAAGGACCTCAACGAGGTCATCCGCTACACGCTGTGGTCCGTCTTCAAGCTGCGTGACGTGCTCCCCGAGGACCGCGCAGGCTACGCTGACGAGGTCCAGGAGCTGTTCGACCAGCTCGCGGCCAAGGACATCACCGTCCGCGGCACGTACGACGTCTCGGGCCTGCGCGCCGACGCCGACGTCATGATCTGGTGGCACGCCGAGACCTCCGACGAGCTGCAGGAGGCCTACAACCTCTTCCGCCGCACCAAGCTGGGCCGCGCCCTGGAGCCGGTCTGGTCGAACATGGCGCTGCACCGTCCCGCCGAGTTCAACAAGTCGCACATCCCGGCCTTCCTGGCCGACGAGACGCCGCGCAACTACATCAGCGTCTACCCCTTCGTGCGCTCCTACGACTGGTACCTCCTGCCCGACGAGGACCGTCGCCGCATGCTCAAGGACCACGGCATGATGGCCCGCGGCTACCCCGACGTGCGCGCCAACACGGTCGCCTCGTTCTCCCTGGGCGACTACGAGTGGCTGCTCGCCTTCGAGGCCGACGAGCTGTACCGCATCGTCGACCTCATGCGGCACCTGCGCGCCTCCGAGGCCCGCATGCACGTCCGCGAAGAGGTCCCGTTCTACACCGGCCGCCGCAAGTCCGTGGCGGACCTCGTGGCGGGCCTGGCGTAACCCTCCCCGTTTCACGCACCGGGCGGGCGCGGCGACCGAAATTCGGT
>NZ_JBSGSG010000083.1:0-43859 GCF_053606765.1 Streptomyces sp. NPDC055189
TTCTTGAAGAAGGCGGGCCCCGGCCCATTGGTCCATCCGTGCCTACTTCTTGCGGCCGCGCTTCTCGCGCACCCGCACCGAGATGTGGATCGGCGTGCCGTCGAAGCCGAACTCCTCACGGAGCCTGCGCTCCACGAAGCGGCGGTAGCCGTGCTCGATGAAGCCGGAGGAGAAGAGCACGAACCGCGGCGGCTTCGTGCCCGCCTGCGTGCCGAAGAGGATGCGGGGCTGCTTGCCGCCGCGGATCGGGTGCGGGTGGGAGGCCACGAGCTCACCGAGGAAGGCGTTGAGCCGCCCGGTCGGTACGCGCGTCTCCCAGCCCGCGAGGGCCGTCTCGATCGCCGGGACGAGCTTCTCCATGTGGCGGCCGGTCTCGGCGGAGACGTTGACCCGCGGGGCCCACGCGACCTGGAGGAGCTCGGTCTCGATCTCCCGCTCCAGGTAGTAGCGGCGCTCCTCGTCGAGGGTGTCCCACTTGTTGTACGCCATGACGATGGCGCGGCCCGCCTCGACGGCCATCGTGACGATGCGCTGGTCCTGGACGCTGATCGACTCGCTCGCGTCGATCAGGATGACCGCGACCTCCGCCTTCTCGACGGCGGCGGCCGTGCGCAGCGAGGCGTAGTAGTCGGCGCCCTGCTGGAGGTGGACGCGCTTGCGGATGCCGGCGGTGTCCACGAACTTCCAGACGACGCCGCCGAGCTCGATCAGCTCGTCGACCGGGTCGCGGGTGGTGCCCGCGATCTCGTTGACGACCACGCGGTCCTCGTTCGCCACCTTGTTGAGCAGGGACGACTTGCCGACGTTCGGGCGGCCGATCAGCGCGATGCGGCGCGGGCCGCCGATGGCGGTGCCGAAGCTCGCCGCGGGCGCCTCGGGCAGGGCGTCGATGACGGCGTCCAGCATGTCGCCGGTGCCGCGGCCGTGCAGCGCGGAGACGGGGTACGGCTCGCCGAGGCCCAGGGCCCACAGGGCGGTGGCATCGGCCTCGCCGGACTGGCCGTCGACCTTGTTGGCGCACAGGACGACCGGCTTGCCGGACTTGCGGAGCAGCCGTACGACCGCTTCGTCGGTGTCGGTGGCGCCGACCGTGGCGTCCACGACGAAGACGACCGCGTCGGCCGCCTCGATCGCGTACTCCGCCTGCGCGGCCACGGACGCGTCGATGCCGAGGACGTCCTGCTCCCAGCCGCCCGTGTCGACGAGCCTGAAGCGGCGGCCCGCCCACTCGGCCTCGTACGTCACGCGGTCGCGGGTGACGCCCGGCTTGTCCTCGACGACGGCCTCGCGGCGGCCGATGATGCGGTTGACGAGGGTCGACTTGCCGACGTTCGGGCGGCCGACCACCGCGAGGGCGGGCAGCGGGCCGTGGCCGGCCTCTCCGATCGCGCCTTCGACGTCCTCGGCGTCGAAGCCTTCCTCCGCGGCGAGCTCCATGAACTCCGCGTACTCGGCATCGCCAAGCGCCCCGTGCTCGTGTGCAGCCGAGCCTTCGGGCTGGATCTGGTCGTTCATGAAGTCCGTACCTCTGTCGTATTCGTGATCGGTGGACCGCCTCGCGACGGGCCACTACTGAAAGTCTCGCTCAGTGCCCGGTCAGGCGCCTGGCGTCGTCCAGGTGAGCGGTGAGCCGCTCCTGGATGCGCACGGTCGCCTCGTCGAGCGCCTTGCGCGTGCGCCGTCCGCTGCCGTCGCCCGCTTCGAAGGGGTCTCCGAAGACGACGTCGACCCTGCTGCGCAGCGGGGGCAGCCCCTTTATCAACCGTCCGCGCTTCTCCGTGCTTCCCAGCACGGCGACCGGCACGATCGGCGCTCCGCTGCGTACGGCGAAGTAGGCGAGGCCGGAGCGCAGCGAGGCGAAGTCTCCCTCGCCCCTGGTGCCCTCGGGGAAGATCCCGAGAACGCCGCCGTCGGCGAGCACGCCGAGGGCCTTGGTGATCGCCGTGCGGTCGGCGATGTCCCGGTCCACCTTCACCTGCCCGATGCCGTGCAGGAAGCGGTCGAGGGGCCCGATGAACGCTTCCTTCTTGATGAGGAAGTGCGTCGGCCTGGGTGCCGTCCCCATCACCATCGGGCCGTCGACGTTGTGGGAGTGGTTCACGGCCAGGATCACCGGGCCGGTCGCGGGGACCTTCCAGGCGCCGAGGACGCGGGGCTTCCACAGGCCGTACATGAGGCCGACGCCGATGCGGCGGCCGACCTCCGCACCCCGTTCCGACGGCGCCGCGGTCACTTCGCCGCCCGCTTCTCCTCGACGAGGGTGACGACGCACTCGATGACCTGCTGCAGCGTGAGCTCGGTGGTGTCCACCTCGACGGCGTCGCCGGCCTTGGCCAGCGGGGACGTCTTGCGGCTCGAGTCGGCGGTGTCCCGCTTGATGAGCGCCTCACGGGTGGCGGCGACGTCCGCGCCCTTGAGCTCGCCGCTGCGGCGGGCCGCGCGGGCCTCGGGCGAGGCCGTGAGGAAGATCTTCAGGTCGGCGTCGGGCAGGACGGTCGTACCGATGTCACGCCCCTCGACGACGATGCCCTTCTCGGCGGAGGCGGCGATGGTGCGCTGCAGCTCCGTGATCCGGGAACGCACCTCGGGGACGGCGCTGACGGCGCTGACCTTCGAGGTGACCTCGGTGGTGCGGATCGGCCCGGCGACGTCCGTGCCGTCGACCGTGATGGTCGGGGCGAGCGGGTCGGTGCCGGAGATGATCTCGGGCTTGCCCGCGACCGCGGCGATGGCGGTGGGGTCCGAAAGCTCTATGCCGTTGTGGACCATCCACCAGGTGATCGCGCGGTACTGGGCGCCGGTGTCCAGGTAGCTGAGGCCGAGCTGGGCGGCGACGGCCTTCGAGGTGCTCGACTTGCCCGTGCCGGAGGGCCCGTCGATGGCGACGATCACTGCTGCGGGCGCCGAACCGGCGGTTTCCACGGTTTCCACGGGGTGCGGACACCTTTCTCAGGACGCGGGGCAGGGAAGCGGGGCGCAGACACGCCCCGCACAAGGTTACTGGCTCCCGCGCGCACCTCTTACTGCCGGATGCCCCGGGCCTTTACTGCCGGATCGCCCAGCCCCGCTCCTGCAGCGCCGCGGTGAGCACCGGGACCGCCTTCGGCTCCACCATCAGCTGCATGAGGCCCATCTGCTGGCCCGTCGCGTGCTCGATGCGCACGTCCTCGATGTTCACCCCGGCCCGGTCCGCGTCGGCGAAGATCCTCGCCAGCTGACCCGGCTGGTCGTCGATGAGCACCGCGACGACCTCGTACGTCGTCGGGGCGGCGCCGTGCTTGCCGGGCACCCGGATCTGGCCCGCGTTCCCGCGGCGCAGCATGCTCTCGACGCCCTCGGCGCCCTCGCGCCGCTTGACCTCGTCCGCCGACTGCAGGGCCCGCAGTGCCGTCACCGTCTCGTCGAGGTCGGTGGCGACGGCGGCCAGCAGGTCGGCGACGGGGCCGGGGTTGGCCGACAGGATGTCGATCCACATGCCGGGGTCCGACGCGGCGATGCGCGTGACGTCGCGGATGCCCTGTCCGCACAGGCGCACCGCCGTCTCCTCGGCGTTCTCCAGGCGGGCGGCGACCATGCTGGAGACCAGGTGCGGCATGTGCGAGACGAGCGCGACGGCGCGGTCGTGCGCGTCGGCGTCCATGACGACCGGCACGCCGCGGCAGAGGGCAACCAGCTCCAGGGCGAGGTTGAGGACCTCGGTGTCGGTGTCGCGGGTGGGCGTGAGGACCCAGGGCCGTCCCTCGAAGAGGTCGGCGGTGCCGGCGAGGGGGCCGCTGCGCTCGCGCCCGGACATGGGGTGCGTGCCGATGTACGGGGTGAGGTCGATGCCGAGGGCTTCGAGCTCCCGGCGCGGACTGCCCTTGACGCTCGCCACGTCGAGGTAGCCGCGGGCCACGTCGCGCCGCATGACGTCGGCCAGGGTCGCGGCGACATGCGCGGGCGGCACGGCGACGACGCACAGGTCGACCCGTCCCTCGGGCGCCTCGTCGGTGCCCGCGCCGAGCCCGGCCGCCGTGCGGGCCTGGTCGGGGTCGTGGTCGGCGAGGTGCACGGCCACGCCGCGCGAGGCCAGGGCCAGGGCGGCGGAGGTGCCGATCAGGCCGGTGCCGATGACGAGGGCGGTTCTCACTGGGCGATGTCCTTGCGCAGGGTGGCCGCGGCGCCGAGGTAGACGTGCGTGATCTCGGAGCGGGGCTTCTCGGACTCTATGTGCGCGAGGACGCGGACGACCCGCGGCATGGCGCCCTCGATCTGGAGCTCCTGGGCGCAGATCAGCGGGACGTCCACGATGCCGAGCCTGCGGGCCGCCGCCGCGGGGAAGTCGCTGTGCAGATCGGGCGTCGCGGTGAACCAGATGCTGATCAGGTCCTCCTGACTCAGCCCGTTCCGCTCGATGATGGCGGTGAGCAGCTCGCTGACCTGCTCGTCCATGTGGTCGGCCGCGTCCCGCTCCAGTTGGACTGCGCCCCGGACCGCTCGTACCGCCACAGTGCTGCTCCTCGCTCGCGTACGTACGACTGATGTACCGACAAGGGTAATCAGGCCCCCGGGGACGAGTGCGCGGCGCCCGCCTGCCGAGACGGACGCCGCGTGCCGCACCGTGGCGGGGTCACGGAGGGGTCAGAGCCGCTGGTCCTTGATGATGTCCTCCAGCGAGCCGGACGGGACCTGCCCTTCCGGAGTCAGCTGGTCGACGGCCTGCGGCAGCTGCTGCGCGATCTGGTCGGCGGCCTCGTCACGGCTGATGCCCGCCTCGTTCGCGACCTTGTCCAGGGTCTCGTCGGGGACGGCCTGTTTGACGTGGTCCGGGCTCAGCGACTGGTTGTCGCCCTTGCCGACCCAGGAGTCGAGCTGGTCCTGGTTGACCAGGCCCGACTTCGTGATCATGTCAAGGAGACCGCCCAGCGGATTGCTGCCGGCCGAGCCGCCCTGGCCGCTGTTCGCGCCGCCGCCGAGGAGGCCGCCCAGGAGCGAGCCGAGGATGTTGCCGCCCGCGGAGTTCCCCAGGTCTCCCTGGCCCTTCTGGCCGCCGCCGAGGAGACCGCCGAGAAGGCTTCCCAGATCGTTACCCGCCATGGTCGCGCCTTTCGAGTGAGTGGCCGGGCCGGCGCATCGGGGGCGCGGGCCTCAGACCCTGTCAATGTCACCCGAATCGCCCCCTGTCGCCACTTGGGCCGATTGGTGGGCGTTCAACTATGGACGCCGGGGCACGGGTCCGCTTGCATGGAGGGGCCGTCACGGCCCACGCCTCGGGGGAGGCCGCATGAAGCGCTCGGGACCGCTGTACACGCTTCTGGGGGGACTGCTGCTCGCCCTGTTCATGCTGTCGCTCAACGCGACGACAGGGGAGGGCAATTCGTCGTACGGGAAGGACTCGCCCGGCGCCGCGTCGCCGGCGCCGGAGCCCTCGTCCGCGAAGCCCGGCAAGAGCACGCCCGCGCCCACCGAGAGCCCGTCCGAGAGCCCGTCCAAGAGGCCGGCCGGGAAATCCGAGTACGCGGGCCGCACGGCCGACGACGCCGCCGCGGTCTCCGTCTCGATCCGTGACGACAAGGCCATCGCCTACTACTGCAACGGCCGTGACGCCGAGTCCTGGCTCAAGGGCAACGTCGAGGACGACGGCTCCATGCGCCTGACCGGCAAGAACGGCGCGAAGCTGGACGCGACCCTCGCCGACAACGCCGTCACCGGCAAGGTCGAGATCAACAAGCAGCCGCGGGACTTCACCGCCGCCAGGGCGAAGAAGCCCTCCGGCCTGTACCGCGCGACCACCGAGGTGCGCGGCGCCGAGATCGACGGCGGCTGGATCGTCCTGCCCGACGGCCGGCAGGTCGGAATCCTCAAGGAGGACGGCAAGGCGCAGCCGGCCCCCCGCCTCGACCCGGAGACCGGCGCCGTCCCGTTCGACGGCGGCGAGCTTACCGCCCGCCCCGTCGTGCCCTGACCCCGCTCCGCCCCGACCAGGGAGCCGCCATGAGCGTCGACCCGAACGCCGCAACGCAGGGCGCCTTCGGCCCGCCACCCGGTGCGGGTGACCACGGCCGCCCGCACCCCGCCCGCTACCTCGTCCCCGCTCTGGTCGCCGCGGCCGTCGCGGTGGGCCTTGGGGTGTACGGCAAGACGCACGACCCCGAGGGCACGGCCTTCAACCTCGCCGGGTTCAGCAGCACGAGCGCGGTCAAGGCCTGGCTGGGCACGACGGCGTTCGCCTTCGCCCTGGTCCAGATCGTCTCGGCGCTCATGGTGTACGGACGCCTGCCGGGACGGTCCTGGGCCTCGGTGCTGCACCGCTGGTCGGGCCGGATCGCGTTCCTGGTGTCGGTCCCCGTGGCGGTCCACTGTCTCTACGCCCTCGGCTACCAGACGTACTCGACGCGGGTGATGTGGCACTCGCTGCTCGGCTGCTTCTTCTTCGGCGCGTTCAGCGCCAAGATGCTGCTGCTGCGCTCGGAGAAGCTGCCCGGCTGGCTGCTCCCGGTCGTCGGCGGCCTGGTCTTCGTGGTCCTCACCGTCGTCTGGTGGACGTCGGCGCTGTGGTTCTTCCGTACGTTCGGGGTGACGACATGAGCGGCACACGGCCTTCCCGGCGCGTCATCCTCGCCGCGGGCGGCGCGGTCGCGCTGACCGCCGGATGCAGCAAGTACGGCGACGAGGGCGCGGACCCCGAGCCGCCGAAGTCGCAGCCGCCCGCGGCCACGTCCTCGCCGTCGAAGTCGGGCGGGAAGGACAAGGCGCCCCCCGAGGCGGAGGAGCTGGCCAGGACCTCCGACATCCCGGTCGGCGGCGGCAAGGTCATCAAGGAGAAGAAGATCGTCGTGACCCAGCCGGAGAAGGGCGAGTTCAAGGCCTTCTCGGCGGTCTGCACCCACCAGGGGTGCACGGTCAACGAAGTCGCGGACGGCACGATCAACTGTCCCTGCCACGGCAGCAAGTACAACGTGGCGGACGCTTCGGTGGCGGGCGGCCCCGCGCCACGCCCGCTCCCCCCGCAGAAGATCGCGGTCACCGGAAATTCGATCACCCTCGCCTAGTCCGTGGCCGTACGCTCCCCGCATGCACAGCCCCAGTGACCCGGACCTCGATCTCGTACGCGACCACACCGTCTATGCCTGCGTGATGGGCTCGCGCGCCTTCGGCCTGGCCACGGACGACAGCGACACCGACCGCAGGGGCGTCTTCCTGGCCCCCACCCCGCTTTTCTGGCGCTTCGAGAAGCCGCCCACGCACGTGGAAGGGCCGGCGGAGGAGCAGTTCAGCTGGGAGCTTGAGCGCTTCTGCGAGCTGGCCCTGCGCGCCAACCCGAACATCCTGGAGTGCCTGCACTCCCCTTTGGTGGAACACGTCACGGACACCGGCCGCGAACTCCTCGCCCTGCGGGACGCGTTCCTCTCCCGCCACGCGCACGACACGTTCGCCCGCTACGCGCTGGGCCAGCACAAGAAGCTCGAAGCGGACGTACGCCTGCACGGCGCGCCCCGCTGGAAGCACGCCATGCACCTTTTGCGCCTCCTGACGAGCTGCCGCGACCTCCTGCGCACCGGCAGCCTGACGATCGACGTCGGCGACGACCGCGAGCCGCTGCTCGCGGTCAGGCGGGGCGAGGTGTCCTGGCGGGAGGTCGAGTCCTGGATGCGACGCCTCGCGCAGGAGGCGGACAAGGCGGCCGCCCGCAGTCCGCTGCCCGCCGAGCCGGACCGGCAGCGGGTGGCGGACTTCCTGTTCCGCGCGCGCCGGGCGTCAGCCCTTGAGCCGCACCCGGACGACGAGATCGTGCAGGGCGTCGAACGCGCGGTGGGCCCCGGGAAGCCCTGAGCCCGCCTGCGCCTCGTCGAGGCCGGTGTGCAGCCGCTCCACGTCGGCGGCCACGCGCGCGTGCTCCACGTCGGCGCCGCCGTGCTCGGCATCGCGCTTGGCCGTGACGAGGTCCGGCAGATACGCGGGGGCCACCGAGCCGCCCGTCTCCCCCACGAGCGTGGGCAGATGGGCGATCACACGGCCGCTGCGCATCAGGTGGATCCCGGTCAGCAGTGCGCGGAAGGTGTAGAGCAGCGGCTTGAGCTCGCCGTTCTTCTCGAAGAGCCGCCACTGGGTCCTGGCGAAGCCCCGGTAGTGGTGGGCGTGATGGCTGGTGAGGACGGTGGGCGCGAGCGAGACGAGCTCCGCGTGGACGTCCGTCGTGTGCGCCACCAGGGGCGAGAGGAGCTGCTCAAGGACGTAGCCGTTGTGCCGCAGCATCAGCCGCACGAACTTGCGCAGGTCGTGCGTGACGAGGTCCATCTCCACGCCCTTGTGGTCCCACATCTGCGAGCGGGTCTCCTCCGGCTCCCCCAGTCCCACCAGGTCGTCCACCGGCAGCAGATGCACCCCGCGCAGGTCCACGTCGGAGTCGCGGGACGGGAATCCGTAGAGGTGCGCCCCGGAGACCGTCGCGAACAGCAGCGGGTCCGCCTGCTCCGCCGCGACGGAAGCGAGTTCGGCGTAGAGGTCCGGGCCCAGGTCGACAGTCATGGCCTAAGAATCCCAGAGCGCCCCGAGTTCAAGGAGCTCCGGCCGGTACTCGATCCGCTCGGCCCACTCGGCGGGCCAGACGTCGGCGCCCAGATGGGCACCCGCGAACGCGCCGGCCAGGCAGGCGATCGAGTCGGAGTCGCCCGAGGTACAGGCCGCCCGGCGCAGGGCGGTGACGGGCTCGTCGGGGAACATCAGGAAGCACAGCAGACCGGTGGCGAGCGCCTCTTCGGCTATCCAGCCCGCGCCGGTGGCCAGGCAGGGATCGGTCTCCGGGTTGGCGTCGCGCACCGCTGCCGCCAGGCGTTCCAGGATCGCGAGGCATTCGTCCCAGCCGCGCGTGATGAAGTGCTCGGGCGTCGGGTCCTGGGAGCGGGTCCACAGGTCGCCGAGCCAGTCGTGGCGGTAGCGGGTGCGGTTCTCGATGGCGTACGAGCGGAGCAGGCCGACCAGTCCCATCGGCTCCGCGCCTTCGGCGAGCAGCTTGACCGCGTACGCGGTGAGGTCGCTCGCGGCGAGCGCGGTGGGGTGGCCGTGGGTGAGGGCGGACTGCAGCTGGGCGGCGCCGGACCGCTGGTCGTCGCCGAGGCCGGGGACGAGCCCGACGGGCGCGACGCGCATGTTGGCGCCGCATCCCTTGGAGTGCACCTGGCTGGCCTCCTCCCACGGCTTGCCCGTCTTGAGGAGATAGCAGGCCTTCATGCAGGTGTTGCCGGGCGCGCGGTTGTTCTCCGGCGACTGGTACCACTCCACGAACTCCTCGCGCACCGGCCGCTCCAGCCGCTTGGGCACGAGCAGCCCTCGCCCCATGGCGGTACGCAGGCCGCGGCCGAGCGCCAGCGTCATCTGGGTGTCGTCCGTGACGATCGCGGGCCGGGGCAGCTCCATCTCGCGCCAGGGCCCGCACTTGGCGAGGATCGACGGCACGTCGTTGAACTCGGTCGGGAAACCGAGCGCGTCCCCGAGGGCGAGACCGATCAGGGATCCGGTGGCGGCACGCTTCATGAGGGCTGTCCTTCCGAGGAGGGCTTCGAGACGGCTGCGGGGCGGAGCAGGGGCGGGTGCAGGGCGGTGGCCGGGCCCGCCCGGTAGAGGGCCGCCGGTTTGCCCCGGCCGCCGGTCAGGCGCGCGGCGCCGGGGATCGCCTCGACGAAGCCGGGGGTGCCGAGCACCTTGCGCCGGAAGTTGGCCGGGTCGAGATCGGCGGCCCACACCGTCTCGTAGACCTGCCGGAGCTCGCCGAGCGTGAACTCGGGCGGGCAGAAGGCAGTGGCCAGGCCGGTGTACTCGAACTTGGCGCAGACCCGGTCGTGGGCGTCGGCCAGGATCAGGTCGTGGTCGAAGGCGAGCGGCCCCCGGCTGCCGTACGGCAGCCACTCCGCGCGGGCGGCGTCACTGCCGGCGTGCACCGCGGGCGGATCGGGGACGAGCGCGGCGAAGGCGACCGAGACGACGCGCATCCGCGGATCGCGGTCCGGTGCGCTGTAGGTGCGCAGCTGCTCCAGGTGGAGCCCCGCGCTGTCCGTGAGCCCGGTCTCCTCGGCGAGCTCGCGTCCCGCCGCGGTCTCGGCGGACTCGTCGGGCAGCACGAATCCGCCGGGCAGCGCCCAGTGTCCCGCGTACGGCTCCTGGCCGCGCTCGACGAGCAGCACGTGCAGGCGGCCCGCGCGGACGGTGAAGACGGCCAGGTCGACGGTGACGGCGAACGGCTCGAACGCGTACTTGTCGTAGCCCTGCATGACCCCCCCTCCCTTTATGGTCAGCACGACTATAAATGTGGCGGGACGAGCTCCGCAAGGCGCAAAAAGGCGGCCGGCCCCTGCGGAAACAGGGACCGGCCGCCTTCGCCGGGCTCAGACCCGGACTTGAAACTCGGACTCGCCTAGAGGTCGACTTCCTGCATCAGCATGCCGACCTCGGTGTTGGACAGCCTGCGCAGCCATCCCGACTTCTGGTCGCCCAGCGTGATCGGCCCGAAGGACGTCCGCACCAGCTTGTCGACCGGGAAACCGGCCTCGGCGAGCATGCGGCGCACGATGTGCTTGCGGCCCTCGTGCAGCGTCACCTCGACCAGGTAGTTCTTGCCGGTCTGCTCGACGACGCGGAAGTGGTCCGCGCGGGCGTACCCGTCCTCGAGCTGGATGCCGTCCTTGAGCTGCTTGCCCAGGTCACGCGGGATCGGGCCGACGATGTGCGCGAGGTAGACCTTCTTCACGCCGTACTTCGGGTGCGTGAGGCGGTGGGCCAGCTCACCGTGGTTGGTGAGCAGGATGACGCCCTCGGTCTCGGTGTCCAGACGCCCCACGTGGAAGAGCCGCGTCTCGCGGTTGGTCACGTAGTCGCCCAGGCACTGGCGTCCCTCGTTGTCCTCCATGGTGGAGACGACACCGGCGGGCTTGTTCAGCGAGAAGAACTGGTACGACTGGGTGGCGACCGTCAGGCCGTCGACCTTGATCTCGTCCTTCTCGGGGTCGACACGCAGCCCCTGCTCCATGACGATCTCGCCGTTGACCTCGACACGCGCCTCGTCGACCAGCTCCTCGCAGGCGCGGCGCGAGCCGTAGCCCGCACGGGCGAGGATCTTCTGCAGGCGCTCGCCCTCCTGCTCGGCGCCGGGGAAGGTCTTGGGCGTGCTCACCTTCGGCTTGCCCGCGTAACGCTCGCGGTTGCGCTCTTCCTGCCGCGCGTCGTACTCACGGGACGTCGCGGGAGCTCCCGCACCGCGCCGGGCGCCCTTGGCCTGACCCTGGGGCGCCCTGGGGCCGCCCTTGGCACCGCCGCGCGCGGAGGCGCCGCGTCCGGACTTCGGGCCGTCCTGGTTGCCGCCGGGGCCCACGTCGTAGCGACGCTCCTCGGGGCGCGGATTCTTCGGCCTGCTCGGCCTGTCGTCGCGCTTGTCGTCGCGCCGGTCGTCGCGCCGGTCGTCCCGGCTGTTGCCGGAACCCCGGTAGTCGCGGCCACCGCCGCTGCCGCGACCGCCGCCGCTGCCACGACCACCGCTGCCGCTGCGACCACCGCTGCTGCCACGGCTGCCGCTGTTGCCACCACGGCTCCCGCCGTTGTTTCCGCTGCTGTTCCTGCCGTTGCTGCTTCGCATCAAATTTCCGTTAGTCGGCTGTGTCCTGTGTGTACTCGTAACCCGGCGCATCGGGTGCGTCCGGATCGAACGACGGTACGCCTTCCAGCGTGTCGGCCTCGATCGCCTCCGCCTCGGGGAGGAAGGGCGCGAGCTCCGGGAGCTCGTCCAGGCCGCGCAGGCCCATCCGCTCCAGAAAGTAGTTCGTCGTCCTGTACAGGATCGCACCTGTTTCGGGTTCCGCGCCCGCCTCCTCCACCAGACCCCTCTGGAGAAGCGTCCGCATCACCCCGTCACAGTTCACTCCGCGCACCGCGGAGACCCGCGACCGGCTGACCGGCTGGCGGTACGAGACGACCGCGAGGGTCTCCAGGGCCGCCTGGGTGAGGCGCGCCTGCTGCCCGTCGAGGACGAAGCGCTCGACGGCGGCGGAGTACTCGGGCCGCGTGTAGAACCGCCAGCCGCCCGCCACGAGCCGCAGCTCGAAGCCCCTGCGCTGCACGGTGTACTCGTCGGCCAGCTCCCGCACGGCGTCGGCGATCTGCCGCCGGGGCCGGTCGAGGATCTTGGCGAGGTGCTCCTCGGTCGCCGGTTCGTCGACGACCATGAGGACGGCCTCCAGGGCGGGCCGCAGCTCCAGATCGGCGACGGCGCCCGCCAGGTCTCCCGCAGGGCTCTCCACGCTCATGTGGCCTTCTCCTCACTCACCGGCTCCGGGGCGCGGTCGAACTCGTCGGTCACCGTCGGCTGCCCGTCACCGTCCGCGCCGGTCCACCGCACCATGAGCTCGCCCAGGGCCTCGTCCTGGTCCAGCTCCACGGCCTTCTCGCGGTACAGCTCCAGGAGCGCCAGGAAGCGGGCGACGACGGTGAGGGTGTCCCCCGCGTCCTCGACGAGCACCTGGAAGCTGGCCTCGCCCCGCTCCCGGAGCCGGGCCACGACCACCCCGGCCTGCTCCTGCACGGAGACCAGCGGGGCATGGATGTGATCGACGTACACCTGGGGCTTGGCCCGCGGCTGCATCGCCTTCACGGCGAGCGCGGCGAACCCCGCGGCGCCGATGCTGATGACGACCTCGGGAAGGAGTTCGGCGTGGTGGGCCTCCAGGCCCACCGTGCGCGGATAGCGCCGCGCCTCCTCGTCGAGCCGCCCGCTGAAGATGTCGGCGATCTGCTTGTACGCGCGGTACTGCAGCAGCCGCGCGAAGAGCAGGTCCCGCGCTTCGAGCAGCGCCAGATCCGCCTCGTCCTCGACCTCGGCGGAGGGCAGGAGCCGGGCCGCCTTGAGGTCGAGCAGGGTGGCGGCGACCACGAGGAACTCGGTGGTCTGATCCAGGTCCCAGTCGGGCCCCATGGCGCGGATGTGCGCCATGAACTCGTCGGTCACCGTGGACAGCGCGACTTCGGTGACGTCCATCTTGTGCTTCGAGATGAGCTGGAGCAGCAGATCGAAGGGGCCTTCGAAGTTCGCGAGACGGACCTTGAACCTGCCGTCGTCAGCTTCGGGCGGCGCCTCGGCCCCGGACGGCGACTCCGCCTCGGGCTCAGGGTCGCGGACCGGTTCCGGTTCCGGTTCCGGCTCACGGATCGGCTCCGGTTCCGGCTCGCGGATCGGCTCCGGCTCCGGCGCGGGCTCCGCGCCGGGCCCGCGCCCCAGCGCACGCCGACGGGCGGCCGGTGCGGAATCGTCGTTCAGGGGCATCGGCGGGAACGCTACCGCTACCGCCCGCGCAGCCGTCGTACGAGAATGCTCGCGTCCCCGCGGGACTCAAGATCCGCGAGTACGACGGCCACCGCCTCGCGGACGATGCGTCCTCGGTCGACCGCGAGACCGTGCTCGCCCCGCAGGACGAGACGCGCGTGCTCGAGGTCCATCAGCTCCTCGGCGGAGACGTACACGGTGATCTTCTCGTCGTGCCGCTCGCGCCCGCTGGGCCGCCGGTTGGCCGCCCGCGCGCGCCGCCGTGCCTGTGCCGTGGAGGAGGAGTTCGCGGACCGGCCGCCGCCGCTCTGTGCCGCGGCGCCTTCCTGGCCCCGGCCGGGACCGCGCCCGTCCTTCTCCGCGTCGGCGGCGGCCGACCGGCTGCGGGACTCGCCCGACTCCGCGTCGGCGGCGCCGTGTTCGGCGGTGTCCCCGCCGTCCTGCGGCGTGACTTTGCCGTGCGCGTCGACGGCGGCGGCGTCGTCGCTCTCACCCGCGGGCGCGGGCACCCGTGCCTCGCCGTTGGTCTGGCGTCGCGGGGACGACGACTGCAGCGCCATCCCCCCGGTCGTACGGAACAGTTCGTCGGCCCCCGGCAGACTCACTCGGCGTGACACCGGGCGAGCACCTCCCTGGCGAGCTGGCGATAAGCGGCAGCGCCGACCGAGTTCGATGCGTACGTCGTGATCGGCTCACCGGCGACCGTGGTCTCCGGGAAGCGGACCGTGCGTCCGATCACCGTGTGGTAGACGTGATCGTCGAAGGCCTCGACCACCCGCGCGAGCACCTCACGGCTGTGCACCGTGCGGGAGTCGTACATGGTGGCCAGGATGCCGTCGAGCTCCAGGTCGGGGTTGAGCCGCTCCTGGACCTTCTCGATGGTCTCCGTCAGCAGGGCCACACCGCGCAGCGCGAAGAACTCGCACTCGAGCGGCACTATCACCTTGTGAGCCGCCGTCAGGGCGTTCACGGTGAGCAGGCCGAGCGAGGGCTGACAGTCGATCACGATGTAGTCGTAGTCCTGCATCAGCGGCTTCAGCGCCCGCTGCAGCGTGGACTCGCGCGCGACCTCGCTCACCAGCTGCACCTCGGCGGCCGACAAGTCGATGTTGCTGGGCAGCAGGTCCATGTTCGGGACCGCCGTCTTCAGCAGCACCTCGTCCGCGGACATGCCCCGCTCCATGAGCAGGTTGTAGACCGTGAGGTCCAGCTCCATCGGGTTCACCCCGAGGCCCACGGAAAGGGCGCCCTGCGGGTCGAAGTCGACGAGCAGGACCCGGCGTCCGTACTCCGCGAGCGCGGCACCCAGGTTGATGGTCGACGTCGTCTTGCCCACGCCGCCCTTCTGGTTGCACATCGCGATGATCTTCGCGGGACCGTGATCGGTCAGCGGACCCGGGATCGGGAAGTACGGCAGCGGGCGTCCCGTGGGACCGATGCGCTCACGGCGCTGACGGGCCGCGTCCGGGGCCAGCGTGGCCGCGTACTCGGGATCGGGCTCGTACTCGGCGTCAGGGTCGTAGAAGTGCCCCTGGGGCAGTTCCTCGTAGTCGGCGAGTTGGGTGTGGGTGGTGTTCTCGCCACTCCGGTCGCCGGCCATGGCGTTCACGTGATGGCCATCCATGCTCTGGGGTGCAGACGTTGTCGGCTGTGTCTGCGGGGGGTTCTGGCGGGCTGCGAAGGTGCGGACAGCGACGGAGCCGACGGCCTCGAGCCCCACGGGTCCTTGGCCGCGCTCAGACATTCCTGGTTGACCACCCCCGGGAGCAAATGTCGACTCATTCACAAGTCGTCTTACCTCCTTGGTGACCAGGAAATTTCTCGATAGGTCAGCGTGGCACCATGCCGACGATTGGCGACTCTATGGCGTGTCACCGCTCCGCAGCAACACAATCCGCCGGACCCGGCCCGATGTGTCGGCAATCGAACGCCCCCATGTCAAGGGTGTCCGAGGTGCCGTCGGCATAATTCAGGGGGGCGCGAATCGGTTAAAGGGTTACGTTCAAGGCGAGTTGACCATGTCCACGGACATACACATACGGCCGGACCTCTCTCAAGGTCCGGCCGTGGGCGTGAGATTGACGACTTTCGTTGACGAAAGCGGTCGGGATCAGCCGATGAGCGCCTCGAGCTCGACGTGCTCCAGGCCGTGCGACTCGGCGACCTCCTTGTAAACGACCTTGCCGTCATGGGTGTTGAGACCCAGGGCGAGCGCCTTGTCACGGCGCAGCGCCTCGGCCCAGCCGCGGTTCGCCAGCTCGACGATGTACGGCATGGTCGCGTTGGTCAGCGCGAACGTCGAGGTGTTGGGCACCGCGCCGGGCATGTTGGCGACGCAGTAGAACACGGAGTTGTGGACCGGGAAGGTCGGCTCGGCGTGCGTCGTCGGGTGCGAGTCCTCGAAGCAGCCGCCCTGGTCGATCGCGATGTCGACAAGGACACTTCCCGGCTTCATCCGCGAGACGAGCTCGTTGGTGACCAGCTTGGGGGCCTTGGCACCCGGGATGAGGACGGCGCCGATGACGAGGTCGGCCTCGATGCAGGCCTTCTCGAGCTCGAAGGCGTTGGAGACGACGGTCTGGATCTTCGTGCCGAAGATCTTGTCCGCCTCCTTGAGCTTGTTGATGTCCTTGTCGAGCAGGGTCACGTGGAAGCCCATGCCGATGGCGATCTGCATGGCGTTCCAGCCGGAGACGCCGCCGCCGATGACGACGGCCTTGCCGGCCGCGACACCGGGGACACCGCCGGGCAGGACACCGCGGCCGCCGTTGGCGGCCATCAGGTGGTAGGCGCCGACCTGCGGGGCGAGGCGGCCCGCGACCTCGGACATCGGGGCGAGCAGCGGGAGCGCGCGGTTGGCGGTCTCGACGGTCTCGTACGCGATGGCGGTGGTGCCGGACTCCAGGAGCGCGTCCGTGCACTCCTTGGAGGCGGCCAGGTGCAGGTAGGTGAAGAGGGTCTGGTCCTTGCGGAGGCGGTGGTACTCCTCCGCGATGGGCTCCTTGACCTTCAGGAGGAGGTCGGCGGTGGCCCAGACCTCGTCGGCGGTGTCCAGGATGACGGCGCCCGCGGAGACGTACTCCGCGTCCGTGATCGAGGAGCCGACACCGGCATCACGCTCGATGACGACCTGGTGGCCGTGGCGCACCAGCTCGTGCACACCGGCGGGGGTGATGGCCACCCGGAACTCGTTGTTCTTGACCTCGCGGGGGATGCCGACCTTCACGTCGATCACGGTCCTCTTGGCTCAGGGATTTTACGGGCAATGCGTTACATACCGATACACAAGAGGGCGCATCGGAGACACCACGGAAGTACGCGGCGGAGCCAGTCTAATGAAGGACTTCTCGCTGTCTAGCCTTTCAATGCATCAATCTTCTGCGGAAGCGCTACGGATTTCGCAGGCGGAAGACCCTGCTCCATCTTTCGATGCCAGCCCTGTGACCTCGGCGAGCTCCGTTCCCAGCATCCGCTCGGCGGCGCTGCGGTGCAGCCGGGCGGCCACCGGGTCGCCGAGCCGGTCCAGGGTGTCGGCAAGCCTGAGCTGCAGCGCCGCCTGGAGAC
Organism: Streptomyces sp. NPDC055189; assembly: GCF_053606765.1. Classification (NCBI taxonomy): domain Bacteria; kingdom Bacillati; phylum Actinomycetota; class Actinomycetes; order Kitasatosporales; family Streptomycetaceae; genus Streptomyces; species Streptomyces sp. NPDC055189. The sequence continues at coordinate 16,850 of NZ_JBSGSG010000083.1, forward strand.
GTACGTCATCGGCCTGCCGCGCCAACTCGACGGCCTCCTGGCAGGTGCGCAGCGACTCCTCCGGCCGCCCCGCGTACTCCTGCACCCGCGCCAGTTCGCTCAACGCCCTTGCCCGGCCCGCCACATCACCGGCCTTGCGGTGCCCGGTGACGGCCGAGCTCCAGTTGCGCAGCGCCTCGCCGTAGCGGCCCGCGTAGGTGTGCACCATGGCGATGCGGCCGTAGAGGCGGGCGGCGTCGGTGCGCTCGTCGCGAGCGAGCCGGTGGGCGAGGGCCCGCCCGAACCAGTCGGAGGCCCGCGACCAGTCCCCGAGCTCCTGGTAGGCGCCGCCTACGGATTCCATCGCGCGGCCGGTCGCGTAGGGATCATTTGCTTCCCGTCCGGCGTCCAGAGCGAGGCGGTATCGCACCAGCGCCCCTTGCGTGCGTCCCGTCCTGGCGTCCAGATCGGCGAGGTTCAGGAGGGCCGCCGCCTTCTCGCGGGGCAGCTTCCTGCGCTCGGCCACGTCCAGGACGAGGCGGTGGATGCCGTACAGGTCGACGGCCGCGTCCTCCGTGCCCCGGTGCGCGACCAGGGCCCGCGTCAGGGCCGCCATCAGGCGCCGGGCGAGGGTGTCGAGCTCACCGTCGGCCACCGCGAGGCGGGCGGAGGCGAGCAGGGCGGTCCTGCGGATGTGCAGCCACTCGGAGGCGGCGCCGGGGTTGGGGAAGCGCAGGGCGCGCGGCATCCCGGCGAGCTTCTTGCGGGACGCCGATCCGTCCGGCTCCGTGATCGCCCGGCAGGACTGCAGGAGGCGTACGGTCCGCTCCAGCATCCTGGCCCGCGCCAGCTGGATCTCCGCGGGCCGGTCCTGGCTCTCGGTGCGGGCGCGAAGGAGCGGCACCAGGCAGGCGGGCAGCTCGTACTGCGGAAGCGGCGACTGCACGGCCCTGATCAGGCCGAGCTTCACGAAGTCGTCCAGGGTCGTGCGGGCGGCGGAGACCGAGCAGCCCGCGAGCGCGGACGCGGTGTGCGGGTCGACGTGCCCGGCGGGGGCCAGGGAAAGGAGTCGCAGTATCCGGGCGGCGGCCCCCGGCAGCGAGGTGTACGAGAGCTCGAACATCCGCGAGAGGGCGCCGGAGGCGGACTCGTCCCCTGGCCGGTCGTGCACCTGCTTGGCCAGGTCGGCGACGGCCGCCTTGGGCCGCCCGCAGAGCCAGCCGCCGGCCAGGACGAGCGCGGCGGGATGCGCGGCGCACGCCTCGACCAGGCTCTCCGCGGACCGCGGGTCGACGGTGATGCGCACCGGGCCCGCGGCCCGGGAGAGCAGTTCGACGGCGGCCGGGGTGTCCAGGCCGCCCAGCGTGCACGGCCGCACGTCCGGGATGCCGGTGAGCGGGCCCTCGGAGACGGCGACGGCCAGGCAGTCCGGCGCGTCCGGGATCAGCGGGTCGACCTGCTCGGCGTCCGCGGCACCGTCCAGGAGCAGCAGGGCCCTGCGTTCCGAGAGTGCGTCCCGGAGCACTTCGGCGAGCTCGTCCTCGTCGGCCCCCGCGGGTGCCGCGACGCCGAGGGCGTCCAGAAGTTCACGGGCGGTGCGTTCGGTGGGCACGCGCGTGCCGTCGGGTTCGGTGAGGTGGGCGCGGAGCACCCCGTCGGGGTAGTCGGCGGCGACCTGCCGTGCGAGTTCCTCGGCGAGCGAGGTGCGGCCCGATCCGGGGCGGCCCGCGATGAGCAGCACGCGTGCGCGTGGCGCCTTGCGGCCCGAGATGGTGTCGAGCCCCGCCCGGTCGATGTCGGCGCGGAGCTCTTTCAACTCCCTGCGCCTGCCGACGAATCGGCCGTCGTCGGGAGTCCGGTCCGAAGCGGGCCGCGGCACCGCGCCGCCCGCTGCCGATCCGTCCGTGTCGACCGCCTGATCCGTCACGGGCCATGCTCCGTCCGCCTGCGCGCGAACCCGCCGGGACTCCGGTCGGGACGCTTCCAGAGCCTAGTTCAGGCCCTGGTCGCTCCCCCGACGAGCGGCGCGCACAAGTCCCCCGATCGGATCAGTAGATCGTCGTACCGGAGAGCTCCAATGGCCCCCTGCGAGCTCCCTCAGGCCTCGAAGGGGCGCGCGGGCCAGGGCGCGTCGGCCGGGCGCAGCGCGTCCACGCCGTCGCCGCCGAGCGCGGCGGTCAGCGAAAGGGCGCCCACCACCAGGCAGTTGTTGTGCAGCTCACCGGCGAGCACCCCGCGTACGAGCTCTTCGAGCGGTACCCGCGCCAGCTCCATGTCGGCCTCCTCCTCGGAGACTTCGAAGCGCTCGCCCTCGGCCTCGGAGAGATCGCGGGCGAGGAAGATGCGCACGGCCTCGTCGCAGCCGCCGGGCGTGGTGTAGACGTCGGTGAGGACACGCCAGTTCTCGGCCTTGACGTGCGCCTCTTCGTAGAGCTCGCGCTGGGCGGCGTGCAGGGGGTTCTCGCCGGGGATGTCGAGAAGACCGGCCGGGATCTCCCAGAGCTTGTGGCGCACGGGGTGGCGGTACTGGCGCAGGACCAGGACGCGGCCCGCGTCGTCCAGGGCGAGGACGGCGACCGATCCGGGGTGCACCTGGTAGTCACGGTGGACGACGGTTCCGTCGGGCATGACCACGTCGTCCGTCCGGACGGAGGTCTTGTTCCCCACGAAGGGCGTCTGCGTGGCCGTGACCTGCCACTCCTCGGCGGTGTCCTTGATCGTCATGTCGCCCTGTCCTCCCACACGTGCAAACAGAAACCGGGGCACGCGCCCCATAAGGCTCGTACCCCGGCAACCGTATCGCTCTTGTGTTACTTACCCGTCTGGCACTCCACGGCGGCCTTCACCAGACCCGCGAAGAGCGGGTGCGGGCGGGTCGGGCGCGAGCGCAGCTCCGGGTGCGCCTGGGTGGCGACCAGGTAGGGGTGGACCTCGCGCGGGTACTCGACGTACTCGACGAGCTTGCCGTCCGGGGACGTGCCGGAGAAGAGGATGCCGGCCTTCTTCTCCAGCTCGGCGCGGTAGGAGTTGTTCACCTCGTAGCGGTGACGGTGGCGCTCCTCGACGTACTCCTTGCCGTCGTACACCTCACGGGCGATGGAGCCCTCGGCGAGCTTGGCGGGGTACATGCCCAGGCGCATCGTGCCGCCCATGTCGCCCTCGCCGGCGACGATGTCCAGCTGCTCCGCCATGGTCGAGATGACCGGGTGGGCGGTGGCGGCGTCGAACTCCGTGGAGTTGGCGTCGGGGATGTCCGCGAGGTTGCGGGCGGCCTCGATCACGATGCACTGCAGGCCCAGGCAGAGGCCGAGCAGCGGGATCTTGTTCTCGCGGGCGAAGGTGATGGCGCCGACCTTGCCGGTCACGCCGCGGTCGCCGAAGCCGCCGGGGATGCAGATCGCGTCGACGTCGCCGAGCTGCTTGGCGGCGCCCGCGGCGGTCTTGCAGTCGTCGGAGGTGACCCACTTGACCTTGACGCGGGCGCGGTTGGCGAAGCCGCCCGCGCGCAGCGCCTCGGTCACCGAGAGGTAGGCGTCGGGCAGGTCGATGTACTTGCCGACCAGCGCGATCGTGACCTCGTGGTCCGGGTTGTGCACCCGGTCCAGGAGGTCCTCCCACTGGGTCCAGTTCACGTCGCGGAACGGCAGGTCCAGCTTGCGGACCACGTAGGCGTCCAGGCCCTCGGTGTGCAGGACCTTGGGGATGTCGTAGATCGACTTGGCGTCGACACAGGCGACGACCGCGTCCTCGTCCACGTCGCACATCAGCGAGATCTTGCGCTTGATGGCGGTCGGCACGTCGCGGTCGGCACGCAGCACGATGGCGTCCGGCTGGATACCGATGTTGCGCAGGGCCGCGACCGAGTGCTGGGTCGGCTTGGTCTTCAGCTCACCGGACGGGCCGATGTAGGGAAGCAGCGAGATGTGCACGACGAAGACGTTGTCGCGGCCGACCTCGTGGCGGACCTGGCGGACGGTCTCCAGGAACGGCAGGGACTCGATGTCGCCGACCGTGCCGCCGACCTCGGTGATGACGACGTCGACGTCCTCGGTCGCCATGCGCCGGATGCGGTGCTTGATCTCGTTGGTGATGTGCGGGATGACCTGGACGGTGTCGCCGAGGTACTCGCCGCGCCGCTCCTTGGCGATGACCTGCGAGTAGACCTGGCCGGTGGTGACGTTGGCCGTGCCGTCGAGGTCGACGTCGAGGAAGCGCTCGTAGTGGCCGATGTCCAGGTCGGTCTCGGCGCCGTCGTTCGTGACGAACACCTCGCCGTGCTGGAAGGGGTTCATCGTGCCGGGGTCGACGTTCAGGTACGGGTCGAGCTTCTGCATGGTGACCCGGAGGCCCCGCGCTTTGAGCAGCGCGCCGAGGCTGGAGGCAGTCAGACCCTTGCCGAGGGAAGAGGCGACACCCCCGGTGACGAAGATGTGCTTGGTCGTCGTGGATTTGGGCTGCATGGCCAAGAGGGGGCTCCCGTGGTCGCGGTCTGGAGGGTGCGTACCGGCGTCGTCCAAGGGGTCTGGAGGAGGTGCCGTCGCTGCGGTTCGGGGGTTCTATGACCACCGGCTCACGGGCTACCAGGGTATCAGCGACGAAGGGAGGCTGCTTCCGGCCACGCTCGGCCACCCACGTCACACCTTCCTCACCAGGTGCTCACCCGTTCGGCGCAGCCCCGTTGCCGGGAGCGGCAAGCAGATCGCCGAGGTGCGTCGTATCCTGCTCGGACACTCGCTGCCGAGCCGACCGAATCAACGGCACCACCCCCGACCGTTCTCCCGGAACACAAGGCTCGCGCAGTTCGTTTTACAGCGAACCCTTGACCGTAGAGCGAGCGCCCCCGAGAGGGCGACGTGGCCGTTTGACTGGGAGATGCACGTGGCCGGGCGCATCGAGGATTACGCACTCATCGGAGACATGCAGACCGCTGCCCTGGTCTGCCGGGACGGCACAGTCGACTGGCTGTGCCTGCCCCGCTTCGACTCGCACGCCATCTTCGCCGGATTGCTCGGCACGGAGGAGCACGGATTCTGGCGCCTTGGGCCCGCACACAGCCCCGACGCACCACCGCCGACCGCCGCGCGGCGCACGTACCGCGGCGACTCGCTGATCCTGGAATCCGAGTGGGACACCCCGCGCGGCACGGTCCGCGTGACCGATTTCATGCCGCCGCGCGACACGGACGCCCCCCAGCTGGTGCGGATCGTCGAGGGCGTCAGCGGCCGGGTGCCGATGCACTCCGCCCTGCGGATGCGTTTCAGTTACGGCCGCGTGGTGCCCTGGGTGCACAAGGTCGACGGGCGCACGGTGGCCGTCGCCGGACCCGACTCGGTGTGGCTCGACACGTCGGCCGAGACCTTCGGCAAGGACCTCACGACATACGCGGACTTCACGGTCTCGCCCGGTGAACGCATCGCGTTCACCATCTCGTGGCAGCCCTCGCACAAGGAGCCGCCCGCGCCCGCCGAGCCCGAGAACGCCCTCGTGGCCACGCAGGACTTCTGGCGCGAGTGGGTGGACCACTGCACGTACCACGGCCCCTACCGCGAGGCCGTGGTCCGCTCGCTGATCACGCTGAAGGCCCTGACGTACGCCCCCACGGGCGGCATCGTCGCGGCGCCCACGACCTCGCTGCCCGAGGACATCGGCGGCTCCCGGAACTGGGACTACCGCTACACCTGGCTGCGTGACGCCGCCATCACGCTCTCCTCGCTCCTGCGCACCGGATACCGCGAGGAGGCCCGCGCCTGGCGCGAGTGGCTCCTTCGGGCGGTGGCAGGCGACCCCGAGAACCTGCAGATCATGTACGGCATCGCGGGCGAGCGCGAGCTCGGCGAGGCCGAGCTCGACTGGCTGCCGGGATACGAGGGTTCGACCCCGGTCCGGGCCGGCAACGGCGCCGCGCACCAGCTCCAGCTCGACGTGTACGGCGAGGTCACCGAGGCCCTGCACCTGGCGCACATGACGGGCCTGGCCCGCAGCGACTACGCCTCGCTGCTCCAGCTCAAGCTGATCCGGTACCTGGAGACGAACTGGGACCAGCCGGACGAGGGCATCTGGGAGGTGCGCGGCCCGCGCCGCCACTTCGTGCACTCCAAGGTGATGTGCTGGGTCGCCGTCGACCGCACGATCAAGCTCATCGAGTCCGGCGACGCGGACGGCCCCCTGGAGAAGTGGCGCGAGCTGCGCGACGACATCCACCGGGACGTCTGCGAGAAGGGCTACGACAAGGAGCGCAACACGTTCACGCAGTCGTACGGCTCCAAGGAGCTGGACGCCTCGCTGCTGCTCATCCCGCAGATGGGCTTCCTGCCGCCCGACGACAAGCGCGTGATCGGCACGATCGAGGCGATCCAGCGGGAGCTCTCGACGCCGGACGGCTTCATCCTGCGCTACCCCACCACGGGCGACGACGCGGGCGTGGACGGGCTCGAAGGTGACGAAGGTGCCTTCCTGGCCTGTTCGTTCTGGATGGCGGACGACCTGGCGATGATCGGCCGCGTCGACGAGGCCCGCAAGCTCTTCGAGAAGCTGCTCGCCCTGCGCAACGACCTGGGGCTGCTCGCCGAGGAGTGGGATCCGCGCCTGCAGCGCCAGGTCGGCAACTTCCCGCAGGCGTTCAGCCACGTGCCGCTGATCGACACGGCACTGCGGCTCACGGCCAGCGGGGCGTACGGCGGCTAGCCCGGCCCTCTGGTCCGAGTCCGGACGGCGACGGGTTGCCCGTCGCCGTCCGTTTTCATGTTCGGGCGGAACAGATCACTCCCGTAACCGATCGGAGATGTTCCCGAGGCGTATGCCCAGGTAGCGTCCGCCCCATGGAAAGTCAGGGCACGCAGGGCACACAGGGCGGGATCACCGTGCAGCGGGCCCTGGAACTTCCGGGTCTGCGCGGCGGGCTCCCCGAGGTGGTCGCCGGCGCGGAACGGCTGCAGCGCACGGTGCGGTGGGTGCACGCGGGCGAGGTGCCGAACATCGCCTCGCTCCTCAAGGGCGGCGAACTGCTCCTGACCACGGGCCTGGGCCTTGGCGCACGCCCCGCCGAGCAGCGTGTCTTCGTACGGAAGCTCGCCGAGCGCGGCATCGCGGCCCTCGTCGTCGAACTGGGCCCGCGCTTCACGCGCCTGCCCGCGGCGATAGTGGAGACGGCGCGCTCGGCGGGCCTTCCGCTGGTGCAGCTGCACCGCGAGGTGCCCTTCGTGACGGTCACGGAGGAGGTCCACACCGAGATCGTCAACGGCCATTACGCGCTGCTCCAGCGCGCCGAGGAGGTCCACCGGCGCTGCACGGAGGCGCTGCTCGGCGGGGGCGGCGTACCCCAGGTCCTGAACGTTCTCGCGGACTTCAGCGGCAACCCGGTGTTCCTGGAGACGGCGGACGGGCAGCTCCTGTACGCCGCCGGGGCGGGCACCGAGTGCGCCGACCCTTTGCAGGTGTGGGAGGGGCTGCGGGGCCAGCACAAGGACGGGCCGCCCGCGGGCGCGCTGCTCGTGGACGTGCCGGGCGGCGGTCCCGGCTCGGGCTCGGTGCGTGCCCGCCTTGTGCTGCTCGCCGTGGAGTCGGCGCTGCTTCCGGTGCACCGGATCGCGGCGGAGCGGGCCGCGGGCTCGCTCGCGGTGGTCCTGATGCAGGCCCGGCAGGAGGAGGAGCTCGCCGCACGCGGCCGTGGTGACTTCCTGACCGATCTGGCCGAGGGACGGATCCAGCCCGACGACGCGCCCGCCCAGGCGCGGGTGCTCGGCTTCAAGCCCGGCGAGAGTCCCCTGCTGCCGGTCGTGATGCGGCTCGCGGACGGCCTTCCGCCCGGCGGGGGCTGGGCCGTGCTCGCGCGGGCGGTGGCGGAGGAGCTCGCGGCGGTCGGCGTGCCGGTGCTGCTCGGCGTACGTCCGGTCGAGGGGCGCGTCCCGCTGCTCCTCGGGCTGCGCTCCGAATCCGAACGCACCGCGGTGGCCGACCGGGTCGCCACCGCGCTGCGGGCGGGCGTCGAGCGGGCGGGGATGCAGCGGGCCGGGGCGCTGCCGCCGGTCGTGGTGGTCGGCGTCGCGGGCGGCTGGGCGGCGGCCTCGGCGGGGCTGCGGCACGCGGCGGAGACGGCGACGGCCGCGCAGGGCCTGTCGGACCGCCCCTGGTACGACGCGCGGCGCCTGGACATCGACCTGCTGCTCTGGCGTCTGCACAACTACGACGATTCGGCGCTCGCGGCGTTCGTGGACCGCGCGATCGGCCCGCTGCGGGCCCACGACCAGCGTTCGAAGCCGCCGCTGCTTCCCACCCTGCAGACGTATCTGGCCCATGCGGGACGCAAGGCGGAGACGGCGCGCGAACTGCACCTGAACCGTCAGACGCTCTACAACCGCCTCGCCAGGATCAGCGAACTCCTGGGCACGGACCTGGACGACCCGCAGACGGTGCTCGCGCTGAGCCTGGCGCTGCGGGCGCGCAGACACGTGGCGTAGGGGCAGGCGGCAGCCGCGTGCCGGCTACAGGGTCAGCGGCTGCGTCAACTCGTCGTAGACACTGAGCACTTGCGCGACCGTCTCGTCCTCGGTCGGCCATGTCGCGGCCTGGGCCGTTCCCTTGTCCTTGAGCCGCTCCCTGAGATCGGGGTCGGCGAGGAGGCGGGCGACCGCGGTGGCCAGGGCCCCGGCGTCGCCGTACGGGACGAGTACGGCGGCGTCGCCGACCAGTTCGGGGATGCCGCCGACAGCGGTCGCGACGAGCGGCACGCGCGCGTGCAGTGCCTCCTGGGCGAGCACGGAGCGCGACTCCCAACTGCTGGGCAGCACCACGAGGTCGGCCGCGGCGAGCATGTCGGGGATGTCGTCGCGCCGCCCGACGAGCCGGGCCGGCAGGCCTTCGCCCTCGATACGACGCTGCAGGGCACCCCGCTCGGGCCCTTCGCCCGCGATGACGAGGAGCGGCAGGGGGTCGAGATGGCGCCACGCGCGTGCGGCCTCCAGGAGGACGTCGTAGCCCCGCTGCCGGTCGAGCGTGCCGACCGTGACGACCAGCGGCCGGTCGACGGCGCCGATCTCGGCGCGGGCCTTGTGTCGCAGCCCTTCGGCTTCCTCGGCCCCGTCGGCCGCCGCGCGCGGCGCGGGGAACGTGACGGGGGCGAGGCGGGCGTCTCGCGCGCCCCTGCTGCGGGCACGGTCGACGAGGTCGGACGAGGTGCCGAGGACCACGGCGGCGGCCTTGGCGACGCGCCGCTCCAGAAGGTGCAGGAGGCGGGCGCGGGCCCCTTCCGCGTGCGCGCGGGTGTGCCAGGTGACGACCAGGGGGATACGGCGGCCGGTGAGCGCGAGGGCGGCGCGGAGTGCGGCATGCAGTCCGTGCGCGTGCACGAGGTCGGCGTCGGCGCAGGCCATGCGCAAGGAAGCGACGGAGGCGGGGTCGCTGCTGCGGGGTACGTGGACGTGCCGGGCGCCGGTGCCCGTCAGGTCGTAGGCGCCTGCCGCCTCACTGGGGGCGCAGACCGTGACCCGCACGCCCCGCGCGGCGAGGCCCGCGGCGAGCGACCTGACGTGGGCGCTGCTTCCCGCGCTGCCACCGCCCAGTACTTGCACGGTGTGCAGCGGGGGCTGGCCGTGCGGCGACTGGCTGCTCACGTGGCTCACGTAGCCGGGGCTCCTGGGTTCGGCGTCGGGGGATGCGCCAAGGATGCCAGCCCGCACGGACGTTCCGGCACCACTGAAAGGCCTCTTCCGTGTCACGACGGACAACTCACTGACCCGGTTCACCCACATGGGTGATGACAAAGTGGTTTCAACGCCGCGGATACCCTGATCGCCCCGCATCTCCGGAAAGAGAACATAACGCGACGAGGGCCCCGTAAGGGGCGCGGGTGAACGGCGCGAGAGCCCCGCAGACGAGAGCCCCGTAAGGGGCGCGGGGAACTGCGCGAGCAACCCAAAAGAACCCGCACCCGCCAACGCACCGCCGCAGGCAGACGCACCCGCGAAGTCAGCCGCCCGCAGGGCAGTGCAGCCCCGGAGCAGAACGCCGCTCGCCCCATACAGCCGCCACCACAAGCGCCGCCGCATGAGCGACCAGCCCCACCCGCCCGTTGCCCGCAACGATCGCGCCCCCGAGCCCCGCGCCCAACGCATGCGCCCCCGCATCACCGATCATGGCCCGCTCCCCCACATCCTCCGGAAGGACGGCCCCCGCGGCCCCCACGGAGGCGGCGGAGAGAACCCCGGCGGCGCCCCCGCGCAACAACCCCGGCGCGGCCAGCGCCACCACAGCTCCGGCCGCCCTCCCCGGGCGTACGTCCACGAGGTTGACGAAGTGCGCCGAGCCCGCGATCACGACGCCCGCAAGGACCTTGTCCACAGGCCGCTCCTTGAGCAGCGCACCCGCGGCGAGGCCCGCCGCGGAGATCCCGAACAACTTCACGGCCCCACTGGTCACTTCACCGCCCCTCAGGGCCCCCAGGTGCGCGCGGAAGCCCCGGCGCGGATCGCCCTCGCCCGCCACGTCGTCGTACGCCCCGCAGGCCCCCGCGCCGAGCACGGCGAGCGCGAAGGCGCCACGGGCCCTGACCGGCAGCGCCACGGCACCCGCCGCAGCACCGAGAGCGGCGGCGGGCCCGGCGTACAACTCCACCGTCCGCCCCGCGTAGTTCTTCCGCTCCCAGCGTCCTGGCCCGCCCGGGGCACGCGAACGCAAGGCAGCGGTGGCCGCGCGGGTGACGGCGGCTGCGGCGAACAGGGCGGTAGGGCGTCGGGCAGGCTTGCGGTTGACCATGCAGGTCAGGCTACGGGGCAGCCCGTCCGGCGTTTGAGGACGAACTCGGCGGAGCCGGTGATGACAGTACGCAGCAAGCCGCCCCCTCGAAGGCACCCCCTTAGGCGCCCCCGCCCGCAAAAGGCGCCCCCGCCCGCTACCCGTCTCCCCGAGCCGTCGCCAGCAACTCCTCCGCATGCGCCCGCGCGGTCTCCGAGTCCTCCTGCCCGGCCAGCATCCGGGACAACTCCCGCACCCGGTCCTCCCCTTCGAGCACGAGCACCCCGGACCGCGTCACGGACCCGTCGTTCGTCTTCTCGACAAGCAGCTGCCGGTCGGCGAACGCCGCGACCTGCGGCAGGTGCGTCACGACCACGACCTGCGCCGCCTTGGCGAGCCTGGCGAGCCTACGGCCGATCTCGACCGCGGCCTTGCCGCCGACGCCCGCGTCGACCTCGTCGAAGAGGTACGTGGGAACCGGGTCCGTACCCGCGAAGACGACCTCGACGGCCAGCATCACGCGCGACAGCTCACCACCGGACGCACCCTTGGCGATCGGCCGCGGCGGGGCACCCGGATGCGGGGCGAGGAGGAGCTCCACCTCGTCCACACCGGCCGGGCCGTACGCGACGAGGCGTCCGTCGACCGGCACACCGTCCGCGCCCTCCGGCACCTCCGTGGCGGTGATGTCGATCGTCACGCGCGCGTGCGGCATCGCGAGCGAGGCCAGCTCCTCGGTGACGGCCGCCGCGAACCGCGACGCCGCCTCCTGACGCGCGTCGGTCAACGCCTGCGCGAGCCCGGCAAGTTCGCTCCGGAGCGCGTCACGCTCGGCGGTCAGCTCCTCCAGACGGTCGTCGTCACCCTCGAGTTCGGTGAGCCGCGCGGCCCCCTCCTGGGCCCAGGCGAGCACGGAGTCGATGTCGGCCCCGTACTTCCGGGTCAGCTGGGTCAGCGCGGCCCGCCGCTCCTCCACCGCCGCGAGGCGCAGCGGATCGGCGTCGAGGTCGTCGGCGTACCCGGCGAGTTCCCCCGCCACATCGCCGAGCAGGATCCCGATCTCGCCGATCCGCTCGGCGAGCCCGGCCAGGGCGGGGTCGTGGGAGCGCACGGCCTCCAGAGCCCGGTGGGCGCCCGCCACGAGCGTCGTGGCGTCGACCCCCTCCGGGTCCTCGGGGATGCCCGCGAGCGCGGCGTGCGCGGCCGTGGCGGCGGAGGCGAGTGCCTCCGCGTGGCCGAGCCGCTCGGCCTCGGCGGCCAGTTCGGTGTCCTCGCCCTCGCGCGGCTCGACGGCCGCGACCTCTTCGAGGCCGAAGCGCAGCAGATCGGCCTCCTGGGCCCGCTCACGCCCGCGCGTGGTGATCTCGTCGACCTCGGTCGTCACGGCCCGCAGCCTGCGGTACGCCGCCGTGTACTTGGCCAGCGGCACGGTGACCGCGTCGCCCGCGTACCGGTCGAGCGCCCCGCGCTGCCGGGCCGGCTTGAGCAGGCCCTGCTGGTCCGTCTGTCCGTGCACCGCCACGAGGTCGTCGGCGAGTTCGGCAAGGAGACCCACCGGGACCGACCGACCGCCCAGATGCGCCCGGGATCTCCCCTCCGCCGAGACGGTACGGCTGATCAGCAGCGCTCCGTCGTCGAGTTCGGCACCCGCTTCCTCCGCACGCACGGCGGCCGAGGCGCCCGCGGGCACGGTGATGCGCCCCTCCACCACTGCCGCCTTCGCGCCGATCCGCACCAAAGCGGGATCCGCGCGTCCGCCGAGCAGCAGGCCAAGGCTGGTGACCACCATCGTCTTGCCCGCACCGGTCTCGCCGGTCACCGCGGTGAATCCCGGCGACAGCTCGACCACCGCGTCGTCGATGACTCCGAGCGACCGTATCCGCATCTCCTCCAACACGGACACGACCTTACGAGGTCATGGGCCTGGTGTGCGACGGGCCCTGGCCTCCTTCCCCCTCCCGGGCACGAAGACGCTGGTGGCAAAGGCGGACCGAACGGACGCTGTCACCCGCGGGGGTGGGGTTTCCCGGGGTGGGGATTACCCCCGCACGATCTTCCTGACAGCCTCCTGGTGCACGGGTGACCAAGGGCCCCACCATGATCGGTATGGGAACGGGACTGGCACGGGCGGCGCTGCGAGCGCATCGCCCGGCATTCGTGGGCACGGCGGTGGCGGCGCTCTTCGCGGCGACCGTGGTGAGCGCCTCGACGATGATGCTCGGCGCGACGGGCACGGACGGACTCTCCGCGCGGGCCCGCAGGCAGATCACGGCGAACGGCGTCGGCGACATGGCGCTCGTCCTGCTGATCGGTTCGATCTACATGTCGATATTCGTGGTCGCGTCGACCATGGGCACGGCCGTCACCCAGCAGCACCGCGAGCTGGCCCTGGTGCGCTCCATCGGCGCCAGGCCCCGCCAGATCCGCCGCGCGGTGGCCGTCCAGGCCCTCACCGCGTCGATCCCGGCAGCGCTCGCGGGCTTCGTCCTGGGCGGCTTCGTCGCCCGGTGGTGGCACGCGGGCATGGTCTCGCACGGGCTGCTGCCTTCCGAGGCGGGCTTCCGGTTCGGCTGGGTCGCCCTGCCGGTGTGCCTGGGCGTGGCGGTGGTGACGACGACGCTCGCCGCCCTCCTCTCGGCGCTGCGGTTCTCGCTGCTCCGCCCGGCCCGCGCCCTGAGCGAGGCGGCGACCGGGCGGCGGGGGCTGGGCATGCTCAGGGCGCCGCTCGGCGTGATCGCGGTCGTGGGGGCCTGCGCGGTCTCCGTGCTGCTGTCGAAGCAGCCGGCGGACGAGGCGGGCGAGGGGGCGTTCCTCGTCCTGATCCTCTTCTGCGTCGGCGCGGGGCTGCTCGGGCCGCGGATCATCGGGCCCGCGGCCTGGCTGGTCTCCGCGCTCGTGGGCCGGTTCGGCGGCAGCGCGCGTCTGGCGATGCTGAACGTGCGCTCGCAGCCCCGCCGCTTCTCCGCCGCGGTGGTACCGCTCGTCCTGGTCGTGGGCTTCGGCCTGACCAAGATCGGCATACACACCACGGCGCGGCATCACACGGGTTCGGCGGGCAGCACGGGCGAGGTCTGGCTCGACTACGTGGGCACGGGGCTCTACGCGGGCTTCGCCGCGATCGCCGCGACGAACACCCTCGCCATGATCTCCTTCGAGCGCCGCCGCGACGTCGCCCTGCTGCGCGTGGTCGGCAGCCAACGGGCCCAGGTGCGGGCCATGGCCGCCTGGGAAGCCGTGGTCGTGGCGGGGACGGCACTGCTGCTTGGCGCAGCGATAGCACTCGGCACGCTGGCCCCCATCCTCAGCACGGCCTTCGGCTCATCGGTCCCGTACCTCCCGTGGACGGTCCCGACGGGGATCGCGACGGGCACGCTGCTCCTGACACTCCTGGCGACGGGCCTGCCGGTGGCGTCGGTGATGCGAAAGAGGGCAATCTCAGTGGTCTGCTCGACGTAGCGGCGCCCGAACAACGGCAGGGGCTGCGGCCCCGTCAGGGGCGCGGGGAACTGCGCGCCCAGCCCCCACGGACCCGCAGCGTTCAAGCAGCCCGGCCCGCTCGGACCGCACCCCCGCTCAAGCCGAACGCTAGTGAGGTGCCCCGCGCCACCCCGACACCGGCAAGGCGAACTTGGCGACAAGCCGATCGGTGAAAGAAGCGTGATGCAGCCGCGCAAGCCGCACCGGCACCCCACCCCTGCGCACCTCGACCCGCGCCCCCGGCGGCAGCTCCACGGTCCGCCGCCCGTCGCACCACAGCACCCCGTGCGGGGTATGCGGCTGGACCTCGACGGCGAGCACCGAGTCCGGCGAGGTCACCAGGGGCTTGGCGAACAGCGCGTGGGCGCTGATCGGCACCATCAGGAGCGCCTCCACCTCCGGCCACACCACGGGCCCGCCCGCGGAGAAGGCGTACGCGGTGGAGCCGGTCGGCGTCGCGCAGACGATGCCGTCGCAGCCGAAGCCGGTGACCGGACGTCCGTCGATCTCCAGGACGACTTCCAGCATCCGCTCGGCCGACATCTTCTGCACGGCCGCTTCGTTGAGCGCCCAGTCGCGGTGCACGACGTCGCCGTTGCTGTGCACGACGACGTCGATGGTCATCCGCTCCTCGACCTCGTACGCCTTGGTGACCACCCGGTCGACGACCTTGTCGAGGTCGTCGCGCTCGGCCTCGGCGAGGAAGCCGACGCGCCCCAGGTTCACCCCGAGCATCGGTACCCCGGAGGCCCGGGCGAACTCGGCGCCGCGCAGCAGCGTGCCGTCGCCGCCGAGCACCACGAGCAGCTCACAGCCGTCGAGGCACTGGGGGGTGGCCTCCTTCACGGTGCCGACCTCGGGCGGCAGCGGCAGATCGGCCGCCTCCGCCTCCAGGACGCGTACGCCGATACCGCTGCGCAGCAGTCCCTGGACGACGAGTTCGGCACTGCGGATGGCGGCAGGCCGTCCGGTGTGCGCGAGCAGGAAAACGGTACGAGCTCGGGTCTGGGTCACTCGGGTCTGAGTCAACGGGGCCCCTCCGCCACGGCACGGTCAACGTCCGCCGGGTCGAGTTCGGGCGCCCCGGCACGCAGCCACAGAAAGTACTCGACATTTCCGGAAGGTCCGGGCAGCGGGCTCGCAGTCACGCCACGCACACCGAGCCCGAGCCCCCACGCCTGGCGCGCCACACCGCGTACGGCATCGGCCCGCAGCTGCGTGCTGCGCACCACGCCGCCGCTGCCCAGGCGCTCCTTGCCGACCTCGAACTGCGGCTTGACCATCAGGACCAGGTCCGCGTCGGGGGCCGCGCACCGCACGAGGGCGGGTAGGACCAGGCCGAGCGGGATGAACGAAAGGTCGCCGACGATCAGATCGACAGGGGTGCCGTCGATCAGGTCGAGCGTCAACTCGCGTACGTTGGTGCGGTCCTTGACCGTGACCCGGTCGTCGCTCTGCAGCGACCAGGCGAGCTGGCCGTACCCGACGTCCACGGCGACGACACCCGAGGCACCGGCGCGCAGCAGCACATCGGTGAAGCCTCCGGTGGACGCGCCCGCGTCGAGCGCGCGCCGCCCCTCGACGACCAGGCCCTGCGGCCCGAACGCGGCGAACGCGCCCGCCAGCTTGTGGCCGCCGCGCGACACATAGTCGGGATCGTCGTCGTCGGTCGCGACCACGATGGCGGCGGCGGTCTCCACCTGCGTCGCGGGCTTGGTCGCGGTGTTCTTGTCCACGGTCACACGGCCCGCGGCGATCAGCTGGCTGGCGTGCTCGCGCGAGCGCGCCAGCTTCCGGCGCACCAGTTCGGCGTCGAGGCGGCGGCGTGCCACTCCTGCCACGTTCTGTTCAGCTCCTGTTGTACGGGGTCGGGTGCGGGGACGAAGCCGCGGGCGTCCCCATGGGTGAAGGCGCCTGCGGTCCGGGGCGTGCGTCGAGCGCGGTCAGCGCGTCACGCAGTCCCCGGTGTACATCCTCGTACACCTCGATGTGGCCGTCCGTGGCGAGGTGGTCGGCATCGCCGAGACGCTGGAGCAGGCCGTCGACCTGGACATCTCCGGTCGGGACACGCTCCACCCCGAGGGGCGCGGGCCCTACCGGGTCGTACGCCTGCGCCTGCTCTTCGGCGGGCGCCGGCTCCACCGGCTCAGGCCCCGGGCCCGGCATCGAGTCGCTCATGCCCAGACGCTACCCCGAAGCGCTGCGGTACCGTCGATCACGATGGCGACGATCGAAGAGTGCCGCACGGCGCTCGACAAACTCAGCGACAACCTGGCGGGCGCCCAAGGCGGCGTACGCAGCGCTGCCGCGCTCAACCGCTCGCTCAGCTGCCACATCACCGATCTTGACGTGACCTTCACGGGCCGCCTGGAGAACGGCCGGATCACGGTGCTCGACACGCACCCCGGCCCTCCTCGCGAGAAGGCCGAGATCCGGCTCACCATGTCCGGCGACGATCTGGTGGCGATGGTGGACGGCGAGCTGAACTTCGCGAAGGCCTGGGCCTCCGGCCGGGTCAAGCTGGAGGCGGGCCTGCGCGACATGCTCCGCCTCAGGTCGCTGCTTTAGCCCCGGCTGCCTCGGCCCCGGCTGCTCCAGCCGCCGCCTTCGTACGCACCCGCCGGGCGGCAGGCACCACCAGCGGCGTCCCGGTCTCCGGGTCGTCGATGATCTGGCACTCCATCCCGAAGGTGTCCCGCACGAGCTCCGTCGTGACGATGTCGGACGGCGCGCCCTCGGCGACGACCTGGCCGTCGCGCAGGGCGATGAGGTGGGTGGCGTACCGGGCCGCGTGGTTGAGGTCGTGCAGGACGGCGACCAGCGTGCGGCCCTGCTCCTCGTGGAGGTCGGCGCAGAGGTCGAGCACGTCGATCTGGTGCTGGATGTCGAGGAACGTCGTCGGCTCGTCCAGGAGAAGGAGCGGGGTCTGCTGGGCGAGTGCCATCGCGATCCAGACGCGCTGGCGCTGACCGCCCGAGAGTTCGTCGACATAGCGATCGGCCAACTCGGCGACACCGGTCGACGCCATCGACTCGCCGACGATCCGCTCGTCGTCCGCCGACCACTGCCGGAGCAGCCCCTGGTGCGGATAGCGCCCGCGCGCCACCAGGTCGCCCACGGTGATCCCGTCGGGCGCGATGGACGACTGCGGGAGCAGGCCGAGGGTGCGGGCGACCTTCTTCGCGGGCATCGACTGGATGACGTTGCCGTCGAGCAGGACGCGGCCCGCCGAGGGCTTGAGCATCCGGGACAGGGCGCGCAGCAGGGTGGACTTGCCGCAGGCGTTCGGACCGACGATCACCGTGAAGGAGTTGTCGGGTATCTCGACGGACAACTTCTCCGCGATGACGCGCTGGTCATAGCCGAGGGTCACGTCGTCCGCGATGAGCCGGTTCACTGCGGCACGCTCCTGCCTGTCGGTGCTCTCAGAGGTACGGGGGTCCGTGGGCTTCTTCATATCCGCCCCGCCTTGCGTTCGATGACGAGGAGCCACAGCAGATAGATGCCGCCGAGCACGCCCGTGACCACGCCGACGGGCAACTGGTCGGCGCCGAAGGCCCGCTGCGAGGCCCAGTCCGCGACGATGAGCAGGGTGGCGCCCATGAACATCGCGGGCAGCAAATTCGGTCCCGGCGAGCGGGTGAGCCGCCTGGCCAGCTGCGGCGCGGTGAGCGCGACGAAGCTGACGGGGCCCGCCGCCGCGGTGGCGGCCGCGGTGAGGAGCACGGCCGAGCCCATCAGGACGATGCGGGTGCGCTCGACGGGCACGCCGAGCGCGTATCCGACGTCGTCGCCCATCTCCAGCATCCGCAGCGGCCTGGCGTACGTCATGACGAGCGGTACGAGGATCGCGCAGAGGACGAGCAGCGGCCAGACCTGGTCCCAGTCCCGGCCGTTGAGGGAGCCGGTCATCCAGACGACGGCACGCGCCGCGTCGACAAGGTCCGCCTTGGTGAGCAAATAGCCGTTGACGGCGGTGACGAAGGCGGAGACGCCGATGCCGACCAGGACGAACCGGAAGCCGTGCACGCCCCGCTTCCAGGCGAGCACATAGATCGCGAAGCCGGTCACCAGACCGCCCACGAGCGCACCGCCCGCGACCTGCACCGCGGTGCCCTGGAAGAGGACGATCATGATGAGCGCGCCGGCGGTGGACCCCTGGCCGAGGCCGAGGATGTCCGGGCTGCCCAGCGGGTTGCGCGAGATGGACTGGAAGATCGCGCCGCCGAGCCCGAGCGCGGCCCCCACGAGGAGGCCGACGAGGACCCTCGGGAGGCGCAGGTCGTTGATGATGAACTCCTGCCCGGCGTCTCCGTTGCCGAGCAGGGTGCGGATGACGTCGGCGGTGGGGATGTAGAAGTCGCCGGTGCCGATCAGGACGACGCTCGCAGCGAGCGCGGCCACGATGAGCACGGCGACGACCACGGCCGTGCGGACGTCGAGGCGGAAGCTGAGCCCGCCCCGGGTGCGTATCGCCTTCACAGCTGAGCCAGCCTCCGCCGTCGTACGAGAAAGATGAAGACCGGGGCGCCGATCAACGCGGTGATGATGCCGACCTGGAGCTCGGCGGGCCGCGCGACGATACGCCCGACCACGTCGGCGCCGAGAAGCAGCACCGGCGAGAGGATCGCCGCGTACGGCAGGATCCAGCGCATGTCGGGCCCGGTGAACGAGCGCACCACGTGCGGCACCATCAGGCCGACGAACATGATGGGCCCGCAGGCCGCGGTCGCGGCCCCGCAGAGCAGGGTCGCGGCGGCCATGGACAGGGCGCGGGTGCGGTTGAGGTGAGCGCCCAGCGCGCGGGCGGTGTCGTCGCCCATCGCCATGGCGTTGAGCGGCCGGGCGAGGCCGAGGGCGAGCACGATGCCGATCACGAGGAAGGGCAGGACCTGCAGGATGGTCTCGTTCTTGGCCGATGCCAGGGAGCCGACCGTCCAGAAGCGCATCTTGTTGAGCGCGGCGTTGTCCGTGATCATCACGGCCTGCAGATAGCCGTAGAGCGCGGCGCTCAGTGCGGTTCCGGCGAGCGCGAGCCGTACGGGCGTCGCGTTGCGGGTGCCGCCGAGGGCGTAGACGGCGGCGCCGACCACGGCAGCTCCGAAGAACGCGAACCACACGTAGCCGCTCAGCGAGGTGACGCCGAAGAAGCTGATGGCGGTGACGACGGCCGCAGAGGCACCGAGGTTGATGCCGAGGAGTCCGGGGTCGGCCAGCGGGTTGCGGGTCAGCGCCTGCAGGACGGCTCCGGCGAGGCCGAGGGCCACCCCGACGAGCACGCCCATCATCGTCCGCGAGAGCCGCTCTCCGACGACGACATCGCCGTACGTCCCGGTGTCGTGGAAGAGCCCGTGCCAGACCTGGTCCAGGGGCATCTGTTTGGCGCCGACCGCGATGCTCGCGACGACGACGAGCAGCAGCACGCAGAGCGAGACGAGGAGCCCGGCGCTGCGTATCGCGCGGCGTTTGGGTGGCGCGGGTGTGGTCTCCGCGCTGGCTTCGGGGGGACTGTCGACCAACACCAGGTTAGGTTAGCCTACCCTCGCACTTCACTTCGACGAGAGAAGCCCCACCTATGCGCGCCCGTCGCCCGATATCTCCCGCTCTGACCCGACGTGGCTTTCTGGGCGCGAGCGTCGCGCTCGGCGCGGGCGGACTCCTGACAGCATGCGGCTCCGGCGACGGCGATGCAAAGTCGTCAGGCAGCGACTCGGCGTGGAGTTTCAAGGACGACCGCGGCAAGACCGCCAAGGTGCCCCACACCCCGAAGAAGATCGTCGCCTTCGTCAGCACGGCCGCCGCCCTGCACGACTACGGCGTCGAATGCACCGGAATCTTCGGCCCCTCCAAGCCGGTGGACGGCAAGCCCAACCCGCAGGCCGGCGATCTCGATGTCGGCAAACTGACGAGCCTGGGCGAGTCCTGGGGCCAGTTCAACATCGAGAAGTACGCGGGCCTGGAGCCCGACCTCCTGATCAGCAACATGTTCCCGCCGCCCGCCCTCTGGTTCATCCCCGAGGAAGGCGCCAAGAAGATCGAGTCGCTTGCCCCCACCGTCGGCATCAAGGGCGCCCGCACCTCGCTCCTGGACCCGCTGAAGCGCTACACCGAGCTCGCCGAGTCGCTCGGCGGGGACCTCGGGACGGAGAAGGTACGGGCCGCCAAGGCCCGCTTCGACAAGGCCGAACGCAGGCTGCGCAAGGCGGCGAAGGACGCGAAGGCCAAGGGCGGCCTGAAGGTCCTGGCGATGACCGGCGACGCCGACCAGTTCTACGTCGCCGTGCCGGACTCCTACTGCGACCTCAACTACTTCAAGGACCTCGGCGTCGAGTTCGTCGAAGGCAAGAAGAGCGACGAATGGGGCTTCTGGGAGTTCCTCAGCTGGGAGAACGCCGACAAGCACCACGCCGACCTCATCATGATCGACAACCGTTCGAGCGCGCTGCCGCCCAAGGAACTCGCGAAGAAACCCACCTGGAAGCTGCTCCCCGCCGTCAAGGCCGGCCAGACCGTGCCCTGGTCCATGGAGGAGCGCTACAGCTACGCCGGTTACGCCCCCGTGCTCGAACAGCTCGCCACCGCCATCGAGAAGTCGAAGAGGCTCACCTGATGACTGCGTCCCCGTACCACTTCTTCGATCTCCACGTGCTGCGCACCGAGTACGTCACCCCGGCCATGATCCGCGTCGCGCTCGGCGGAGACGGCCTGGAGCGGATGGCCTCGGCAGGCCGTGACCAGCGCATCAAGGTGTTCCTGCCGCATCCGGGCCAGGACGCCCCCGTCATGCCGGACACGACGGGCGACGCGGCCAACTGGTACGCCGACTGGTGCGCCCTCGACCCCGACGTCCGGGGCATCATGCGCACCTACACCACGCGTGAACTGCGCCGCGACCCGGACGAGCTGATCGTCGACTTCGCGGTCCACGGCCCGGCCCCCTCGCCCTCTGACGGCCCGGCCACCAGCTGGGCGCGGAACGCCGGGCCCGGCGACCGGATCGGCGTGCTCGCCCCGGTCGAGGAGGAGAACGGCGCGTACGAGTTCAGGCCGCCGCAGGACACCGACTGGCTGCTCCTTGCCGCCGACGAGTCGGCGCTCCCGGCGGTGGCGGCCATCCTGGAGACGCTCCCGCCCGCCACGCCGACCCGCGTCTGGATCGAGGTCCACGACCTGGCGGACAAGCAGGAGCTGCCGACGAAGGCCGACGCCGAGATCGTCTGGCTCACGGCGGAAGGCGGCACACCGGCGGCGATCGAGGCCGCGGAGCTGCCCACGGGCACCCCGTACTCCTGGGTCGCGGGCGAGTCCGCGACGGTCAAGACGGTCCGCCGCCACCTGGTCCGCGACCGCGAATTCGACCGCAAGCGCATCTGCTTCTCCGGCTACTGGCGCAGGGGCACCACCACGGACGAACTGATAGACCGCAACGAAACGGCCTGACTCCTCCCCCGCCCGAGGTCCCGCCCGAAGCCCCGCCCGAAGCCCCGCCCACCCGTGCCCGCACCTTCACCGAGCGGGCGGGGCGAGCGGGCAGGCAACCCGACGGCGTGACGGCCGGTAGAGCACGACGATCAGGCGCCCGCAGCCGCCGGCTGAGCGAGACCGCCAGCCGAGCCAGACCGCCAGCCGAGCGTGGCCGTCAGCCCAGCGAGACCATCGGTCGACTGCGGCCGGCGGCCCGGCTCCGGCTAAAGCCCCAGCCGCGTCAACGCCTTCTCCCCGTCCAGCGCGCACTTCCCGTCCCCCGCCTCAGTCCACGCCGCAGCGCACAGCGCCCGCAGCCCGTCCATGGCGTCGCCCTCGCCGTCGAGCACCAGCTCGTGCCCCCGCGCGGACGCCGTCCACCCGCCGCAGCCGAAGCCGCCCTCTTCCGGGGTCACTTCGGGCTGGCCGGTCAGCATGCCGCGCAGATCCGCGTCCACGTACGTGGGCCGGTGCTCGGGCGGGGCCGCGAGCAGCTGGGCGCCGTCCGTGACCCCCGTCAGGACGAGCAGCGAGTCCACCTCGCCGTTGAACGCGCCCTCGATGTCCGTGTCGAGCCGGTCCCCCACGACCAGCGGACGCTCGGCGCCGGTGCGCAAAATCGTCTCGCGGTGCATCGGAGGCAGCGGCTTGCCCGCCACCTGCGGCTCCGCACCCGTCGCGATGCGTACGACCTCGACGGCCGCGCCATTGCCGGGCGCGATGCCCCGCGCACTGGGAATCGTCAGGTCCGTGTTGGACGCGAACCACGGCACCCCGCGCGCGATCGCGTAACAGGCCTCGGCGAACCGTCCCCACGCCATGTCGGGACCGCCGTACCCCTGCACGACCGCCACCGGCCCGTCGTCCGCCGAATCGACCGGCTCAAGACCCCGCTCCCGCAGCGCGACCCGCAGCCCCTCCCCGCCGATCACAAGCACCTTCGCGCCCGCGGGGACTTGCTCGCTCACGAGGCGAGCCGCCGCCTGCGCGGAGGTGATGACGTCGGCCGCCCCGGTGGGAATGCCGAGCTCCGACAGATGCCCGGCCACGGCGTCCGGCGTGCGCAGCGCGTTGTTCGTCACGTACGCGAGATGCATGCCGCCGGTGCGCGCCTTCCCGAGCGATTCGACGGCGTGCGCGATCGCCTGCCCGCCCGCGTACACCACCCCGTCCAGGTCGAGCAGCGCCGTGTCATACGCCTCGCTCAGCACATTCCGGCTGCCTTCGGGCCGTGTCCTGACGGTCTGGCTCATTACGCATCGCTCCTCGATCGATCCCACTCCCCCGATCATCGCTCATGCCACTGACACACATACGATGCAGCAATGAACACAGCGGGTCATACCGACGACCAGGGCCTCGACCTGAACCCGTTCCGAGGCGTGCGTTACGTCCCCGAACGGGTCGGCAGCCTTGCCGCGGTGACGTCCCCTCCGTACGACGTGGTCGTACGGCCCGACGGCCTGCTCCACCTGGAGTCCGCGGACCCGCACAACATCGTCCGGCTGATCCTCCCCCAGGCCACCACACCGGCGGCCCGCAACGAACAGGCAGCCGGGACCCTGCACGCTTGGCTCTCCAAGGGCATCCTCGCGCCCGACCCGGAGCCCGGCTTCTACGTCTACGAGCAGCGCGACGCCGACATCCTGCAGCGCGGCGTCATCGGCACCCTGCGCCTCTCCGAGGCGGAGGAAGGCATCGTCCTGCCCCACGAAGGCGTCATGTCCCACGTCGTGGAGGACCGGGCGGGCCTGATGCGCGCGACGAGCGCCAACCTCGAACCGCTGCTCCTGACCTACCGCTCCAACGGAGCCACCACGGGTGCGACGGCCGTCATCGAACGCACCGCGCTGACCGAGCCCCTCCTGTCGACGACCACGGAGGACGGCTTCAGTCACCGCCTTTGGGCGGTCACCGACCCCGCCGACCTCGCCGAGATCCAGTCAGATCTCGCCCGCCACCAAGCCCTGATCGCGGACGGGCACCACCGCTGGGCGACCTACCTCAGGCTGCGCTCCGAACACCCGTCGCCCAGCCCGTGGGACCACGGCCTGGTGCTCCTGGTGGACACCGCGCGCTACCCCCTCCGGGTCCGCTCCATCCACCGCTACCTGCACCGGCTCCCGGTCCACGACGCCCTCTCGGCCCTCGCCGACTCCTTCCGCGTACGCACCGTCGAGGGCCCCTTGCAGCACGCCCTCGACGCCCTGGCCGGGGCCGCAACCGAAAGCAACGCCTTCCTCCTCGCGGGCGACGGCGCCTTCCACCTCATCGACCGCCCCTCCCCGGACCTCCTCGCCCGTACGATCCCCAACGACCACCCCGAGGCCTGGCAGACCCTGGACGCGACGGTCCTGCACTCCACGCTCCTGGACCACATATGGCAGATCCCGGACGCCCCGGAGCACATCGCGTACATCCACGACACCGCGGCGACCGTGGAGAAGGCGGAACGCGACGGCGGCACGGCCGTCCTCATGCACCCGGTCCGCGAAGAGGTCGTACGCGACCTGGCCCGCCAGGGAGTCACGATGCCCCGCAAGTCCACGTCCTTCGGCCCCAAGCCGGCATCGGGCCTGGTCCTGCGCGGCCTGGACCTCTGATCTGAATCCGTCTTCTGAATACTCCGCACGCACGGCAATGGGCAGGACCCCGGAGGGGGTCCTGCCCATTGCCGTGCGACTAGCTCAGCGCTCAGCCCTTGCGGCCCTCGTCACCATCGGCGTCACTGCCACCGTCATCACTGTCACCGTCATCGTCCAGCTCGAAGTCGTCCTCGTCGTAGTACTCCTCCACGCCCTCGTCCTCGTCTTCATGGACGGGGGCGACGAAGACGACATCGGGCTGCGAGGCAGGCGCTGCGGGAGCCGCCTCCGCGACCGGGGCCTCCGCGACCGGGGCCTCCACGACCGGTGCCTGCGCGTCGTTCTGGAGGGCGTCGACGAACTCGACACCGTCCAGCTCGGCGAGACGGTCCGACGCGTCGGTGCTGCCGTCCTTGTCGGACTCGATGACCTTCGCGAACCACTCGCGCGCCTCGTCCTCACGGCCCGCGGCGAGCAGCGCGTCGGCGTACGCGTACCGCAGCCGCGCGGTCCACGGCTGAACGGAGTTCGACGCCAGCTCGGGACCCTGCAGCGTGACGATGGCGGCATCGGTCTGCCCCAGATCCTGACGCGCACCTGCGGCGACGAGACGCATCTCGACCTGCCCCGGCTTGTCCAGCTTCTGCACCTCGGGCGCACCGGCCATGTCCAGCGCCTTCTCGGGCCGGCCGAGACCGCGCTCGCAGTCCGCCATGACGGGCCAGAGCTCGACGCTGCCGGTCATCCGCCGGGCGGCCCGGAACTCGCCGAGCGCCTCGTTGTAGTTCTGGGTCGCGTACGCGGCGAAGCCCGCGGCCTCCCGTACGGCGGCGACGCGCGAGGCGAGCCGCAGCGCGATCTTCGAGTACGCGTAGGCCTGCTCGGGGTCCTCGTCGATGAGGTTGGCGACCATCACCAGGTTCCTGGCGACGTCCTCAGCGAGCCCCTTGGGAAGGCTCTGCAGCTCCTGCTGTACGTCCTTGTCGATCTCGTGCCCCGTGACGTCGTCGGGGATCGGCAGCCGCTTGATGGGCTCGCGGTCACGGTCGTCGCGCCCGCGGTAGCCACCACGGTCGCCGTCACGCCTGTCGTCGCGCCCGCGGAACCCGCCGGGCCGCCCACCGCGGTCGTCACGCCGCGGCCCACGGTCATCGCGCCCACCGCGGTAACCGCCACCGCGGTTGTCATCGCGACGGAACCCGCCGCGGTCACCACCGCGGTCGTCACGACGGTCACCGCCCCGGTTGTCATCGCGACGGAAGCCACCGCGGTCACCGCCCCGGTCGTCACGCCGGTCGCCACCGCGATCGTCACGCCGGAACCCACCACGATCACCGCCACCACGGTTGTCATCACGACGGTCATCACGCTGGAAAGCGGGACGGTCGCCACCACGGGGCCGATCGTCACGGCGATCATCGCGACGGAAGCCGCCACGGTCACCCCCGCGGTCGTCACGCCGGTCGCCACCGCGGTCATCACGGCGGAACCCACCACGGTCACCGCCGCCACGGTCGTCATCACGACGGTCGTCACGGCGGAACCCCGGACGGTCCCCGTCACGACGGAACCCGGGACGCTCGCCGCCGCCACGGTTGTCGTCACGACGGAACCCACCGCGGTCACCACCGCCACGGTTGTCGTCGCGACGGAACCCACCACGGTCACCGCCCCGGTCGTCACGCCGGTCATCCCTGCGGTCATCACGACGGAACGGGGGGCGATCGCCACCGGAACGGTCATCACGACGCGGGGCACCGGACGTCGAACGGTCATCACGACGGAACTGGGGGCGGTCACCGTCACGCCGGTCGTCACGACGCGGGCCGCCGGAGGTGGAGCGGTCGTCACGACGGAACGGCGGACGCCCACCGCCGGAACGGTCATCACGGCCGCGGAAGCCGCCACCGCCGCCGCCGCCACGGTTGTCGTCGCGACGGAAGCCACCGCGGTCGTCACGCCGGTCATCACGACGGAACGGGGGACGGTCGCCGCCGGAGCGGTCATCACGACGCGGGGCGCCGGACGTCGAACGGTCATCGCGACGGAACCCGCCGCGATCTCCGCCACCACGGTTGTCGTCACGTCGGAAGCCACCGCGCTCCCCACCGCGGTCGTTGTCGCGGCGCGGAGCGCCCCGATCACGGTCGTCACGGCGGGGGCCGCCGGAGGTGGAGCGGTCGTCACGACGGAACGGAGGACGCCCACCGCCACTGCGGTCGTTGTCGCGGCGCGGTGCGCCGCCACGGTATCCGCCCCGGTCGCCACCGTCCCGGCTGCGCTGGTCGCGCTCCGGTCGCTCGTCGGGAGAGTTGGTGGACATCGGTGGACTCCTAGTCTTCGGTACCGCAGTCATTCTTGCGCAGCCGGGTAGCCGGCGCGCTTCGACAAAACAAAAAGGACCCCTGGTCCCAGCGTGGACGCTGGGACCAGGGGTCCTCCAAAGATTGTTCGGCGGCGTCCTACTCTCCCACAGGGTCCCCCCTGCAGTACCATCGGCGCTATGAGGCTTAGCTTCCGGGTTCGGAATGTAACCGGGCGTTTCCCTCATGCTATGACCACCGAAACCCTATGAAATATCCCGCCGCAAAGCGGGATCTCAAACAGGGCAGCGAACAAGCACACTCTTCAATTAAGTGGTGTAGCCGTTCAGCCGACACAACTGTTCGTTGTTTCAGAACTAACACAGTGGACGCGAGCAACTGAGGACAAGCCCTCGGCCTATTAGTACCAGTCACCTCCACCCGTTACCGGGCTTCCAGATCTGGCCTATCAAC
>NZ_JBSGSG010000084.1:0-43104 GCF_053606765.1 Streptomyces sp. NPDC055189
GGCAGCGGTGTCGCTGCCGGGGCGGACCCGTGCCGGCCGGAACACGCTCGGCCGACGGAGTTCATTCGGCCTCAGCCGAGAAGGTCGAGCGCCTTGTTCAGCGTGGCCGACGGGCGCATCACGGATGCGGCCTTGGCCGGGTCGGGCTGGTAGTAGCCGCCGATGTCGGCGGGCGAGCCCTGGACCGCGTTCAGCTCGTCGACGATGGTCTGCTCCTGCTCGACCAGCGTCTTGGCCAGCGGGGCGAACTCCTTGGCGAGCTCGGCGTCCGCGGTCTGCTTGGCCAGCTCCTGGGCCCAGTACGTGGCCAGGTAGAAGTGGCTGCCGCGGTTGTCGATGCCGCCGACACGGCGGGTCGGCGACTTGTCCTTCTCCAGGAAGGTCGCCGTCGCGCGGTCGAGGGTGTCGGCGAGGACCTGCGCGCTCGCGTTGTTCGTGGTCTGCGCGAGGTGCTCGAAGCTGGAGGCCAGGGCGAGGAACTCGCCCAGGCTGTCCCAGCGCAGGTAGTTCTCGCGGACCAGCTGCTGGACGTGCTTGGGGGCGGAGCCGCCCGCGCCCGTCTCGAAGAGGCCGCCGCCGTTCATCAGCGGAACGATGGAGAGCATCTTGGCGCTGGTGCCGAGCTCGAGGATCGGGAAGAGGTCCGTCAGGTAGTCACGCAGCACGTTGCCGGTGACCGAGATGGTGTCCTCGCCGCGGCGGATGCGCTCCAGGGAGAACGCGGTGGCGTCCACCGGCGACATGATCTCGATCTGGAGACCCTCGGTGTCGTGCTCGGGCAGGTACGCCTTGACCTTCTCGATGAGCTGCGCGTCGTGCGCGCGGGTCTCGTCGAGCCAGAACACGGCCGGCGAGCCGGTCGCGCGGGCGCGGTTGACGGCCAGCTTGACCCAGTCGCGGATCGGGGCGTCCTTGGCCTGGCACATCCGGAAGATGTCGCCGGTGGCGACGGTCTGCTCCAGGACGACGTTGCCGGCCTTGTCGAGCGCGCGCACGGTGCCGGGCGCGGCGATCTCGAAGGTCTTGTCGTGGCTGCCGTACTCCTCGGCCTTCTGCGCCATGAGGCCGACGTTGGGCACCGAGCCCATCGTCGCCGGGTCGAAGGCGCCGTTGGCGCGGCAGTCGTCGATGACGACCTGGTACACGCCGGCGTAGCTGGAGTCGGGAAGCACCGCGAGGGTGTCGTGCTCGCCGTCGTCCGGGCCCCACATGTGGCCGGAGGTGCGGATCATCGCGGGCATCGAGGCGTCGACGATGACGTCGGACGGCACGTGCAGGTTCGTGATGCCCTTGGAGGAGTCGACCATCGCGAGCTCCGGGCCCTCGGCGAGCTCGGCCTCGAAGGACGCCTTGATCTGCTCGCCCTCGGGAAGCGCGGCAAGGCCGTTGAGGATGCCGCCCAGACCGTCGTTCGGGCTCAGTCCCGCGCCGGCCAGCGCCTCGCCGTACGCGGCGAACGTCTTCGGGAAGAAGGCGCGCACGACGTGGCCGAAGATGATCGGGTCGGAGACCTTCATCATCGTGGCCTTGAGGTGCACGGAGAACAGCACGCCGTCGGCCTTGGCCTTGGCGATCTGCGCGGTGAGGAACTCACGCAGCGGACCCACACGCATGACGGAGGTGTCGACGACCTCGCCCGCGAGGACCGGCACGGACTCGCGCAGCACGGTGGTGCTGCCGTCCTCGCCGGTGAACTCGATGCGCAGCGTGTCGGCCTCGGCGACGGTCACGGACTTCTCGGTGGAGCGGAAGTCGTCGACGCCCATGGTGGCGACGTTCGTCTTCGAGTCGGCCGTCCAGGCGCCCATGCGGTGCGGGTGCGCCTTGGCGTAGTTCTTCACCGAGGCGGGGGCGCGGCGGTCGGAGTTGCCCTCGCGCAGGACCGGGTTGACGGCGCTGCCCTTGACCTTGTCGTAACGGGCGCGGATGTCCTTCTCCGCGTCGGTCTTCGGGTCCTCCGGGTAGTTCGGCAGCGCGTAGCCCTGCGACTGGAGCTCGGCGACGGCCGCCTTCAGCTGCGGGGTCGAGGCCGAGATGTTCGGCAGCTTGATGATGTTCGCGCCGGGCGTCTTGGCCAGCTCGCCCAGCTCGGCGAGGGCGTCTTCGATGCGCTGGCTCTCCTCGAGGAACTCGGGGAAGAGAGCGATGATGCGCCCCGCCAGGGAGATGTCACGGCTCTCCACGGCGACCCCGGCCGTCGAGGCGTAGGCCCTGACCACCGGCAAGAACGAATAGGTCGCGAGGGCCGGGGCCTCGTCGGTCTGGGTGTAGATGATGGTCGAGTCAGTCACCGGTGCTCCGCTCCACGTCTGCAACATTGCTCGACATCAAGATATCTCGTGACCGCCCCGACCCACGAAGCGGCCCCGATTCCGTACGTCACAGAACGTAGTGTTCGCTACGTTCCGTAGTGGACCGTGTGAGGAGCGACGTCAGCGCGTCAGCAGCAGCGCGTCGCCCACCGCGCGCTCGGCACCGTCCGACGGCGAGTTGATCACCTTGCCGTTCACCGCCATCGTGACGGAGCCGCCGCCGTCCAGGGCCATGGCGCGCACCGCGCCGAGCGACTTCATCAGCTCCGCTCCTTCATTGAGGCCGAAGCCGTCGCTGTAACCGGGCTGCCGGCCGTCCGCGCCGACCAGGAGCATGCGGCCCTGCCGGTCGACGCCCAGGAGCATGCGCGGGTTGCGCTTGATGCCCCAGGTGTACGCGAAGGAACGGTCACCGGCGCGCTCGATGCCGTCGGCGGCGTAATTCACCGCGACCTCGCCGGCGCGCACCAGCTCGGGGCCGCCGTTGACGATGTCGTCCCGCGGGCCGAGCTTCAGCTCCCTGCCCCGCTCGTCCAGGATCCGCTCCCGCACCTTCACCGCGCCGCCCTGCTTCGCATGCGTACGCAGCCAGGTGGCACCGGAGCCGATGCCCGCCAGGACGCTGCCGCCCCCGGGCACGGCGCCGCCGCGCGGACGCACCTCCTGGACGCGTCCGCGCGCGTCGAGGACCGCCTCCACGCCGTCGCCCGCCGGGGTGTCCGCGCCGAGTTCATCGGTGAACTTCACGATCTCGTCCGGGTCGGTGCAGGTCACGTCGTGCTGCGGGCGCTGGGTCGGTGCGTCGCCGCCGACACCGCCGCAGTTGCGCACCAGGCCCGGCACGCGGTTGATGCCGTCCACGACCGCGGACGCCGCGCCCGCGCCGACCTCGAGCTCCGTGCTGAGCTTCTCGAACTCCGGGCGCAGGCCGTCACCGCGCAGCACGGCCGCGATCCGGCCGTCGGTCGCCGCGCTCTGCAGCTCCCCGTCGTAGGCGGCGATGCCGGCCGCCGCGCCCGGCACACCGTCCTTGCCCTCCATGACGAAGAAGCCCGCGTTGACACCGAGCAGGGCGTCCTCGCCCGCGGCCATGCCGCTCACCGTCTCGCGCCCTGCGACGCCTTTTCCGTACGTCCCCTTCAGCGCGCCGCGGTAGCGCTTCGGGTCGATGACGGCCACCTTGACCCGGGCCGTTCCGGTGCCGGGCGCGCCGTCGGCGCCGGTCCACTCGCTCACCGCGTCGAACCCGGCCGCCGCGAGGGCCTTGCGCGCGGCGTCGGCATCGGTCCGTGCGGCGTACTCCCCCACCCGGACCCGCACGCCGATCACCCCGGACCTGTCCGAACCCCGCGGCCACGAAACCGGCTCGGCACGCGCACTGAACCCGGCGCCCCGCACCCGCCCTGCCAGGGCCTCCGCGTCCCGCACGGCGGAGAGATGAGCACCGTCGGCGCGCACCGTGACCGTCCAGTGATCGGCACCGGGGCGGCCCTGGACGCTCCCCTGGTACAGGTCGACCCCGGCGGCGAGGCGGTCGTGCTGCCAGTCGGCGACGGGCCCGGGAACAGCGGCAGTCGCAGCGGCGGCGGTGTCGCCGTACCGGTCGACGACGACACCGGGGGCGAGCAACCCCGTCGCGGCGGCGGCGACCACCGATACCTTCGCGGCGGCTCTGAACGGACGGCGGGCAAGGGCCACGGGAACTCCTGGGTCGCGTAGGGACACCCGCAGCGAACGCGAGCGTGCGGACGGAGATCGATCCCAGGAGTGAATACCAGAAGTCCGGCCGGAAAACAGGGCCCTGACCCCGCATCGGGCCTGCTTCAGCCCCCGTGGCCGGTGGAGCGCGCGCGGTGGCGGCGTACCGCGTCGCGATTCGCACACCGCCCTGAGCAGTAGCGCTGCCGGCCGGTGCGGGAGGTGTCGGCGAAGATCGCGGCGCATTCGGTCACGGCGCACCGTCGCAGCCGGTGCATGCCGCGCCCCGCCAGATGCAGCGCCGTACCGACGGAGATCAGCTGGCACAGCAGGGCGCCGAGCGGCAGCCGGTCGTCGCGGTAGTGCAGGTGCCAGCCCGAGCCCGCGTGGTCGGTCAGCCGCGGATAGGCGGCCGATGCCGCCAGCATCCGGTTGAGCAGCTCGGCGCGCTCCTCCTCGTCGCCCGCGTCGACGACCTTCTCCCACGCGTCCAGCGCCTCCAGGGTGCGGTCGAGGTCCTCCGGCACGACGGGGTGCTCCAGGACGAGCCCGGCGGCGCGGCAGCGGTCCGCGAGTTCCCCCGCGCTCTTCGGGCGCCGGTTGGCGAGGTCGGCGGCCAGGTTCACGACCTCGTGGCCGTAAGGGTTGAGGTGCATAAGACCATTACATCAGGCTGACCGGCATGACTCAACGCACCGCGGACCACGGAGATCACGGAGATTACGGAGACCATCGGGACCACGCCCGCATACGTCAGGCGACGCAGGACGACATCCCGGAGCTCGTACGCCTGCGGGCGCTGCTGTTCGAGAACCTCGGCGGCGAGTACTTCAACCCGTCATCGGGGGACGACGGCTGGCGGCATGCCCTGGCCGTGGTCCTGAAGGAGCAGTCGGCCACCGGCGGCATGCGCGTCCTCGTCACGGACGGCGACGCGGGCCTTGCCGCGTGCGCCGTCGGCTCGGTCGAGCAGCGCCTTCCCGGCCCGCATCTGCCCAGCGGCCGGGTCGGGCTCGTGATCGGCGTGGTCACCGACCCGGCGCACCGGCGGCGCGGGCACAGCCGCTCGCTCATGCGGGGCCTGCTCGACTGGTTCCGGGAGCGCGAGGTGGCCCGCGTGGATCTGTACGCCTCCCCCGAAGGCGAACCGCTCTATCGGGACCTGGGCTTCGTCGACCACCCGGACCCCGCGCTGTACTGGCGCCCGTAGCGCCCCGTCCCGGCCCGGGTACGGCCGGGCATCCGGCCCCGCTCGTGTGGCCCGCACGGCGTCCGCGGTCCACCGTGAACCAGTACGAGGTGTTGCCGCGACGTCGGCGGGTAGCCGGGGCACCGCACCGGAAGCCGCCGTGGGAGCGCGCGGAACGAAGTGACGAAGTACTGGAGGAACACCGTGAGCGAGGAGCTGCCCGAGACGCGGGGCGAGGACGAGACGCCCGTACCGAGGGATCTGCCCGATCAGCAGGCGTCGGACGAAGAGGACCAGTGGGAGCCGCAGGACGAGTCGGCCACCACCGGCAACGCCCCGGACGCCGACGACGACGTGCCGGACACGGACGAGGCGGGCACAGGCCGGCGCGGCGCACCGCACACCGGCGGCGTGCGCCCGGACCAGCCGGTGCCGGACGAGCCCGCCGACTGAGCGACGAGCCCTCCGGCCCGGCAGCGGTCCCGGTCAGTCGGCGGACACGGCCAGGGTGAACGAGTGGCCTGCCGGATCGCTGTAGGTCCGGGTGTCATGGGGCCCCGAGTTGTCCTTGGTGTCCACGGGCCGGGCGCCGAGGCCGATGGCCTCGCGCTCCGCCTCGTCCATGTCGCCGCGGGCCACCAGGATCCTCAGGTGAGCCTGCTGCGAGTCCTCCGGCCGGGGCCAGCTGGGAGGTGCGTAACCGTAATCCCGGTGGACCGCCAGGCAGATGCCGTCCCCGTCGAAGACCTCGACATAGTCGGGGTCCTTGCTCAGGCGGGCCGTGCCCCCGAGCAGCCCCGCGTAGAACTCCGCGAGATCCTCGGGCTGGGCACAGTCCAGGACAAGAACGGCGGTCTTCTGTATGGCCATGGGATCCTCTTCTGTCCGCTTCCGTCGATAAAGTCGATGAAGTTGAAGTCGTTGAAATAGATGAAATGGGGCGGCGGACATCTCGTCCGGCCGCCTCGCGACAGTCCGAGTGCCCCGCCCGGCCGCAGGCATGCGCCCGGTCGGCCCGCGCGCGTCCCGGTCCCTGAACGGGCGTCTCCGCTTCGGCCGGATCCGCCGTATGATCACCCGCACAGAGTCGAACTCCACTACCACGCAGCCATGTTCGAGGGGACGGGATCGCGACGAAGTCCTCTGCAAGGGGGACTGTTCTGCCTCTCCGTCCGCAGCACCCCGCGGGGTGACTAGCATGGCGCGGTGTGTGGTCCGGAAGATCGCCGTCCTCTTTGGTGTTCTCGCCGGGCCCGCGACCGATGCGTAGTCGGTCGGCTCGTTGCTCACCTGCACTCAAGGACCGAGGGACCGCTGAATGCCCGTGCCTGCTCCCCCCAGCCCGCACCGAATAGCGAAGGCGCGGCAGCGCGCGTCGGCCGTACCCCTGATCGTCCTCGTGGTGGCCGCCGCAGCCGGTGCCGGCGCGTGTTTCGCCGCCCCCGACAACGCCCGCGCCTGGACGGCGGGTTCCGTCGCGGCGGGCTGGCTCTGTCTGGCGATCGCCCTCGTGACCGGTTCACAGGTCACCAAGCGGGTCCGCTCCGCCGCCGCCGCGGACCATGCGGAGGCCGCCTCCCTCAAGGCGCAGCTGGCCCGCCAGGGCGCCGAGTCCGCGCACCTGGTGACCGTCACGCTGCCGACCGTCGTGAAGCGGCTGCGCGACGGGGCGAGCGCGAACGAGACCCTGGCGCAGACGGCTCCGCCGTCGGATCCGCAACTGCGTCAGGTCGTGCAGGAGTTCGCCTCCGTGGTGGAGGAGACCGTGCGGCACGCCGCCGTCGTCGAGTCCCGGCGCGACCAGGCCCAGGGGCAAATCGCGCAGGCCGCCGAGGAGTTGGACCAGCTGACGGCGGTCACACTGCCCACCGCGATCGAACGACTGCGCGATGGCGCGTCCGCCGACACGGTCCTGGCCGGTCTCGACTGGCCGCACAATCCCCTGCTGCGGGTCCCTGCAGAATCGTTCGTACGGGAGCTCGCCTACAGCGAGCGGCGCGCCGCGGCCGCGCAGGCGGCCTCGGCCAAGGCGCTGAGCCGCGTACAGGCCAAGTCCGTGGGCATGCTCGCCGACCTGCGAGACATGCAGGAGCGGCACGGCGTCGAGGTCTTCGGTGACCTCCTTCGCCTGGACCACAGCACCTCCCAGCTCGGCCTGATGACGGACCGTCTCGCCCTCCTGATGGGCGGCCGCTCCAGCCGTGCCTGGAACAAGCCGATCGTCATGGAGAGCATCCTGCGCGGCGCGGTGGGCCGGATCTCCGCGTACCAGCGGGTGCGGCTGCACTGCTCGACGACCGTGGCGATCGCCGGGTTCGCCGCCGAGGGCGTCATGCACGTGCTCGCCGAGCTCATGGACAACGCGGCGAACTTCTCCCCGCCCATCGACGAGGTGCACGTCTATGTGGAGGAGCGCAGCGCAGGGATCGTCGTGACGATCGAGGACAGCGGCCTGAAGATGGCCGACGCGGCGATGCGCCGTGCCGAGGTGTCGGTCTCCGGACATGTGACGGACCTGGCCTCGCTGCAGGGCACCCGCCTCGGCCTCGCCGTGGTCGGGCGGCTCGCCGCCAAGTACGGCATGAGCGTCAACTTCCGCCCCTCGTCGCGCGGCGGCACCGGTGTCGTGGTGCTCCTGCCCCCGCAGCTCCTGGCCCAGCAGCGCGACCCCGCCCCGCAGCAGCTCGCCCCCCGCAGCGCCGAACCGGCGCCCGTAGCGGCTCCCGAACCGGCCCCGGTGGCGCCCGCGCCGCAGGCCCCGGAGATCCCGGCTGCCCGGGAGTACCCCGCCGCCCCGGAGGCACCCACGGCCCCCGTACCGCCCGCGGCTCCCGCCGAGGCCGCGCCCCGGCCGGCACATGCCCGCCCCGCCGCCGCCACGACCAACGGCCTGCCCGTGCGCGCCCCCGGCCGCACCATGGCCGAGGCGGAGCGCGAGCGGCAGCAGCGCAGGGCGGCGTCCGACGCCGCGGCGGGGGCCGGGACGCTCTCCGGTGACGCGGGGCTGCCGCCGCGTGACGCCGGTTCGCGTTTCGGGGCCTTCCACCGCGGGCGGCGGGGCACGGGCGACGTTCCCGGCTCCCCCGCGACACCCGACTTCCCCGACGGGTCCGGGCCGCCGCCCGCCGAGTAGAACGAAGCCTCCCGCACGGCGCCCGGGCTCTGGCGCCCCCTTCCCCGCTCGAGATCGTGAGATTGGAGGGACGGGCAGGTGACCGGAGATCCGGCGCATCTCGCCCCGCCTACCATGCAGACCACTGACAACAGCCTGACCTGGCTCCTGCAGAGCCTCCTCAAGCGCACCCCCGGTACACGGCACGCCCTGGTTCTCTCGCGGGACGGCCTGAAGCTGTGCTGGAGCGAGCATCTGACGCTCGACCAGGCTGACCAGCTGGCCGCGATCTGCTCCGGCATCCAGGCACTGGCCCAGGGTGCTTCCGTGGAGTTCGGCGACGGAACCGGCGGCGTGCGGCACTCCATGACCGAGTTCCACGGCGGGTTGCTCTTCATCGTCGAGGCCGGACAGGGAGCGCACCTGGCGGTCGTGGCGGAGGAGAACGCCGACCCCGGTGTGGTGGGCCATCAGATGACCGAACTGGTCGAGCAGATCGGTGAGCACCTGCGCGCCGAGCCGCGCGCGAACGGCGAAGGAAGCGGCTCCTCGTGACGCCGCGCAGGCCGGTGGACATCGGTGATCCGGACCGCCTCTACACGGTCACCGGTGGCCGAAGCCGAGCCGATGACGATTCGTTCGACCTGGTCACGCTGATCGTGAGCGAGTGCGAGCCCACTGCAGGCATGCAGTCGGAGCACGTACGGATTCTCGAGCTGTGCAAGCATCCGACGGCCGTGGTGGAGATCGCCGCGGAGATGAAGCTGCCGATCACGGTGGTGCGGATCCTCCTGGGTGACCTGCTCGCGATGAGCCGGATCACCGCCCGCCATCCCCGCGCGGCCGGCTCGGCCGCCTCGATCCCCGATTCCGCCCTTCTCAAGGAGGTGCTCCATGGGCTCCGCAACATCTGAGCTGCCCTCCCGTACGCCGCTGTCCGACACCGCCGAGACGGGCCTGAAGATCGTCGTCGTCGGCGGCTTCGGGGTCGGCAAGACCACGCTTGTCCGGTCGGTCAGCGAGATCCGGCCGCTGAACACCGAAGAGGTGATGACGCAGGCCGGCATAGGCGTCGACGAAACGTCCGACGTGGCCGCCAAGACCACCACGACGGTGGCGTTCGACTTCGGCCGGATCAGTCTCAACGAGCGTGTGGTGCTCTATCTGTTCGGCGCGCCCGGCCAGGAGCGCTTCTGGTTCCTGTGGGACCGGCTCTTCTCCGGCACGCTCGGCGCGGTGGTACTGGTCGACACGCGGCGGATGGACGACTCCTGGTACGCCATCGACCGGCTCGAACACCACAGGACGCCGTTCGTGGTGGCCGTCAACCGGTTCGACGACGACGGCTCGGCCCACTCCCTGGAGGAGATCCGCCAGGCCCTGGCGCTGCCCGACCACGTGCCGCTGATCGACTGCGACGCACGGGTGAGGTCGTCGGGCAAGGACGTCCTGATCACCCTCGTGGACCACCTGTACGCACTGGCCATGGCCCAGGAGATGACACCGTGACCGAGCCGACCGGATTCCCTTCCGAGCAGAGCCCCCCGCCGGGATGCCCGGCCCACGCGGGCGGGGTTCCTGGCGCGGTGCGCCTGGGCGGTCTGGAGTACCAGCAGACGCCCTCGCAGCTCTACCGCAGCCTGCGCAGGGAGCACGGCGCGGTCGCGCCGGTCCTCCTGGACGGCGACGTGCCCGCGTGGCTGGTGCTCGGCTACTCCGAGGTCAGCTATGTGACGGGACACGACGAGCTGTTCGCCCGTGACTCGCGCCGCTGGAACCAGTGGGAGAACATTCCGGCCGACTGGCCCCTGATGCCGTTCGTCGGCTACCAGCCCTCGGTCCTGTTCACCGAGGGCGCGGAGCACCAGCGGCGGGCCGGGGTGATCACCGAGGCCCTGGAGGGGGTCGACCAGTTCGAACTCGCGCGGGACAGCGCCCGGATCGCGGACCGGCTGATCGCCTCGTTCGCCGGCAGCGGCCAGGCGGAGCTGATGGACGCGTACGCACACGCGCTGCCCATGATCGCCGCGGTGCAGATGTGCGGCATGCCGGACGCGAGCACGGACACGCAGCAGCTCGTGGAGGACCTGCGGATCTCGCTCGACGCGCACGAGGGCGACGACCCCGTGGCGGCGTACACGCGCGTCGGGGAGCGGATCCAGCTCCTGGTCAAGGAGAAGCGGGAGAAGCCGGGTGCGGACATCACCTCGCGGATGCTGCAGCATGCGGCGGGCCTGACCGACGAGGAGATCGTCCAGGACCTGATCTCGGTCATCGCGGCGGCGCAGCAGCCGACGGCCAACTGGATCTGCAACACGCTGCGGTTGATGCTGACCGACGAGCGGTTCGCCCTGAACGTCTCCGGCGGGCGGCTGAGCGTGGGCGAGGCGCTCAACGAGGTGCTGTGGCTCGACACTCCGACCCAGAACTTCATCGGCCGCTGGGCGGTGCGCGACACGCAGCTCGGCGGGCGGCAGATCCGGGCGGGCGACTGTCTGGTGCTCGGCCTCGCCGCGGCCAACACCGATCCGCAGATCTGGCCGGAGTCGCATGTCGGCCCGGAGAACTCCGCGCATCTCTCCTTCAGCCACGGCGAGCACCGCTGCCCCTACCCGGCTCCGCTGCTCGCCGATGTCATCGCGAGGACCGCGGTCGAGACGCTCCTGGAGCGGCTGCCCGACCTCGTGCTCGCGGTGGAGCCGCAGGAGCTGACCTGGCGCCCGTCCATCTGGATGCGGGGCCTGGCGTCGCTGCCGGTGCAGTTCACGCCCGTGGCGCACTGAGAACCGGGGCGCCGCTTTCGGGCGGCGCCCCGGTCGGGCGGGATCAGGCGGTGACGGGGGTGAACTCCACCGGCAGCGCCTGCGGTCCGCGGGTGAACACGCCCTGCTCGACGGGGTCGAAGCCCTTCGCGAGGCGTACGTCCGGCATGGCGTCCAGGAGCTGGTCGACGCCGATCTCCACCTCGGCCTTGGCAAGCAGCGCGCCCACGCAGAAGTGCCGGCCGAGGGCGAAGGCCAGGTGGTCGGCGGCGGCGGAGAACGCGGTCGTCGTGGTCAGGTCGTCCCGGAAGATGTCGAAGCGGTCCGGGTCGCTGTAGCGCTTCTCGTCACGGTTGGCCGAGCCGATCAGGCAGGTGACGGTGGCGCCCGCGGGGATGGTGCCGCCGGTGACCTCCACGTCGGTCGCCGACTGCCGCATGATCATGTGGACGGGCGGCGTGTGGCGCAGGGTCTCGGCGAAGGCGCGGGCGATCAGGCTGCGGTCCTGCCGGACGGCTTCGAGCTGCTCGGGGTGCATCAGGAGGTTGGCGAAGATGCTGGCGATCGCCTTGTCGGTGGTCTCGCCGCCCGCGGCGAGCAGCAGACTGCAGAAGGCCTTGATGTCCTCGTCGCTCATCCGTACGCCGTCGACCTCGGCGGCGCACAGCGCGGAGAGCAGGTCGTCTCCCGGGTTGTCCCTGCGCTCGCGGATGATCGGGATCATGTACTCGGCGAACTCGACCCGGGTGCGTTCACCGGCCGCCGCGACCTCGGCGTCGCCGGACAGGTTGCCGAGGAAGGCTATGACGGTGGTGTACCAGCCGTGGAAGCGCGCGTGGTCGGATTTGTCCAGGCCGAGCATGTCGGCGATCACGTTGACGGGGAAGCGGGTGGCGTAGTCCGCGACCAGGTCCACGCTGCCGGTGTGCCGGAAGGTGTCGATGAGTTCGCGGGAGTTGCGCTCGATGACGGGCAGGAATTTGTCCTGGAGCTCCCTGCCGCGGAACGCCGGGGCCACGAGCGCCCGGCGTACGGAGTGCTCCCGGCCGCTGAGCTGGAGGATCGTCTTGCCGTGGACGGGCTCGATCTGCCAGTCGTAGTTGTCGGTGGTGAACTGCGAGCTCTTGTCCTTGAAGACGCGCTCGACGTCCTCGTACCGCGAGACGATCCAGCTCTGGGTGGCCTCGTGCCAGAAGAGCGGCGCGTTCTCGCGCATCACCTGGTAGGCCGGGTACGGGTCCTTGGCGAACTCGGGCGAGAGGATGTCGGGGACCTGCTGCGCGGTGGACATGGAGCTCCTAGGTCAGAAAACAGCAATGCTCACCAGGCTATTGATCACCTCGTGACCCAACCAGCCCCTGCCGGTCGATCGTTGAGCGCTACACTAATGTTGGCCGAAAATCACCCCTCGCCCCGCCGGATCGAAGGCGGCGGGGCGAGGGGGAGCAGTGATATACGGTCGCCGGGACGGCTCAGCAGCTGAGCTTGTCGCCCGTTTCGACGCCGAGGATTCCGGTGAACTGGGTGTAGTTGTTGATCCGGCTCTGGACCTGCTCGGGGTTCTTCCCGTCGCACTCCAGGCTGCCGTTGATGCTGCGGATCGTCTCGCCGAATCCCGCGCTGTTGACCATGGCGTTGTGCGGCGTCATCGTGCCGGGACCGTTCTGCGTGTTCCAGTACCAGAGGCCGGTCTTCCACGCCACGGCCGCGTCGTTCTGCACGAGGTCGGGGTTGTTCAGGAGGTCGATGTTCAGGGCGTCGCCCGCGGCCTTGTAGTTGAAGTTCCAGCTGAGCTGGATGGGGCCGCGACCGTAGTACTTGTCGTTGCCCGCCGGGCAGCCGTATGGCTGGGAACTGTCGCAGTAGTGCGGGTAGTTGGCGGTGTTCTGCTCGACGACGTGGACCAGGCCGCCCGTCTCGTGACTGACGTTCGCCAGGAAGGCGGCGGCCTCCTGCTTGCGCACGGTGTCGCTGCCGGTCCCGGTGAAGTCGGGGTAGGCGCTGAGGGCCGCCTTCAGGCCACTGTAGGTGTAGAAGGCGTTCCGGTTCGGGAACATCTGGTTGAACTGGGACTCGCTGACGGGGAATTCGGCCGCGGCGGCGCTCTTCCCCGCCTCCGCCTTGTCCGCCTTCTCGGCGGAGGCGTTGGGCGCGAGGGTCAGGAGGGTGAGGGCGGCGACGGACGCGGTCGCGGTCAGCGCGGCAAGGACACGAGGACGCATGGGGGATCACTCCTTGGACGGCCGGCGCATGCGCGACCGACCGCCGTACGGTGGGGGGATGTGCGGTCAGGAGGCGCGCCGGGCACACCGGGGCTGCGGCTTTCCGGAATGCCTCCCGCCGTTGGACTAGACCATACCGAGTGACGCATTCACGTCAAGAGGTCGACGGATAAGGCCAGTTGAGAGGCCCTGCGGAGCGCATCAGACTGAACTCGCCCCACCCAGAGCCTCGATCTCGCCGACGACAAACGCGGCAAAAAAACGGACCCACCAGAGGCCGCAGCTCCGCCCAGCGCTCCTCCTCCCCCGACACGTACACGGCCCGGGCGTGCGCGGGCACAGGCCGGTGGGCCGCGGGGAGCCGGACAAGGACCCGGTTCGCCGCGGCGCCCTTGGACGTCACGGCCCCGGTCGCCAGGGTCATCCAGATCCGGGCCAGTGTCAGGACGACGTTGCGCGTGTCGGACGCGAGCTCCGCGACGAGCCCGGGCACGCCGGCGACGATCGCACGCGCAAGGTCCCCGGGGGGTACGGGAGCAAGCACCTACGGTGTCCTCGGTCTGCGTCACCCAGGTCCCTTCCCTGGCGGCGCCACAGCGGCGGACGAACCGGACAAGGATCGCAGGGACCGGGGGCCGTCGCGGGGTCGGCGGGTTTCCGACGCGTCTGCCGGGAGCCGGCGCGGACGTACACTGAAGCGGTGTCGGGCAGGTCCCTGCTCCGCCCGGCCATCTGTGCTCGGCCCTCATCGACCCGGATCCGGTTCCCGGCGACCGGTCGTGCGGCGCACAGGTAGCGTTCCCGGGCCGCCTTGGCCCTTCGGCCCGTACGCAGATATCCCCCTGTGGGGCCCCGCTCGCCTTACGCGTATCACCGCGGTTTCCGGCTCGCCGTCGCCCCTGCCCTCCCATCGGGCGTGCGCGGTGCGCCGCGGACCGCCTTCGAGGGGACTGTTGTGAAGCTCAGCGCACTGCTCGACGGACACGACCACCACGTTCTGCACGGTGACCCGGGCGTCCCGGTCACCGCGGGACTGACCTTCGACGCCGGGCAGGTGACGTCCGGATCGCTGTACGTCGCCGTACCCGGCCATGAGGAGGGCGGGCCCGGAGGCATCGGCCTGGCCCTGGAACGGGGGGCCGTGGCGGTCCTCGCCGAGGAGGGCCCGCTGCCGGCCGCGGACATCGCCGACCAGGTGTGCGTGGTGCGGGTGAGCGATGCGCGGGCCTCCGCCTCGCTGCTCGCCTCCCGGTACTACGGACGGCCCGGCCACGCGATGGACGTCGTGGCGATCACCGGCACGAACGGCAAGACGTCCGTCTCGTACATGGTCGAATCGGTGCTCAGGCTGGCCGAGGGTGCGCAGGTGGGGGTGATAGGCACCTCGGGCAGCCGGATCGGCACGGAACGGATACCGATGCCCCGCTCGGTGTTGAGTACTCCCGAGTCGCCGGATCTGCACTACCTGCTCGGCCACATGCGCGACCGCGGCACGAGCAGCGTGGTGCTCGAGGCCACGTCGATGGGTCTGCTGCAGCGGCGTCTCGACCATGTGCCCGTATCCGTCGGTGTCTTCACCAACCTCACCCGGGACCATCTGGACGACCACGGCACCATGGAGCACTACAAGGACGCCAAGCTGCGTCTGTTCACCGGTCTGTGCGACCGCGCGGTGGTCAATGCCGACGATCCGGTCAGCTCCGAGATCATGGCCCTGATGCCGGGTGCGGTCACCACGTACGGCCTGGACGCGCCGGCGGACTACCGGGCGGACGACCTGGTCGTGGACGCGATGGGCACCCGCTTCACGCTCCTGCACGAGGGCCGCAAGTACCCTGCCGCGATCCCGGTACCGGGCCGCTTCTCGGTGTCCAACGCGCTGGCGGCCCTCGCCGCCTGCCATCTGCTGGGGCATGAACTGCCCGCCCTGGTCCGGGCCCTTGACCGGATGCCGCCCACTCCGGGCCGGCTCGAGCGCTTCACCACCGCACAGGGGGTCTGCGTGATCGTCGACTACGCGCACTCGCCGGACTCGCTGGAGAAGGTCCTCGCCACCATCCGCGGCTTCGCGACCGGCTCGGTGATCACCGTCTTCGGCTGCGGCGGCGACCGCGACGTCACCAAGCGCGCGCTGATGGGCGAGATCGCCGGCCGCCACTCCGACCGGTGCGTGCTCACCTCGGACAACCCCCGCAACGAGGACCCCGAGGCCATCCTGGACCAGATCGTTCCCGGTCTGACCGCCACCGGGACGCCCTTCGACCGGGTGGCCGACCGCCGGGCCGCGATCTCGCGCGCGCTGTCGGCCGCGCGGCCGGGCGACACCGTGCTGATCGCGGGCAAGGGCAGCGAGCCGCACCAGATCGTCGGCGAACAGCTCATCCCCTTCGACGACATGACCGTGGTCCGCGAACTCGCCGCACTGTAGGAAATTCACGCAAGCGAATGTGCGATTAGTCCACCGTCCCGCCGCGCGCAGTGCGAATCGGGCACTGGCGCGGCCGGGTACACCGCGTTTACGGTCCCTGCATTTGCCGTACCGCACCGCGAACGCCGGGGTGCCGTCATCAGGGAGCTGCCCGTGCCCATGGAGTCATCGCCGTCCGTCACCGAGATCGAGACGCACGGAGTCGAACGCATCCCGGACGCGGACCGCACGGCCGGGCCGCTCGACCTGTTCCGGCTCTCGTTCGGCGGCGCCAACACGTTCGCCACCTGCGTGCTCGGCGCGTTCCCGATCCTCTTCGGCCTCTCCTTCTGGCAGGGGCTCGCGGCGATGCTGCTCGGACTGCTCGTCGGCTCCCTGCTTCTTGCCCCGATGGCGGTGTTCGGGCCCCGCAACGGCACGAACAACGCCGTCTCGTCCTCGGCGCATCTGGGCGTGCACGGCAGGATCGTCGGCTCCTTCCTCTCGCTGCTCACCGCCGTGGCGTTCTTCTCGCTCTCGGTGTGGAGCTCGGGGGACGCGCTCATCGGCGGGGCGCACCGGCTGCTCGGCGTGCCGGAGAGCGACGTGGCCTACGGCTGCGCGTACGCGGTCTTTGCCGCGCTCGTGCTCGCCGTGTGCGTCTACGGGTTCCGCTTCATGCTGCTGGTGAACAAGATCGCGGTGGTGGCGGCGACGCTGCTCTTCGTCCTCGGCCTCGTCGCCTTCGCGGGGGACTTCGATCCCTCGTACGCGGGGATCTTCACTGCGGGCGCCGATCAGGCCACGCAGGACCTGTTCTGGCCGTCCTTCATCGGCGCCGCGCTGATCGTGCTGTCCAACCCGGTCTCCTTCGGCGCCTTCCTGGGCGACTGGGCGCGCTACATCCCCGCCGAGACCCCTCGCCGCAAGGTGATGGGCGCGGCGTTCCTCTCGCAGGTCGCCACGGTCCTTCCGTTCGGCTTCGGCCTGGCGACCGCGGCGATCATCGCCGAGCAGGCACCGAAGTACATGGACCCGGCCGCGCCCAACTTCGTCGGCGGCCTGCTCGCGATCGCGCCCGGCTGGTACTTCCTGCCGGTCTGCCTGATCGCGCTGATCGGCGGCATGTCGACCGGCACGACCGCGCTCTACGGCACCGGCCTGGACTTCTCCTCGGTCTTCCCGCGGCTCGGCCGGGTCCAGGCCACCGTCCTGATCGGCGTCCTGTCCATCACGTTCATCTTCGTGGGCCGCTTCGGCTTCAACCTGGTCCAGGCGATCTCCACCTTCGCCACGATGATCATCACCTGCACCGTTCCGTGGATGATCGTCATGATGCTCGGCTATGTCACCCGGCGCGGCTGGTACGACCCCGAGGCACTGCAGGTCTTCACCCGCCGGCAGCACGGCGGCCGCTACTGGTTCGCGCGCGGCTGGAACTGGCGCGGCATGGCGGCCTGGTGGACCGGAGCGGTGACCGGCGTGCTTTTCACCAACATCCCCGGCCAGTTCGTCGGGCCCCTTGGCGACCTCGCCAACGGCGCCGACATCAGCCTCCCGCTGGGCGCGGCCGTCGCCGCGGTCGTCTACCTCGCCCTGCTCGCGGCCTTCCCCGAGCCGCGCGCGGTGTACGGGCCCGCCGGGCCGCGCTGGGTGCGGGCGGCCGAAACCCCGATCGCCCCGATCACCGGGCCGCCCGGCGGGGACGGGGTCAGCGCGCCGTCTCGAACTCGCGCTTGAGGTTCTTCAGCGTCCGGTCGATGTTGCCGACCTGAAAGACCGCGAAGGTCTTGCCGCCCGTGGCGACGCGGTCGAAGGCGTTGGCCACGAAGGTGGGCCAGGAGCGCCTGTCGTCCGTCCAGGTCTCGGTCACCTTGGTGCCGCCGCCGCTGTCCTCGAACCGGTACTCCCAGGTGGCGATCGGGGCCCGCAGGCGGGGGCGCTTGAGGCCGATGGCGTGCACGCGGAAGGCGAAGCGCTTGCCCGGATCGGCCTCGGTCACCGTGCAGCGCGTGGTCCAGCGGAACGGGCCGCGCTTGTTGTGCCCCTCGAAGACCAGGCCGACGGCGGCGGGCTCTTCGCTTCCGGGCACGGTGGCACCGAGGTTCT
Source organism: Streptomyces sp. NPDC055189 (assembly GCF_053606765.1). NCBI lineage: Bacteria > Bacillati > Actinomycetota > Actinomycetes > Kitasatosporales > Streptomycetaceae > Streptomyces > Streptomyces sp. NPDC055189. The sequence goes on from NZ_JBSGSG010000084.1 coordinate 17,812, forward strand.
CCGGGCTCCACCGCCCCATCAGGGCGGGCTGGCTGACCTGCTCGTACACCGACTGCGGTGACGCATCGACCAGGATGCTGCGGGACACTGTGAACGTGCGGGTCATGACAACTCCGATCCTTGTCCCGCGACCTTACTCATCAGTAGCTTGAATGTCAGCCCCCTCCCCCGCCACGCGGGCGGTCCGTGGCCACAGGGGTGTCTCAGACAAGGCCGGTCACGGTGACCGTCACCTCGGCCGGATCCCCGGCCGCCCGCTCGACGGCCCTCGCCGCGGCCGACCGCACCTCTCGCGTCACGTCCAGGGCCCGCCGCCCCCGGCGCAGGACCACGTGCACCTCCACGCCCCAGCCCCCGGCCTCCTTCCGCCTGCGCACCTGCACCCCGGCGGAGCCCGCCGGAGTACCGGGCAGTCCGCGCCTCAGCAGAGCCGAGGACCGCAGGAGGTCCGCGAGGCCGGGTCGCAGGAAGGCCACTCCGGGGACGTCGAGGACCGCCTCCATGACGGCATCCGCCAGCACCCGGGACACGTCTCGGTCACTCACAGCTGCCGCCCTTCCGTGATCTCGTCGTCGATGACATCGGTGATCGTCACGTCGACGCCCGCGATCCGCATGCCCAGTTCGCCGTCCACCGCCTCGATCACCCGGCCGCGCACCAGGTCAGCGGCCTCCGGCAGATTCCACGTAAGGGGGACCTGCACCCCGATGCGCACGTTGACCGGGCCCCGCGCCAGGCGTCCCGCGGGCGCCGCGGCGCTCCCCGGGGCCAGCGGATCGATACGGCAACTGCCCGCGCGCACGCCCGGCAGCGACTCGGCCGCCGCCCGGATGGTCCTGGCCGCGGCGGCCTCCACGATCCACGCGTCCTCGTCCTCGTCGCCCAGCGGCAGCGTGCGGCCCGGCCGCAGTTCCAGGCGCACCACGTCCATGACACGGCCGGTGAGCGCGGAGGTGTCAGGCTCCTCCCGCGGCGTCACCTCGCGCGCCTGCGTGACGATCCCCTCAAGGTGCCGCAGGGCGTTCACGGCCTGCGTGCAGTGCGGGCAGCTCTCGATGTGGGGGTCGGCCGTGCCCGCCTCCACCTGTTCCCACACGTACGACAACTCGCGGCCGCAGGGCAGCAGTTCGTCATCCGGCAGCACTCCGAAGCCCGCCTCCCGCTCATTGTCCGGTGTCTCGTTGCCCGGTGTCTCATTGCCGCGTGTCTCGCCGTCCGGCGCGGATTCCCCGTTCACCGCCATGCCGCCATCGCCTCCGTCAGATAGCGCCGCGCTCTGAAGACCCGGCCGCGGACCGCCTCCGGGCTGATGCCGACCGACTCGGCGATGGACTCGTACGACGCGCCGTCCAGTTCGCGCAGCACCCAGCACACCCGCTGTTCCGGCGAGAGGCCCTCCATCACCCGCGCCAGATCCCGCACGGCGGCATGCGCCTCGGCCGCTCGCGCGGGCGAGACCTCGTGCTCCGGCGCGGGCGGCTCGGGCATCGAGTCCAGGGCCACGACCGGGCGCCGCGAACGCAGCACGTTCAGGCAGCGGTTGGTGACGATGCGATAGATCCACGTACCGAACTGGGCGTCACCGCGGAACTCCGGCAGCTTGCGCCAGGCGCTGACGAAGGAGTCCTGGACGGCGTCCTCCGCCTCCGGACGGCTGCCCAGCAGGCGCGTGGCCAGGCGCAGGGCCATGGGCGCGTGGCGGTGCACGAGCGCTTCGAAGGCCTCCTCGTCACCCTCCGCCGCCCGCACCGCGAGCAGCCCGTCCTCACGTCTCGCCGACGCATCCGCTTCCTCGGTCGTACCGCCCCGGTCGCCCGGCACACGCGGCTCCTCTCACTTCGATCGTGCTCGTACGACACACGAAGGGCCCTCCGCGTTACGCGGCCCCGGCACGCTACATGCCCGGCAAAGAAATTCCCGCGAGGCGCGTAACAGGCGTACTGCACCCGGGTCAGAGCAGGAGAAGAGCCGGAGACGGCCCCCTCGCGGGGGCCGGGACCGACGGCGCAGTCACCGGGAAATCCCTGACGACGACTAGGAGATGCCACCATGGCGACGCAGGACCTCACTTCGAACGCGGCCGTGTCCGTCAGCAGCGAGAAGGACCTCACCGGCGGGGCGCGCAAGAGCCCTCTGGGAGCCACCACCGTCACGGGCGGTACGGGCGCGGCCGAACCGGCGGCGACCCGCGGCAAGACGTCCATCGCCGATGTCGTGGTCGTGAAGATCGCCGGCATGGCGGCCCGCGAGATCCCCGGCGTGTTCGACATGGGCGGCGGCCTCTCCCGCACCATCGGCGCCGTGCGCGACCGTGTTCCCGGCGGGCGCCCCAACGTCGGCCGGGGCGTGAAGGTCGAGGTCGGCGAGCGGCAGACGGCGATCGACCTGGACATCGTCGTCGAGTACGGCGTGCCCATCACGGACGTCGCGCACGACGTGCGCGAGAACGTCATCTCCGCGGTGGAGCGCATCACCGGCCTCGAGGTGGTCGAGGTCAACGTCGCCGTCAACGACGTCCGCCTGCCCGGCGACGACACCGCGGACGCCGGCGGCGAGACGCGCGTCGAGTAACGCACCGGAGCAGGTCGTCCCCCTTTTTTCGGTCTCTGGTGTGAGGTGAGTGGTGAGCACAGCCCTGGTCGGTCTGATGGCCGGCATGGCCCTGGGATTTGCCGGGTGGTTCGGCGGTTTCGGCGCGTTCCTGCTGGTCGCCGCGCTCGGCGCGGTCGGCTTCGTCCTGGGTCGCCTCGTCGACGAGGGCACGGACATCCGTGCCTTCCTCGGCGGGCGCGACCGGGAGCGTCGATGACCACGCCCCCGGCGGAGCGCGGCACGACGACCATCGCGGACCGCGCGGTGCGCCGCATCGCTGAACGCGCCGCGACGGAGGCGCTCGCCCCCGGCGCGGTCGAGGCCGGTCGGGGTTCGGCGACCGTGCGCGGGCGCCGCGCCAAGGTCGGGGTCACCGTGACGCTGCCCTATCCCGCGGTGCTCGACGAGGCGGGCGAGAGCGTGCGGTCGCACGTCGCCGAGCGCACCGCCCGGCTCACCGGTCTCACCGTGCCCTCGGCGCGCATCCGCGTCCGGGGTCTGTCCCGCCGGGAGCGGCCCGCCGGACGGCTCGCCCCACCGGCGACGGAGACCGGAGCCACGGAAAAGGCCGCGGGCCGCGCACGCCGCCCGTGGTCCCAACGCCGCCTCCCCGTGGCGGTGTTGGCTCTTGCCGCCGCCGCGGTCTGCGGGGTGCTGCTGTACGACGTGGTGTCGGTGCACGCGGCCGGGAACGCTCCCGCGCGGTGGCGGGTCCAGACGATGGAGTGGCTCGCCACGCACGGCCCGGACGGCGGCGCGACCCCGGACGTTCTTGCCGCGGTCACCGTGTTCGCGCTCGGTGTGTGGCTGCTGGTCATCGCCGTCACGCCGGGCCGTCGCGGCCGGCTCCCGATGAAGCCGCCGCTGCCGGGCGTGCACGCGGTCCTGGAGCGGCGGGCGGTGGCCATCCTGCTGCGCGATGCCGTGACCGACGTGCCCGGCGTCGGCAAGGTCCTGGTCAAGGTCGGCCGCCGTACGGCGCGGGTGCGCGCCGGTCTCGCGTTCGGCGATCCGGACGGCGCGCGGCGGGCGGTGACCGAGGCTGCCGGGGAGGCGGCCGCCGGGCTCGGCCTCGCGAGACCGCTGCGGCTGCGCGTACGGCTGAGAACGGAACCCACGTGGAGAGGAACGCCCCCTGATGAGTCGACTCCGTAGCAGCGCGAACCGCTCAACTCTGCTCTGCACGGCGGTAGTTCTCCTGGGCGCCGGGGCCGTGCTCGCCTCCACGGCCGCTCCGGTCCGCGACCGGCTGCCGGCGTCCTGGCCCCGGGTCGGGGCCGACCGGGTGTGGCTGGACCAGGAGGCGCTGGGCCGCTGGCGCGATCACGGGTGGTGGACTCCGGTCGCCATCGCCGCGCTGGCCGTCGCTGCCGTCCTGTTCCTGTACTGGGCCCTCGCCCAGATCCGCAGCGGCCGGCTGCGCGAACTCCCGCTCGGGCAGCCGGGTGTCACCCTCTCCGCCCCGGCGCTGGCCTCCGTGATGGCCGAGCGCGCCCGGGCCGTCGACGGCGTGGCCCGCGCCGACGTACGCCTGCTGGGGCGCCCGCGACGGATGCGGGCCCGCATCACGCTGGTCCTGGATCCCGACGCGTCCCCGGAAGCGGTCCTCGGCGAACTCGCCCGGGGCACGATCGCCGAGGCACGGACGGCGGCGGCGCCCCGCGCCCTGGAGGCCGACGTGCGCCTGACGACCCGGCCGCACCGCGCGCCCCGCATCCACTGAGCGCGCCGGGGCGCGGCGGCAGGGCTCTACTGCTGCAGGGCTTCCAGCGTGGTGCTCAGGTCGGCGGCGCGGGGGCGGTTGTGGGGAAGCCGGGTGAGGGCGGCCGCCATGCCGCAGGTGTTGGTGACGGCGGAGTAGACCAGGCCCGCGCCGATACCGGCGGCCAGCCAGCGTGCGGCCTTGAAGCGGGTTCCGGCGGCCAGGCCGATGACGACCAGGGACCCGGCGGCCAGACGCACCTGGCGTTCCATCGCCCAGGCCGTCGGCGCGCCCTCGGAGGGCTGCAGGGGGTGGCCCTGCGCGGCCCAGGCGGTGGTGCCGCCGACGAGGGTGGCGGCCGGGATGTCGGCGGCGGCCAGCTCGGTGCCCGCGGTCGCGGAGCGGTTCCCGGAGGCGCAGACCATCAGGAGCTCGCCGCGGGCGGCGGCGGCCTTCAGCTCGGGCAGCGCCTGGTGCAGGTCGCCGAGGGGGATGTTGTGGGCTCCGGGGAGGTGGCCGGAGGCGTACTCGCCGGGGCTGCGGACGTCGATGACGGTGTAGCGGTCCAGACGGGCGGCCGCCTGGGCGGGCGCCAGATCCGTGGGGGCCAGATCGGTGGGGACCGGATCGGTGGGGGGAGTCATGTGGAGCTGTCCTTTCGTTGAGCCAAGGCTCTCACTCCGGCGCAGAGCATGATCGCCGGGATCATCATGGTGATCGGCCACTGGATGGGGCAGGGCCCGCGATCACCACGACAGATCTCCACCATCGCATGAATGCCGAAAACCCCCGCCGCACCCGGTCGGGGCGGCGGAGGCAGCGGCGGTGTCCGTCAGCTCTTGGGCATCAGGACGGTGTCGACGATGTGCACCGTGGCGTTGGCCGTCGGGACGTTGCCGCAGACGACCTTCGACGAGTCGTTGACCTTGTACTCCTTGCCGGAGCCCGCGGTGGTGAGCTTGCTCTTCTCCAGCGTTTCGTAGGAGCCGTTCTCCAGGTCCTTGGGCGCCAGCTTCTGGCCCACCACGTGGTAGGTGAGGACCTTGGTGAGCATCGCCTTGTCGTTCAGGACCTTGTCCAGATCGGCCTTGGGGATCTTGGCGAACGCGTCGTTGGTCGGCGCGAACACCGTGATGTTCTTGGCGTTGTTCAGGGTGTCGACGAGACCGGCCTTCTTGACCGCGGTGACCAGGGTGGAGAGCTCCGGGTTGTTCGACGCGGCGGTGGCGACCGGGTCCTTCGCCATGCCGTCGAAGCTGCCCTTGCCGTCCTTGGGCACGGAGGCACAGGCCGGCCCGAACGGCTCGTCCATGGTCATGGCGTCGTCCGACTTGCTCGCCTTCGCGCTGGGCGAGGAGTCGCCGGCCTTGGTGTCCTTGTCACCGCTGTCCGAGCACGCCGTCAGGGCGATCGGCAGCACCGCCGCGGCGGCGACGGCGACCGCGGTGCGGCGGAGGCGGCTGGGGTACGTAGACATGGCGGACATGGTCTGCTCCTTGCGTCGTTGCATGTGCGTGGGGGTGACCGCGAGCCGGCGGCATCAGGTGGGGGACGCGGACCGCCGCTGTTCTTCGCTCACATGGGGAATTCGGAACGGAGCGGGCCGGGGTTTGGTCAGCGATCCGCATTCACCCGATCAGGCACACTCCGCACACCTGTCCCCCGCCGGCGTCAGTCACCCCGGTGCACCGCTCAGGCGCCGCGGGCCTGCTCGAAGCGGGCCCGGCCCTCGGTCAGTTCGACGATGGGGTCGGGATAGTCGAGCGCCGCCCGGTCCTTGTCCGCCAGCTTCCACGGCTCGTGGACGAACCGTTTCGGTACGTCGGCGAGTTCGGGCAACCAGCGCCGTACGTAGCTGCCGTCCGGGTCGAAGCGCTTGCCCTGGATCACGGGGTTGAGGACCCGGTTGGGCCGGGTGTCGGTGCCGGTGCCCGCCGCCCACTGCCAGTTCAGCTGGTTGTTGGCGACGTCACCGTCCACCAGGAGGCTCAGGAAGTGCCGGGCGCCCACCCGCCAGTCCACGTAGAGGGTCTTGGTGAGGAAGCTCGCCACCACGAGGCGTGCCCGGTTGTGCATCCAGCCCTCGTGGCGCAGCTGTCGCATCGCCGCGTCCACGAAGGGGTAGCCGGTGCATCCGCTCAGCCAGGCGGCGGTCTCCTTCTTGTTCGTGCGCCACCGGTCGCCGTGCGAGCGGTAGTCGCGGGCCGCCGCGTCCGGGCGGGCCGCGAGCACCTGGTGGTGGAAGTCGCGCCAGGCCAGCTGCCGGATGAACGCCTGCGCCCCCGGCGAGCCCTCACGCGTCGCCCGGTGGATGACTTCGGCCGCCGACAGGGTGCCGAAGTGGAGGTGGGGCGAGAGGCGTGACGTGGCGTCGCCCGCGACATCGTCCTGGCCGTCCTCGTACCCCGCGATGCCACCGGACAGCCAGTCCTTCAGCCGCTGCCGCCCCGTGCTCTCGCCGCCCCTGTCGAGGCCCGGCGAGACGCCGGTGATCTCCGCCCGCGGGCGCACCGGGTCCGACGTCACGTCGGCGACCCGCACCTTGCGCGGGGCGGCCACGACATCCCGTACGCCCGCTGCCGTCCAGCGGCGGAAGTACGGGGTGAACACGGCGTAGTGGTCCTTGCCCGCCGGGAGCAGCTCTCCCGGCGTGACGGCCGTGATGACCGCGTCGTGCACGACAAGACGGCAGCCGGTGTCGTCCAGCGCGTCCCGCAGCCGTTCCTCGCGCCGCGTCGCGTACCGGCTGACCCCGCCCGCGACGTGCACCCCCACCGCCTCGGTCTCCTCCACCAGCTTGCGGACCTGGTCGACGACGTCGCCGCCGCGCACCACGAGGCGCCCGCCGCGCTTGCGCAACTCCGAGTCCAGGTCCTCCAGGCAGTCGGCGAGGAAGGCGCGCCGGTTCGGGACGGCGAAGCCCGTGTCCCGCAGCCCGTCGTCGTACACGAACAGCGGGACGATCCGGTCCGCGTCACGCAGCGCGGCACGCAGCACCGGGTTGTCGTGCAGACGCAGGTCGGACGTGAAAAGGACGATCGATACGGTCACTTTCTGCGGCTCCTCATGTTCTGCGGAACGTCATGCGCCGGGGAACGTCATGCGCTGGGGAACGTCATGCGCTGGGGAAGTTCATCAGGGCCACCGGGTCGGACGTCGGCTCGTCCGAGCCGCCCGCCGGTTCCACGGTGATACCGATGCCGGATGCCTGGTCCACCGGGCCGTCCAGGAGTACGGCCTCGGTGCTGCGGGCCGGGTCCATCAGACCGGCCGAACGCATCGTTCCGTCGTCGTTGAACCACAGCTGGTAGACCTTGCCGGACGGCGGGCCCGGCATCTCGGCCGCCACGAAGGCCGCTTGGTTGAGGCTCTTGGCCACCACGACCGTGCCGGTCGCACCGTCGGTGAGCCGCCCGGTGGAGGCCTTGGCGTCCGGTGCCGCGAGCACCCGGGCCAGCTTTTCGGACTGCGCCTGTGCCTGCTCTGCCCGCTGGCCCGCCTCGTCGGCGCGCTGGTGCTGCCAGACGGCGACCCCGCCGAAGGCCGCGGCGGCCGCCAGGCATGCGGCGAGGGCGAAGCGGGACAGCTGCCGTCCGCGGCCCGTGCCGCCGGCGGTCTTGCCCGCGGGGGGCGTGTGCGGCGGCTGCTGGCGGACCGTGGCGATGCGCCGCAGCACGTCGGACTTCATGTCCGCGGGAGGGGCGACGGACACGGCTCGGGCGAGCCGCCCGGCCGTCGCGGCCAGTTCACGCACCTCCTGGCCGCAGGCCTCGCACACCTCCAGGTGCCGCTCGAACTCCGAGCGCTCCTCGTCCGAGAGGGCATGCAGGACGTACGCACCCGTCATCGTGTGCAGATCGGCGGCGCTCATGCGCTCACCCCCAGGCAGTCGCGCAGCCGGATCAGGCCGTCGCGCAGCCGGGTCTTGACCGTCCCCAGGGGCACGGAGAGCAGCTCCCCGACCTCCCGGTAGGTCAGTCCCCGGTAGTAGGCGAGAGTCACCGACTGGCGCTGCAGTTCGGTCAGATTGCGCAGACAGCGCCGTACCTGCTCGCGCTCCAGACGGTTCTCCACCTGCTCGCTCACCTCGTCGAAGGCCGGGGTGCGTTCGAGCAGGGCCGCCTTGTGGTCCCGTTCGGCCGACGCCTGTACGGATCGCACGCGGTCCACCGCTCTGCGGTGCGCCATCGTCAGGACCCAGTTCATGACGCTCCCCCGCTCCGGCCGGTAGCGCGCGGCACTGCGCCACACCTCCACGAGCACCTCCTGGGCGACCTCCTCGGACTGGGCGGGATCGCGCAGCACCGTCCGCACCACACCCAGGACCGGAGAGCACACCCCGTCGTACAGCGAGGCGAATGCCTGCTGATCGCCGCGGGCCACCCGGCCGAGCAGCTCGGCCAGGTCGGGGCCCGCGGAGGGGGCTCCGCTGATGTGCACTACTTCGTTCACCCGGTGATCCTCCTGGACGCTGGTCGCCTTCAGAGGTGATTCGGAGCCGGTGCGTCGTCGGATTGCCGGTGGGTCACGTTTTCTGTGCGGTTTTGGCGGTGCGTTGTTCGGCCGTACGTGTGATGTTGCGTGCCATGCCGCCGAAGATGAGCGCGTGGAACGGCGAGATGCTCCACCAGTACGCGTGGCCGAGCAGGCCGTGCGGGTGGAAGAGCGCCCGCTGCCGGAAGCGGGTGCGGCCCTTGTCGTCCTGCTCCGCGTACATCTCCAGCCAGGCAAGGCCCGGCAGTCTCATCTCGGCCCGCAGCCGGAGCAGCCGTCCCGGTTCGATCTCCTCGACCCGCCAGAAGTCCAGCGAGTCCCCCACCCGCAGATGCTGGGCGTCACGGCGGCCCCTTCTGAGGCCGACCCCGCCGACGAGCCGGTCGAGCCAGCCGCGCACGGCCCACGCGAGCGGGAAGCTGTACCAGCCGTTGTCGCCTCCCACGCCTTCCACGACGTCCCACAGGGCCTGCGGCGAGGCGTCCACGCTCTGTTCCCTGCGGTCGGTGTAAAGGCTGCCGCCGGCCCAGTCGGGGTCGGTGGGCAGCGGATCGCTGGGGGCGCCGGGCAGCGAAGCGGACGACCACCGGGTGCTGACCTTGGCCTCTTTCACGCGTTCCAGGGCCAGGGCGAGCGCCTTGTCGAAGGTGATCGGGACGCCGGGTGCGTCGGGGATGTACCGCTCGATGTCGTGCTCGTGGCAGATGACCTCGTACCGCAGCGATTCGGCGAGCGGCCGGGCGATCGACGCGGGTACGGGGGTGATCAGGCCGACCCAGTGGCTGGAGAGGCCGGGGCTCAGCATGGGGACCGGAAGGATGAGGCGGTGGGGCAGCTTCGCCACGACCGCGTACCGGCGCATCATCTCGCGGTAGGTGACGACGTCCGGGCCGCCGATGTCGAACCCGCGGTTGACCTCGTCGGGCATGGTGGCGCTGCCCACGAGGTAGCGCAGGACGTCGCGCACGGCGACCGGCTGGATGCGGGTGCTCACCCAGCTCGGCGTGACCATGACCGGCAGCCGTTCGGTGAGGTAGCGCAGCATCTCGAAGGACGCGGAGCCGGAGCCGATGATCACGGCGGCGCGGAGCATGGTGGTCGGTACGCCGGACTCCAGGAAGATCCGGCCCACTTCGGCGCGTGAGCGCAAGTGCGGCGAAAGCTCCTCCTCCGGGATGCCCTCGGGGGTGAGTCCGCCCAGGTAGACGATGCGCCGCACGCCCGCGGCACGGGCCTGCTCGGCGAAGATCCTTGCCGAATCGCGGTCCGTCTTCTCGAAGCCGGATCCGCTGCCGAGGGCGTGGATGAGGTAGTACGCGACGTCGATGTCCCGCATGGCCGAGCCCACCGACTCGGCGTCCGAGGCATCGCCCTTGACCACTTCGGCCTGCCCGGCCCAGGGATAGTCGCGCAGCTTGCCGGGCGTGCGGGCGAGGCACCGCACCTGGTGCCCGGCGTCGAGCAGCTCGGGAACGAGCCGCCCCCCGATGTATCCGGTCGCCCCGGTCACCAGGCAGCGCAGCCCCTGCGCACCTTCGCCGCTGTCCATCGGTACCTCCGGCCTCGAACGATGTTCTGGCCTCCCCACCTTCCCCCGGTTGTGGTGTGTAGCGCACGATCAGCGAGGTGAGTCGGGGACAGCGGCCGGCGTCAGCGAGCAGGCGGCCGTGCGGTGCTCCGGCGCACGACGAGCCGGGTGGGCACCAGCGTGGTGCCGCGTTCCGGGGTGCTCTGCCGCATCTGGCGCAGCACACCCTCGACGCAGCGGCGCCCGACTTCGGCGAAGTCCTGGTGGACGGTCGTCAGGGGCGGCAGGAAGGAGCCGGACTCGGGGATGTCGTCGAAGCCGATGACGCTGACGTCGTCCGGCACCTTGCGGCCGCGCTCGTCGAGGGCGCGCAGCAGGCCGAGGGCCATCTGGTCGTTGGCGGCGAACACCGCCGTGCAGTCCGCCTGCTCGGCGATGCCGAGGCCGGCCCGGTAGCCGGACTCCGCCGACCAGTCGCCGCGCACGAGCGGCGGCGGGACGCGTCCGGCCTCCACGAGCGTCGCCCGCCAGGCGTCGGCGCGGCGCTGGGCCGCGAAGGAGTCCTCGGGCCCGGCGAGGTGCCACACGGTCCGGTGGCCGAGGTCGAGCAGGTGCCGCACGGCGTCGCGGGTGCCGCCCGCCTGGTCGGTGTCGACCACGGTGTAGCGGTCCCCCGCGTCCGAGTCGGCCACGACGACCTGGACGTGGGGCGGCAGCGAGAGGGCCGCCGCGTCGAGCAGGTGCACCTCCATGATCACGATGACGGCGTCGACGGCGAGCTCCCCGAGGCGGGAGAACGCGCCCCGCACCTCGTCCTGGGTGGGGACGGCGACGGGGAGCAGGGTGACGGCGTACCCCTCCTGTGCCGCGGAGGTGGCGATCGCGTCGACGGTGCGTACGTTGCCCGTGCTGGAGAGGGAGAAGGTGATCAGGCCGATGGTGCGGAACTCGCCGCGCTTGAGGGCGCGGGCCGCGCTGTTGGGCCGGTAGCCCAGTTCCTTCATGGCGGCGAGCACCTGCTGCCTGGTCTCCTCGGTGACGCCCGAGTACCCGTTGGAGACACGGGAGACGGTCTGCGAGGAGACACCGGCGACGCGTGCCACGTCGGCCATGGATGCGCTCTGCCCGCGGCGCGCGGCCCGTTCCCCCGGGGTGCCGTTCGCCGGAGTGCCGTTCGCCGGGGTTCCGTTCGCCGGGGTGCTCTCCGTTGCTTCCACTGTCTCCCTCGCCGCGTGAATCAGCCGTCCCGGACGGCCGTTTGTCCGTGATCCCGAACGGTTTTGACCGTCTTCCGGGCGACCCTTGACCGTCGCCATCGAGGCAGTGTAGACATTCCGCCACTGAATGTTTACGTAAACATAACACCCCGAGTTGCTCTGCTCAGGGTCATGTCGCAGCGCGATGTTTACGCAAACATCGGCGCCACTTGACGCCGGCTCCGAGATGGACGAGCGAGGAACGACATGACGACGCTTCACCTGCAGGGAGCCGCGGAGCGGCGTCCTTCCCGACCACCGTCGCCGCGCAGGCGCCGTTCCTGGACGGGCTGGGGATTCATCGGCCCCTTCGTGGCGGTCTTCGCCCTGGTCTTCCTGGCTCCCCTCGCCTACTCCGTCTACCTCAGCCTCTTCCGCGACCAGCTCATCGGCGGCACCACGTTCGTGGGCCTGGACAACTACCAACAGGCCCTGCAGGACGCCCAGTTCTGGGCATCCCTGGGCCGGGTCTCGCTGTTCCTCGCCGTCCAGGTCCCGATCATGCTGGGCATCGCCCTGCTCGTGGCCCTCGCCCTGGACAGCGGCCGTCTGTACGGCAGGGACTTCTTCCGGATCTCGGTCTTCCTGCCCTATGCCGTGCCCGCCGTGGTGGCCTCGCTGATGTGGGGCTTCATGTACGGCACCCGCTTCGGGCTCGTGGGCGACATCAACGACGCCCTGGGCGTCTCGCTGCCCGACCCGCTCTCGCCCGACCTGGTCCTCGCCTCCATCGGCAACATCGTCACCTGGGAGTTCACGGGCTACAACATGCTGATCTTCTACTCGGCGCTGCGCGTCATCCCGCACTCCCTGTACGAGGCGGCACAGATCGACGGCGCCGGTCAGCTCCGCGTCATCACGGCCATCAAACTCCCCGCGATCCGCGGCGCCCTGGTCATCGCGACGATCTTCTCGATCATCGGCAGCTTCCAGCTGTTCAACGAGCCGAGCATTCTGCAGAACCTGGCGCGCAACTCCATCACCACCGACTACACCCCGAACCTCTACACGTACTCGCTGTCCTTCTCGGGCCAGCAGCAGAACTACTCCGCGACGGTCGCCATCATCATGGGCCTGATCACGATGGTCATCGCCTATGTCGTCCAGCTGCGCGGCATGCGCAAGGGAGCGTGACCCGATGACCGGACCGAGCAGCCCCGTCACCACCGCTTCCCCCGCCGTTCCCGCACCCGCCCGCGCCCCTGGCACCGCACCCCGCCTGCGCACACCGCGCGTGCGCACATCGCGCCGGCACACCGCGGACCGTCCCCGGCGCAGTGTCCTGCTCACCGTGCTCACCGGCCTCGTCCTGCTCTACAGCCTGGTACCGCTGCTGTGGCTGGTCATCAGCGCGACCAAGTCCCAGGAGGGGCTCGCCGGTTCGTTCGGCCTGTGGTTCGGCGGGGACTTCGCCCTGTGGGACAACATCAGCACGACTTTCACGTACAACGACGGCGTCTTCACCCGCTGGCTCCTGAACACCGTTCTGTACGTGGTGGTCGGGGCCGGGGGCGCCACCTTCCTCGCGGTCCTCGGCGGCTACGCCCTCGCGAAGTTCGACTTCCCCGGCAAGCGCGCCGTCTTCGCCGTCGTCATCGGCGCCGTCGCCGTGCCCGGTACGGCTCTGGCGGTGCCCACCTTCCTGATGTTCAGCAAGATGGGCCTGACGGACACCCCCTGGGCGGTCATCATCCCTTCGCTGATCTCGCCCTTCGGCCTCTACCTGATGTGGGTCTTCGCCACCGAGGCCATCCCCGCCGAGCTGATGGAAGCCGCCCGCATCGACGGGGCGAGCGAGCTGCGCACTTTCTTCCAGGTCGCTCTGCCTTTGCTCGCGCCCGGCACCGTGACGGTCCTGCTGTTCACGATGGTCGCGACCTGGAACAACTACTTCCTGCCGCTGATCATGCTCAAGGATCCCGACTGGTATCCGCTGACCCTGGGTCTGAACAGCTGGAACGCCCAGGCCGCGACAGCGGGCGGCGATCCCGTCTTCCATCTGGTGATCACCGGCTCGCTGATCACCGTCCTGCCGCTGATCGCCGCGTTCCTGCTGCTCCAGAAGTACTGGCAGTCCGGACTCGCCGCCGGAAGCGTCAAGGAGTAGCCCCCGCCCGCCCGTTGACCCGTAACGCCGTGCAGATCCCTTGTCGACCACGAAGAAGTGGAAGCATCGCCATGCCCCAGAACACCCGCCGCCTGCTGCGCGGCATAGGACTCGTCTGCGCCCTCACCCTGGGGGCGACCGCCTGCGGCGGCTCCGACGACGGCGGATCCGACCAGAAGCAGGTCTCGTCCGCGGACATCGAGGCGGCCCTGAAGAAGGGCGGCAAGATCAAGGTGTGGGCGTGGGAGCCCACCCTCAAGAAGGTCGTCACCGACTTCGAGAAGGAACACCCCGCCGTCGACGTCGACTTGGTCAACGCCGGAACCAACAAAGACCAGTACACGGCCCTGCAGAACGCCATCTCGGCGAAGAAGGGCGTCCCCGACGTCGCGCAGGTCGAGTACTACGCCCTGAGCCAGTACGCCCTGACCAAGTCCGTCACCGACCTGTCCCCCTTCGGCGCGGACAAGCTCGCCAAGTCCTACTCGCCCGGCCCGTGGAACGCGGTGAAGTCCGGTGACGGCGTCTACGGCCTGCCGATGGACTCCGGCCCGATGGCCCTCTTCTACAACAAGAAGGTCTTCGACAAGCACAAGATCAAGGTGCCGACGACCTGGGACGAGTACCTCCAGGCCGCCCGCAAGCTGCACACGGCCGACCCGAAGGCGTACATCACCAGCGACACCGGCGAGGCGGGCCTCACCACCAGTCTGTTGTGGCAGGCCGGTTCGCGCCCCTACAAGGTCGACGGCACCAAGGTGGGCATCGACTTCACCGACAAGGGCGCCCGCGCCTACACCGAGACCTGGCAGAAGCTCATCGACGAGAAGCTGGTCGCCCAGATCAACCCCTGGACCGACGAGTGGTACAAGGCGTTCGGCGACGGCACCATCGCGACCCTGCCCTCCGGGGCATGGATGCCCGCCAACTTCGCCTCCGGCGTGAAGGAAGCCGCCGGTGACTGGCGCGCGGCGCCGCTGCCGCAGTGGACCGCGGGCGCCAAGGCCAGCGCCGAGAACGGCGGCAGCTCGCTCGCCCTGCCCGAGCTCGGCAAGAACAAGGAACTGGCCTACGCGTTCGTCGAGTACGCCAACTCCGGCAAGGGCGTGCAGACCCGCATCTCGGAGGGCGCCTTCCCCGCGACCACCAAGGATCTGCGCTCCAAGGCGTTCCAGGAGACCGAGTTCGCCTACTTCGGCGGCCAGAAGGCCAACAAGGTCTTCGCACAGTCCGCGGCGAACGTCGCCGACGACTGGACGTACCTGCCCTACCAGGTGTACGCCAACTCGATCTTCAACGACACCGCGGGCAAGGCCTACGTCTCCGGCACTCCCCTGTCCAAGGGCCTGAAGTCCTGGCAGGACGCCTCCGTCAAGTACGGCTCCGAGCAGGGCTTCAGCGTCCAGAAGTAACCCGGCGCGCCCGCGTCTCCCCTTCACCCCGAGCACCACTCCGGAAGGACCACCATGCCCCCCACCCTCCCGTCCCGGCTGCTGCGCGGACCGGACGGTGACGTCACCCCCGCTCTCGCGTACGGCGCCGACTACAACCCCGAGCAGTGGCCTCGCGCCGTATGGGAGGAGGACGTCCGGCTGATGCGCGAGGCCGGCGTCAACATCGTCTCCGTGGGGATCTTCTCCTGGGCCCGCATCCAACCGGACGCCGACACCTGGGACTTCGCCTGGCTGGACGAGGTCATGGACCTTCTGCACGCGGGCGGCATCGGGGTCGACCTGGCCACCGCCACCGCGTCCCCGCCGCCCTGGCTCACCGCCGCGCACCCGGAGATCCTCCCGGTGACCGCGTCCGGCGAGACGGTGTGGCCGGGGGCGCGGCAGCACTGGCGGCCCACCTCGCCCGTCTTCCGGGAGCACGCGCTGCGCCTGGTGCACGAGATGGCCCGGCGCTACGCCGACCACCCGGCGCTCGTGGCCTGGCACGTCTCGAACGAGCTGGGCTGCCACAACATCTACGACTACTCCGACGACGCGGCCCGCGCCTTCCGCACCTGGCTGCGCGCCCGCTACAGCACCCTCGACGGCCTCAACCACGCCTGGGGAACGGCATTCTGGGCCCAGCGCTACAGCGACTGGGAGCAGATCCTGCCGCCGCGGCTCGCGGCCTCGCACCCCAACCCCACCCAGCAGCTGGACTTCAAGCGGTTCTCCTCGGACGCGTTGAAGGATTATCTGCGGGCGGAGCGGGACGTCCTGCGCGAGGTCACCCCGCAGGTGCCCGTCACCACGAACTTCATGGTCATGGGCGGCACGAAGGGCATGGACTACGCCGACTGGGCGGGCGAGATCGACTTCGTCTCGAACGACCACTACGTCGTGCCGGGGCCGCAGGCCCGTGACGAGCTGTCCTTCTCCGCCAACCTCACCAGCTCCCTGGCGGGCCACCGCCCGTGGTTCCTCATGGAGCACTCCACCAGCGCCGTCAACTGGCAGCCCGTGAACCTGGCCAAGCGCGAGGGCGAACTCGCCCGCGACTCGCTGCTGCACGTCGCGCACGGCGCCGACGCCGTGTGCTTCTTCCAGTGGCGCCAGTCGGCGGCAGGCGCCGAGAAGTACCACTCGGCGATGGTGCCGCACGCCGGAGCCGACAGCGATCTGTTCCGTGCGGTGACCGGCCTGGGGCAGACCCTCAAGGCGCTCACGCCCGTCGCCGGGGCCGCGCGCGAACCGGCGCGGGTGGCCGTCCTCTTCGACTGGGACTCGTGGTGGGCCAGCGAGCAGGACTCCCACCCCACCTCCCGGCTCGACTACCACCGGGAGGCCCTGGACTGGTACTCCGCGCTCCTGGCCCTCGGCATCCGCGCCGACGTCGTGACCACGCGGAACGATCTCACCCCGTACGACGTCCTGATCGCGCCCGTCCTGCACGTCGTCCCGGAGGCGCTGGCCAAGGACCTCACGCGATACGTCGAGGGCGGCGGCCATCTGGTCACCACCTACTTCTCCGGCATCGTCGACGAGAACGACCACATCTGGCTCGGCGGCTATCCGGGAGCGCTGCGTGATCTGCTCGGCATCCGCGTCGAGGAGTTCGGGCCGCTGCTCGACGGCGACACGGTCGCTCTGGACGACGCCACCACGGGCACGGTGTGGACCGACCGGATCAGCGTCACGGGGCCCGAGGTGGAGGTGCTCGCCCGGTACAGCACCGGCGCCTACGCCGAACGTCCCGCCGTCACCCGCCGTACGGCGGGACGGGGCTCGGCCGCGTACGTCTCCACGCGGCTCGGCGCGGACGGCCTCACCTCGCTGCTGCCCCGGCTGCTGGCACCGGCAGGGGTCGAGAGCGAACTGCCCGCCCCCGCGCGGGGCCGCGTCGAGCTGGCCGTTCGCCGCGATGCCGACAGCCGCTACCTGTTCCTGGTCAACCGGACGGACGACACCGTGCCGCTGCCGGGACTGACGGGAGACGTCCTCATCGGCGGGACCGGTGAGGCCGCCGGGGGCGGTCTCGCCCTGCCGCCGCGGGAAGTCGCCGTCCTGCGACAGACCACCACCAACCCCTGACACCTCCCCTCCCGTACAGCGCCACACCGCCACCTACGTTGGGAGCACACGTTGGCATCTCGTACCCGCACGAGTCGCACTCGCACGAGTCGCACCCTCACGAGACGACTCGCCGGCATCGTCGGCATCACCGCTCTGGCCACCGGGGCGGCCCTGCTGACCACCCCGCCGCAGCAGGCCGCCGCGGCCGACGCGGCCGTCACCGTCCGGCCCGATCCCTCCTATCGGCACGAGAAGTTCGAGGGCTGGGGCACGAGCCTGGTCTGGTTCGCCAATGCCACCGGCGATTACCCCAAGGAGATACGGGAGAAGCTGGCCCGGCTCCTCTTCGGCGACGACGGCCTGGCCCTGAACATCGCCCGCTACAACATCGGCGGCGGCAACGCCCCTGACGTCAAGGACTATCTGCGCCCCGGCGGCGCGGTCGAGGGCTGGTGGAAGGCCCCGGCGGGCACCACCCGCGAGGACACCGACTGGTGGAGCGCCGCGGACAAGGCCGACTGGAACCCGAAGGCCGACGCCACGCAGCGCTGGTGGGTCGACCGGATCAAGAAGGACATCGACCACTGGGAGACGTTCAGCAACTCTCCGCCCTGGTTCATGACCGAGAGCGGTTACGTGTCGGGCAACTTCGACGCGGGCACCGACCAGCTCAAGCCCGGATCCGTCGACGATTTCGCCTCCTACCTGGCGGGCGCGACCGAGCGGCTCGAAAAGGCCCACGGCATCAAGGTCGACACCCTCGACCCGTTCAACGAACCCAACACCGACTACTGGGGCACCCGTCTGGGAGCCGACGGCGAGCCCGTCGGCGGCCGCCAGGAGGGCGCGCACATCGGGCCCGAGCTCCAGCAGAAGGTGATCAAGGCGCTCGACCCGGCGCTTGCGAAGTCCGGGACGGGCGCGGCGATCTCGGCCATGGACGAGACCAACCCCACCACCTTCACGCGGAACTGGAACACCTACCCGCAGGAGGTCAGGGACGCCGTCGGCCAGATGAACGTCCACACCTACGGCACGGACGGCCGCACCAGTGTGCGCGACCTGGCCAAGGCGGCCGGCAAGCCGCTGTGGATGAGCGAGGTCGAGGGCGACTGGGGCGACGGGCAGGACTTCGACGACATGCGCCCTGGCCTGGGCCTGGCCCAGCGGATGGTCGACGACCTGCGTGAACTGGAGCCGAAGGCCTGGGTGTTCTGGCAGCCGGTGGAGGACTACGACAACATGAAGCCCGGCGGCGAGTCCGCCAAGGGCGGCAACTGGGGCAGCATCCAACTGCCGTTCAGCTGCACCTCCAAGGACACCCTGGAGACCTGCCCCGTCCGCACGAACACCAAGTTCGACACGGCCCGCAATTTCACCCACTTCATCAAGCCGGGCGACCGGCTCGTGAAGGTCGACGACACCTCAAGCGCCGCCGCCGTGACCCGAAAGGGCAACGGGGCGACGGTCGTCCACGTCAACAGCACGACCGCCGCGCGTACGGTCACGGTCGACCTGTCCAAGTTCGGCGGGGTGAGCGCCGGAGCCACCGTCACGCCCGTGGTGACCAGTGCCGGCGGCAAGCTCGAACGGCACGGCGCCCTCAAGGTCAGCGGCAAGAAGGCCACCTTCGAGGTGCCCGCACAGTCGGTGACCTCGTTCCTCGTCAAGGGGGTATCCGGTGTCGCGGAGGACGCCGCCGAGCTGCGCAAGAACCACACGTACGCGCTGACCGGCGCCCAGAGCGGCAAGGACCTCACCGTCGCCGACAACGGCACCGGCCTCGTCATCAGGGCCGCCGCGGACACGGCGGGCCAGCGCTGGCGGCTGCGGCAGATCAGCGGGGACACCGGCAACCAGCGGCGGTACGTCTTCACCGACCCGGCGGGAGCGGGGCGCCTTGCCGTCCGTGACGGCGCCCCGGTGGTCGAGCCCGACACCGGTCCCCGCACCGAGGCCGCCCAGTGGATCATGTCCACGACCGGCGACGGGACATGGACCCTCGTCAACGCGGCCACGGGACGCCTCCTCGAGGTCGGCGGCCAGGCCACGCACGACGGAGCCGCCGTCACGACGTGGACACCGAACTCCGGCGCCAACCAGCGCTGGAAACTGTCCGACGCCGACATGCACTGAGAGATCACGCATGCCACGATGAGATGTCGCGAGGGGCGCACCCAAGTGCTTGGGTGCGCCCCTCGCAGTATGTGACGGTGGAGAAGCGGACAGGTCACAGACACAGGAGAGGTGGTCGCCTTGGTGACAGTGGACGGGTTCACCGACCGTCTTGACTACCCGATGCTCGTGGTCACGGTGGCCACCGAAGAAGGCACGCCCAAGGGCTGCCTGGTCGGCTTCGCCTCGCAGTGTTCGCTGAACCCCGCGCGCTTCGCGGTATGGCTCTCCCGGGCGAACCACACGTACGAAGTGGCACGACGTGCCGAGTTCCTCGGGGTGCATCTGCTCAGGCGGGAGGAGCACCACCTGGCGCGGAGGTTCGGCGGGGAATGCGGCGCACGGGTCGACAAGTTCGCCGGCGTCCGGTGGGAGCCGGGCACGGGAGGGGCTCCCGTGCTCGCGGACTCCTGCTCCTGGTGGGTCGGCAGGGTGGAGCGCTACGCCGACTGGGGAGACCATGTGGGCTTCCATCTCATGCCGGTCCAGACGGGCGGGGACTTGTCACCGCACGAGAAGTTGCTCCGCCTGAGCGACGTCACCGACCTCGACGCCGGCCATCCGGGATGAGGCCGGCCGTGCGCCGCTCACTCCTCCACGCAGAGGCAGAACGGGTGCCCCACCGGGTCGGCGAAGACACGCCAGCCGCGCTCTCCGCCCTGGTCGTCGAGGTCCAGGGGGGTCGCGCCGAGGGCGAGCACCTCCTCCTGCGCCCGGTCCATGTCGGTGACGTTGAAGTCGAGATGCAGCTGCTGCGAGTCCGCGGCGCCCTGCGGCCACTTGGGCGGCCGGTGGTCCGGTGCGCGCTGGAAGGAGATCCGGTGGCCGCCGGGGGCGTGCAGGTCGTACCAGATGTCGTTGTACCGCCGGACCTCGCCGCCGAGCACGGCCTGGTAGAAGCGGGCCAGCGGCTCGGGCTCGGGACAGTCCAGCGCAACCAGGCTGTAGGTAGCGATCGGCATGTGCGGCTCTCCTCGCGCGTCCGGGCACCGTGCGGAGCGGGTCGGGTTCCCCGCCGCTTCACCGTAAACCCGCTGCTTCTCGGGTGCCTCTTGCCGCACCGCACCCTCGATACCCGTCCCCGGATCCGCAAACGCGCTGCTTGACCCGGAAATACCCGGACCTGAGACTTAACTGCCCACCCCACCAGGAGGTACCCATGAAGATGCTGATCAACGTCGCGGAGTCGGTCGTGGCGGACGCGCTGCGGGGCATGGCCGCCGCGCATCCCGATCTGACGATCGACGTGGACAACCGCGTGATCGTACGCAGGGACGCTCCCGTCGACGGGAAGGTCGCCCTCGTCTCCGGAGGGGGCTCCGGACATGAGCCGCTGCACGGCGGTTTCGTGGGGCCGGGGATGCTGTCGGCCGCCTGTCCCGGTGAGGTGTTCACCTCGCCCGTGCCGGATCAGATGGTGCGGGCCGCCGCCGCCGTGGACAGCGGGGCCGGGGTCCTTTTCATCGTGAAGAACTACACCGGCGACGTCCTCAACTTCGACATGGCCGCCGAGCTCGCCGAGGACGAGGGCATCCAGGTCGCCAAGGTGCTCGTCAATGACGACGTGGCGGTCACCGACAGTCTGTACACGGCCGGGCGGCGCGGCACCGGCGCGACGCTCTACGTGGAGAAGATCGCGGGCGCGGCGGCCGACGAGGGCATGCCCCTGGAGCGGGTCGAGGCGATCGCGCGGCAGGTGAACGAGAACGCGCGGAGCTTCGGGGTCGCCCTGAGCCCCTGCTCCACGCCCGCCAAGGGCAGCCCGACCTTCGATCTGCCCACCGGCGAGCTGGAGTTGGGCGTCGGCATCCACGGCGAGCCCGGCCGTGAGCGGCGCCCGATGATGACGTCCAGCGAGATCGCGGACTTCGCCGTGGACGCCGTACTGGAGGATCTGAATCCGCGGAATCCGGTGCTCGTGCTCGTGAACGGCATGGGGGCCACTCCCCTCCTGGAGCTGTACGGCTTCAACGCCGAGGTCCAGCGTGTCCTCGCCGAGCGCGGTGTCGTCGTGGCGCACACACTGGTCGGCAACTACGTGACGTCGCTGGACATGGCAGGGGCATCCGTCACCCTGTGCCAGGTCGACGAGGAGCTGCTGCGGCTCTGGAACGCTCCGGTGCGCACCGCCGGGCTTCGCTGGGGCGTCTGATCCGTCCGCCGCCTCCGCGTACGACGGGGGCATCCGTACCCAACTGTTCTACCGCGCAAGGAGTTTCCGTGCTCGATGCCGCATTCTTCCGTCACTGGCTGACCTCGGCCGCCGCACTCGTCGACCGGGAGGCGCAGCGGCTCACCGAGCTCGACTCGCCGATCGGCGACGCCGACCACGGCAGCAATCTGCAGCGCGGGTTCGCCGCCGTGGCGACCACCCTGGAGAAGGACGCGCCCGCCACGCCCGGCGCCGTGCTCACCCTGGCGGGGCGGCAGCTGATCTCGACCGTGGGGGGTGCGTCGGGGCCGCTCTACGGCACGCTGCTGCGGCGTACCGGCAAGGCGCTCGGTGATGCCGCCGAGGTCAGCGAGCAGCAGTTCGCCGACGCGCTGCGCACCGGCGTCGACGCGGTCAGCGCCCTCGGTGGCGCCGCTCCCGGCGACAAGACGATGCTGGACGCCCTCGTGCCCGCGGTCGACGCGCTCGGGGAGTCGTTCGGCGCGGCGCGTGACGCCGCCAACGAAGGCGCGCTCGCCACGACGCCGCTGCAGGCACGCAAGGGGCGGGCCAGCTACCTGGGCGAGCGGAGCATCGGGCACCAGGACCCCGGGGCGACATCGTCCGCGCTGCTCTTCGACGCGCTCGTGCAGACCGCGGAGGCCGGCCGTGAGTGACGACAAGCTGGTCGGCATCGTGCTCGTCTCGCACAGCGGCGCCGTCGCCGAATCCGTCACGGCGCTTGCCACGGCGCTCGCGGGCGGCGGGGCGACCGCGCCCGTGGCCCCGGCGGGCGGCACCGAGGACGGCGGCTTCGGCACGAGCTCGGAGCTCATCGCCCAGGCCGCCGCGAAGGTGGACCGCGGTGCGGGCATCGCGATCCTCACCGATCTGGGCAGCGCGGTCCTGACCGTGAAGGCGCTGATCGCCGAGGGCGACGAGCTCCCGGAGGGCTCCCGCCTGGTGGACGCCCCGTTCGTGGAGGGCGCGGTCGCCGCGGTGGTGGCCGCGTCGGCGGGCGCCGACGTCGACGCGGTGGAGGCCGCGGCGGCGGACGCGTACTCCTACCGGAAGGTGTGAGCCGCGGGTGTGAGCCGTGAGCCGGGCGGTCAGTTCTGGCTCAGGAACTGCCGGGCCAGCGCGTCACCCCGGGTGACCGCGGCCCGGTGGTCCTCGATCGGGGACGCCTTGGGCCCGTCGAAGACGACGTAGGTGACGCCCGAATCGGTGCCGCCCGTCCGGGGATCGGGGCGGATGCCGAGCGCCTTGGCCGCGGCGTACGACGCCTCGCCGATGATGTCGGTGGGACCGGTGTCGCCGACGACGGCGTACAGGACCTTGCCCCCGTGGATCACGGCGGCCACCGAGCCGCCCGTGATGCCGTGCTTCTTGTGGTCCCAGCGGCTGCTCGCGCCCGGCACGACGATATAGGGGAGATACTCCGAGCTCAGGTGGCGACCGCTCGATTCCTGGAACGCGGTGGTGTTCTGGAAGAGGGGGTCCGTGCGCCGGTTGCAGGCCGCGCTCGGCCGTCCGTCGCAGTCGATGTCCATGTCGGCCGTCCAGGACACCGCGCCCCGCTTGCCGCAGACGGGGATGTTCTCGGCTGCTCCGTCGTCCGTACGGTACTTGCCGCGCGAGACCTGTTTACAAGGACCGCCGGCCTTGGCGAGAAGCGCGGATGCGGACACGGATCCTTCCCGGACAACCGCTGAACTGCCCTGGTTCGGGGCGGACTTGGGGTTCGGTTCACTCCGCTGCGGGAGCGCCGCCGCGGACAGGGGTGCGGGGACGAGCAGGGCGGCTGCGGCGGCGAGGGCGAGGGCCGCGTTTCTGGTGCGCACGGGGAGGGGCCTTTCTCTGGGGCAGAAGTACCTGACCAGACATCCCAAGCTGTCCCGGGTCGTACACCTCGGCCGCTGCCGGGGCCGGGCGGCGCTCGCGCGCACCGCGACACGCACACCCCTTGAGACGCATGCGCACACCCCTTGATGTGCACCCGACACCTGTGTCAAATAGGTCCGGACCAATGCCGCCCGAATGGAAGGCACGACCGTGCGACGGACCCCCCACCTGTCTGCCCTTCTGGCCGTCACCGCCTGCACCCTTACCGCCTGCGCCCTCACCGCCTGCTCCTGGGGCGGCGACCAGGACGCGAAGGACGTGCAGCCCCCGACCGCTCCCCGGGGCATCACCGTCCAGGCCGGCAGCGCCACCACCGCCCACGTCATGTGGAACCAGGCCACGGACGACACCGGGGTCACCGGCTACGACGTGTACCGGGGCGCCACCAGGGTCAAGCGCGTGCCGGGCGGCAAGCACATGGTGGACGTCGTCGGCCTGAAGCCGTCCACGGCCTACACCTTCACCGTCCGGGCCCGCGACGCCGAGGGGAACGTCGGTCCGGCCGGGAAGAAGCTGACGGTGACCACGCCCGCAGCGGCCGCAGCGGACCGCGAGCCGCCCTCCCGGCCGGGCTCGCCGCGGGGAGCGGCCGAGGGGAGCAGGGCGGTGACGCTGTCCTGGGGCGCCTCGAAGGACGACAAGGGCGTCGCCTCGTACGAGATCTACCAGGGCACATCGAAGATCCACAGCGTGGACGGCAGCGAGCACGAAACGCTCGTCACGGGGCTGCGGCCGGACACCGCCTACCGCTTCACCGTCAAGGCGCTCGACGCGGCCGACAACGCATCGCCCGCGAGCCGCCCCGTCCGCCTCACCACCGCCGCGGGCCGCGACGACGGCCGCGCCACGGCGCCGGCCGACTTCCGCGCGAAGACCCGGCACGCCGACGGGTCGTACTACATCGACCTGGCGTGGACGCCGCCGCACACGGGCGGCGCGGTGGCGGAGTATCAGATCCACCTCGACGGCAAGACCGCGACCTCGCTGGTTTTCGGCGGTACGGCGCCCCGGGACAAGGCCACGAACAGCTTCTACGTGGGCAAGAAGCCGGGTGACACCCACCGCGTGAAGCTCCGGGCCAAGCTCCCCGACGGGACGTGGGGCGGCTGGTCGGCCGAGCGGACGGTCACCACCGGCTGACGCCCGTGCCGACGGGTCGGCCGTCGGGCCTGTCGGCCGTACGAAGGATTCCGTCACCTGCCCGGTCGCCGTCCGCATGCGGCCCCGGCGGTTGGCACGTTGGCTCGTCGGCAGGTAGCACGGGCGCTCCCCGACCCCCGGCGGCGCATGGGATGTACCGCCTCCCGTGCCGCCGGAGGGCAGACTCATGCGCACCAACCAGATATTCGTCCGCTCCGGCCTGACCGTCGCCGCCGCAGCCGCGCTCCCGCTGGCACTGACCGCTCCGTCGGCGTCCGCCGCCGAGGGGATCTCGGTGACCACCAGGGGCACGACGGTCACGGTCACCACGTCCGCGTGCCCCGACGGAGGCAACGCCGCGCTGATGAGCAACGGCCAGGCCAGCTTCGCCCAAGGCAGGCAAGTGGCGCTGTCGGGCGGCAGCGCCTCCTGGCAGAACGTCACCACCGGCAGGCACACGGTGGCCGTGGTCTGCGAGGACGGCACGGCGGCCGGCTCCCAGACGGTCACCGTCGGGGCCACGGCGACCACCTCGTCCACGACCGCGCCCGCGCGCGGCGTCCGGGGCGGTCTCGGTGGTGGCAGCGAGGACCGGGGCATGCTCACCCTCGCCGGGGGCGGTGCCCTCCTGGCGCTTGCCGCCGCCGGTGGTGGCGCCTGGTACCTCCGCCGGCGCGGGGCGCAGCACCGGCTCTGATCGAGGGCCACGAAAAGCGGCTGCCGCCGGTCCCGGCTC
>NZ_JBSGSG010000085.1:0-42598 GCF_053606765.1 Streptomyces sp. NPDC055189
GTGCCGGGCCGGACAGAACCGGCCCGGCACGGGGTCTCTTGGCAAGGGAAGGAAACCCTACGAGGTGACCTTCTCGATCAGGACACTGCCGGTACCGGCGACCGTGCCACGCCCGTTCAGGAGCGACACCTCACCGAACAGCTGGCGTCCCTCGGCGGCGGGCGCGTCAGCCGCGACCTGTGCCGAGACCGGGGCGGTGGCCCCGTTCGCCAGCTTCACCGGCGCCGACTCGTCGACCTTGACCGAGCCGAGCGCGCCCGAGAAGAAGACGTCCCGGTAGTCGTACGCGGTCGAGCCGGACGGGATCGAGTAACCCGCGACCTCGATCTGGTACGTACCGGCCGCCGGCTTTGTGAGGCTGACCGACTCCTCCGAGTCGCCGTCGGCCGACGAGCCCACGACGACCCCGTCCTTCTTGACCGAGAGGTCGAGGTCCGCCGCGGAGTCCGCCGTCGAGCCGATGGCGACGTCGAGCCGCTCGGCGCCCTCGGGCACGACCACGGTCGTCGTCTGCGTCTCGCCCTGCTTGATCGTCGGTTTGGCCGCCTTCGCGGAGCCGAGCGAGCCGCCCTTCAACTTGCCGTCAACGGCGGCGAAGTTGTTGGTGACCTTCCAGGAGACGGGCGCCGGCGTGCCGACCTTCGCCTCCGGAATCGTCTGCACCGCGGGGTCGAAGGCGACACCCAGGGCGGAGACGTCCAGCTTGTAGGGGTTGTCCAGGAGCGGCGACGTCCTGCGCGACTCGACCTCGATCTCCCACACGCCCGGCTGCGGCTCGGGGTACGAACGCAGGTCGGGGCGGCAGGTGTTGGCCGGGTTGTCGTAGTTCGAGTAGCAGACGAGCGACGACGTCGAGTCGACCGGGACGCCGTACGGGTGCACCGCGATGAACCGCGTCTGGCTCTTGCCCTTCAGTCCGCCGAGCGCCAGTTCAAGGGACTTGGCGCCCTTCGGGACCGTCACGAAGTACGACTGGGTGCTGTTGCGCTGCACCGAACCGGAACCCGCGAACGTGTACGACGGCTTCGCGAGCGGCGCCGCGACGACGACCGTCGACATGATCTGCTGGTCGATGCCCTCGGTGCGCTCGTCGTCGAGGTGAAGGATCGCGCTGTGCAGACCCGCCGACTTGGCCTTGGCCTGCACCTTGACGGTGACCGGCTTGTTCAGCGGCAGCGTCACGTCGTCGTCGCCGAGCAGCTTGAAGGTGCCCTCGTGGTTGTTGGCCAGGTCGAGCTCGTGGCGGATGCCGCGGTCGGCGCCCGAGGTGCGGGTGATCGTGACGTCGTACGTCCGCTTCTGGCCGGTCTTCAGGCCGCCCTCACGGTCGTAGATGCCGGTGCCCGGGTTCTTCAGCTCCTGCTCCAGAGCGGTGTCGACCGGCGCCTTCACCGTGTAGGTGTGCGCCTTCGCGTCGTCCTCGATGGCCTCCCAGGCGTCGACCACGTTGATCCGGCCGGTGCCCTGCGCGTACGCCTGCTCGCCGTGGATGCGGTCCGCGGTCGAGGTCAGCGCCGTGCGCAGCGTCGCCGGGGTCAGGTCGATCTTCTCGCGCTT
The DNA here is from genome assembly GCF_053606765.1 of Streptomyces sp. NPDC055189. NCBI lineage: Bacteria > Bacillati > Actinomycetota > Actinomycetes > Kitasatosporales > Streptomycetaceae > Streptomyces > Streptomyces sp. NPDC055189. The sequence goes on from NZ_JBSGSG010000085.1 coordinate 1,558, forward strand.
GGCGGCGGAGAGGAGCAGCGCCGATGCGCCCGCGGCCTGCGGGGACGCCATCGACGTGCCCTGCAGCATCGAGTAACCGGCCGGGAGCTGGTAGCCCGCCTCGGCGACCGGGGAGCCCGGCAGCCAGGTCTGCGTGGTGTTGATGGCCGAGCCCGGCGCGGAGATGATCGGCGCGAAGCCGCCGTCCTCACGCGGACCGCGCGAGGAGAAGGGCATCATCGCGTACGACTTCTCGACGGCGGAGCCGTAGTTGGCGGCCCAGGTCTCCTTGGAGATGGAGGCGCCGACGGAGATGACCTTGTCCGCGAGGGCGGGGTCGCCGATGGTGTTCGCGCCGGGGCCGCTGTTGCCCGCGGAGATCACCAGCTGGACGCCGTACTCGTCGATGAGGCGCTTGTAGAGCGCGGCGCGCGCGTTGTTGCCGTCGTTCAGGGCCGGGAGGCCGCCGATCGACATGTTCACGATGTCGACGCCGCGCTTCGTGACGAGGTCGATCATGCCCTCGGTGAGCGCGACGTTCGTGCAGCCGCCGGTCCAGGTGCAGGCGCGCGACGAGACCAGCTTGGCGCCGGGCGCCGCGCCGTTCATCTTGCCGCCGAACAGGCCGTTGGCCGCGGTGATGCCCGCGACGTGCGTGCCGTGCTCGGACTCGATGACGCCGATGTTGACGAAGTCGGCCTTCTTGCCGACCCAGTCGCCGCCGTACGGGTCGGTCGGCACGTCCTTGCGGATCTCGACGACGAAGGGGACGCGCTCGACGACGTCGGTCGCCGGGTCGTCCTTGCCGAAGTAGGCGACCTGGTGGTCGTCCTTGTACGGCTTCATCACCTCGTCGTCGGTGAAGTCCTTGTTGTTGTTCAGGTCGACGCGGACCGTTCCGGCGGCCGGGTCGTAGAGCACGCCCCAGCTGTCGGTGGTGTCGCCGTCGCGGTTGATGTCGCCCTTGGCGTCGCCGCCGGTGGTGGCCGACTCGCGGAAGCGGTTGACCTGGAAGGAGCCCGCGGGGGCCTTCCACGTCTCGCTCTCCCAGGTGAAGGTGGGGCCGGTGACCGGGTTGGTCATCCGGCGCCAGGTGCCGTCCGCGTCCACGATCGGGTCGGTCGCGGTCACCCAGTCGGTGATCTTCCGCTCGCCCGTGGTGGTCTTCTTGAGCGCGGGGTGACCCAGGTCGACGCCGGAGTCCAGGATGCCGATGGTGGTGCCGCGGCCGTCCGCCTTCGGGTTCTTCTTCACGAAGTCGACGGCGCCCGTCTCGAAGGACGGGTTGTACGGGTTCTTCGCCGGGGTCTTCTTGCCGGGCCCGGCGTACGTGCCCTTGCCGGCGGTCTTCGCGCCCTTGGCCCGGTCGGCCGCGGGCGTCGGGTCGTCCAGTTCGATCTCGTGCCGCAGGTCGATGCCCTGCACGGACGACAGCTTCCCGGCGGCCTCGATGGCCGCTTCGGCCTTCGCGGTGGGCACGGTGGCGCGTACGTAGCCGAGCTTGTCGTACGTCCGGCCGACCGAACCGCCCTTGACGGCGTCGAGCTGGTCGGCGACCTGCTCGGTGGCGCCGGGCGCGGTGGCGACCATCATCGTGACGGTCTTCTCGCCGTCCGCCTGCGCTTCGGCGAGCAGATCGGCGTCGGCCGAACCGAGCTTCTCCTCGGCGGCCTTGGGGGTGGTCTGGCCCCCGGGGTCCCCGTCGGCCGCGAGGGCCATGGGTATGGGCCCGGCGGCGGAGAGCGCGGCGGTCAGGCCGACGGCTATCGCGAGACGGGTCGTGCGTCTAGCACTGGATCTGTGCATCAGCATCCCTGTACGTAAAGGTCGAAAAGGTCCGGAATCCGGAACCGGATGACCGCTCAGCCTTACGCAAGTGACTGCTGTTTGGGGAGAGTTGTCCGAGCTGTGATCAGGGCATGACGCAATTCCGCCACCCGCCATGACGGACAAGGCGGTGCATAGCGGGACTTGGGGTCAGCTCTCGCGCGAGCGCGCGTAGTGCCGCGACGCCTTCGCGCGGTTGCCGCAGGCCGCCATGGAGCACCAGCGGCGCGTGCCGTTGCGCGAGGTGTCGAAGAAGTGCAGGACGCACGCGTCATGGGCGCAGCCGCGGATCCGGTCGGGCGCGGTGGCGAGGAGGTTCAGGTAGTCGCGCGCGGCGAGCCAGGCCGCGCCCCACGCCGGCTCCTCGAACTCGGGCTCCTCGCCGGGCCCCTCGGCGGTGAGGGTCGCGCGGATACGGCCGTGCGAGAGGACTTCGTCGACGCGTGCGATGCCCGCCGGGTCGCCGGGGGAGTCCACGACGGAGGCCAGTGCCTCGCGGGTGCGGAGGGTGTGCTCCAGGGCTGTTCCGTCGGCGGCGAATCGCGCGTCGAGTCCGTTCGCCGCGAGCCAGACCGTGAGCCCCTCGACGTCCGTGAGCAGGTCCTGCCGTACGCCGTCGTGCATCCAGACGGTGTTGAGCAGGTCGAGGGAGAGCGGCTCGCCGATGAGCGGGCGCGGGTCCTGCGGGGGTCTGGCGACGGGCATGAGCGTTCCCTTCAGTGCTAACCGCTCAAGAGTACGTGACCGGTTGACGGGCTCTGATCTAACCTCTAATCTCACTTTAAAGGGTTAGCCACCAAGGGGAGAATCATGCCGACGTCCACCGCTCCGCGCACCGGCCACATCGGTTTGAACGTCACCGACCTGGAGCGCTCGCTCGCCTTCTACCGTGACGTGCTCGGGTACGGCCTGCTCGCCGAGGGCAAGAAGGAGGGCCGCCGTTACGCCTTCCTCGGGGAGAGCGGTCAGGAGGGCGGGCGCCCGGTCCTCACGCTCTGGCAGCAGGCCGATGCCGGTTACTCCGCGCGGAACGCGGGCCTGCACCACCTCGCGTTCGAGGTCGACACGGTCGACGAGGTCCGCGCGTACGAGAACGCTCTGCGCGCATACGGGGCTGAGTTCGCCTACGAGGGGGTCGTCCCGCACGGCGAGGGTGCGGCGTCCGGCGGGATCTTCTTCCATGACCCGGACGGCATACGCCTTGAGATCTACAGTCCGTCCGGCGCGGAGTCGGCGACAGCGCCGGTGGAGTCGGCTCCGACATGCGGCTTCTTCTGAGCGCCCCGCAAGGGGCGCGGGGAACTGCGCGACAAGCCACGACGCACCCGTAGACAGGACCTCACCGATGACGCCACAAGCCCCAGTCCAGCCTCCCTACCACCAGGGCTCCCGCACCGTGCAGGACAAGGTGGGCGTGCGGGACCTCGCCGACCACGTGGGCCGCTCAATAGGCCAGGGCATCCGCCCCGTCGCCGCCGCCTTCCTCGAAATCCAGCCCATGCTCGTGATCGGCGGCGCGGACCCGGCGGGCGCCGTATGGGCCTCGCTGCTCACCGGCGAACCCGGGTTCGTACGGGCCACGGGGCCGCACCAGATCTCGATCGCGGGCGGCCCCCGCCGGACCGACCCGCTCGCGGAAGCTCTCGCCGGCGACGGCGTCCCCGTGGGCACCATCGCCCTCGATCCCCGCACCCGGCGCCGCATGCGGCTGAACGGCCGGGCGCGGCCGACCCCACGGGGCCTGGCGATCGAAGCCGACCAGGTCTTCTCGAACTGCCCGAAGTACATCCAGAAACGGGAGCTTCCGCCGGGTGCCATGCCGGGCCGCCCCTCCGCGCCCCGCCACGGAACGAAACTTACCGGCGAGCAGCGCGCGTTCCTCGCCGAGGCGGACACCTTCTTCCTCGCCACCGTCCACGCGCACGGCGCCGACGCCAGCCACCGGGGCGGCAACCCCGGCTTCGTCGAGGCTCCCTCCCCCTACGAAATCACCTGGCGGGACTACCCCGGCAACGCCATGTTCCTGTCCCTCGGCAACCTCGCCACCGACCCCCGCGCAGGGCTCCTCTTCCTCGACTGGCGGACCGGCACCACCCTCCAGCTCACCGGAACGGCCCGTACGGAATACGCCGACGACGGGTCCCGCACGGTCCGGTTCACCCTCACCGAAGCCGTGGAGACCCTCGGCGCCAGCCCCTGGAGCTGGACCGCTCCGGAGTACTCCCCTGCCAATCCCGGCCAGGAGGACTAGCGTCAATCTGTGCATAAAGAGCTACGGGTGGCGGCCTACGCCGTATGCGTGCAGAACGGGCAACTGCTGCTCGCCCGGTGGGTGGCGGGCGACGGCAGCAAGCGCTGGACGCTCCCCGGCGGCGGGATGGACCACGGCGAAGACCCGTACGACACGGTGATCCGCGAGGCCGACGAGGAGACCGGGTACGTCATCGACCCCGTCGCGCTCCTCGGCGTCGACTCGCTGCGCCGCCGCTACCCCCGCAAGCTCGGCGCCCTCGCCGACTTCCACGGCCTGCGCCTCGTCTACGAGGCGCGGATCACCGGCGGCGAACTCCGCCACGAGCAGGACGGATCCACCGATCTCGCGGCCTGGCACGCCCTTGACGCCGTCCCCGGACTCGACCGGGTCGGACTCGTCGACATCGGGCTCGACCTGTGGCGGACCCGGCCCGACGACGGACACCTGACGGCGCCCTCCTGAGCCCTCGCAAGGCCTTCCCTTCCCCGAAAAGTGAACGTGGAGTGACCGCCTCCTCTCCGTCCGGAGAGGGATGTGTGACCGCGCAGGGTGCTCGATGATCCACGTACGGTGATCGGCGCTGCCCGTTGCGGTCTCGTTAACGTGCAGGTCATCCCGGATGCCAACGATCCAGTACGAGCGGGAATTTCGCCTGGTGCGAAGCGCCCGCGACCACTGCCGACTCGTCTGGAATCGGGGAGACCGCGCCATGCCGCGCATACGCTCTGTCGCCACCGCCGCCCGGGCCGCCACCCACTCCGCCGTCTCCGCCGTGGACCGCCGGGCCTTCCTGGCGACCACCGGAGCAGTCTCCCTGTCCGCGGGCATCGGCTACGCCCTGCGGCCCGCCGCCAGCCATGCCGCCCCCAGCGGCCCCGCCCCCGTCGCACTCTCCCGGCAGGCGCCCGCCGCGCCCCTGGCGCCCTACCGGGGCGGCACCACGCTGGGCGCCGTCGCGACCCCGCGCGGCACCTCCGGCTACCGGCGCCTGGGCGACGGGCCCGCCTGGGACCGGGTGGTCCGCGCTGACCTCGCCGCCGCCAGGAACGGCCGCGAGGGACGGCGTACCCCGCTCGCCGCGTTCGTCCAGTTCACCGACCTGCACCTGGTCGACGTGCAGCACCCGCTGCGGTACGAGTACCTGCGCGCCCAGACCGCGAGCGCCTGGCGCCCGCAGGAGGCCCTCTCGGTGGCCGGCGCGGTCGCGCTCGTCGAGCGGGTCAACGCCCTGCGCGGCGCACCCGCCACCGGATCGCCGCTGCACTGCGTGGTGACGACGGGCGACAACACGGACAACAACTCCCGCTCCGAACTCGACTGGTTCCTCAAGACCATGAGCGGCGGGCGCATCAACCCCAACACCGGCGACCCGCGCCGCTACGAAGGCGTCCAGGACAGCGGCCTGAAGCTGTACTGGCACCCGGACGACGACCTGCGCGACTCCGACAAGGCCCTCGGCTTCCCCCGGGTCGACGGCTTCCTGGAAGCGGCACTCCGCGAGGTCAACAGCCCGGGCCTCGGCCTCCCCTGGTACTCGACGGTCGGCAACCACGACGCGCTGCCCGGCGGCTGCTGGGGCCCCGGAGACTCGTACTTCACCGAATTCGCCGTCGGCGGGAAGAAGCTGATGTCCCTCGACGAGCCGCGCGGCGCCGCCCTGTGGAAGGCCGTCAAGAAGGGCCGCGACCCCAAGGGCGCGCAGTTCAAGGAGCTCCTGAAGAGCGAGGCGCGGCGGATGCGCTCGGTCACCCCGGACGAGAGCCGCGCGCCCTTCACCCCCGCCGAGTACGTCAAGGCCCACCTCGACCCGGCGTACAAGGGGCACGGCCCCGCCGGGCACGGTTACACGCAGGAGAACCTCGACTCGGGCACCCAGTACTACTCCTTCCGCATCAGCGAGGACGTACTCGGCATCAGCCTGGACTCGACGGACCCCGGCGGCCACTACGAAGGCTCGCTCGGCAAGGCCCAGATGGACTGGCTGGAGCGGGAGCTGACGGCGAACGAGAAGAAGGACGGCGGCGGTTCGTACGTCATCGTCTTCAGCCACCACACCAGCAGGACGATGCGCAATCTGCGCCAGGACCCGGAGCGTCCGCGCGAGGGCAGGCACGGAGGTGACGAGATCGTCGCGCTCCTCGCCCGCCACCGTTCCGTCCTCGCCTGGGTCAACGGACACAGCCACAAGAACGACATCACCGCGCACCAGACCCCGCAGGGTTCCTTCTGGGAGGTCTCCACGGCCTCGCACATCGACTTCCCGCAGCTGGCCCGCGTGGTGGAGCTCAGCGACAACCACGACGGCACGATCTCCCTCTTCACCACCCTCATCGAATCGTCGGCCCCGCACCGCACGGATTACGCCGATCTCTCCCAGACCGGCCTCGCCGCGCTCTACCGCGAGCTGTCCTTCAACGCCCCTGGTGCCAAGCCCGCGCTCGGCGGCGAGCCGGGCGACCGGAACACGGAACTGATCCTCAAGAAGGGCTGAAACCCGCTCAACCCGCGCCATGCGTTCAACCTCCGCACCGGACCCGTGAGTCCCTCCGGCCAACCGCAACGTCCGGACACAGCTGGGGGAGACATGACGGCACGCAGGAGACGCCTGATGGGGGTGGCCGCGGGGGTGGCCATGACGGTGACGGCGGGGGCGCTCGCGACCCCGGCACTCGCCGGGACGCCGGGAGGCGGGAGCGGACACGGGGATCGGCACCGCGCGACGCAGAAAGCGATGGAGGCCGCCGTCAACGAGAACGCCCCCGGCGTGACCGCCCAGGTCAAGGACAAGCACGGAACCTGGGACTCGGCGGCGGGCATCGGCGACCTCGAACGGCAGAGCCCGCGCGGCGCCCACGACCGCTACCGCGTCGGCAGCATCACCAAGACCTTCGTCTCGACGGTGATACTGCAACTGGCGGCCGAGGGCGAGCTGAGCCTCGACGACAAGGTGGGGCGGTGGCTGCCCGGTGTGGTCGAGGGCAACGACCACGACGGGGACAACATCACGATCCGTCAGCTCCTCAACCACACGAGCGGCATCTACGACATCCTGACCGACCCCGGATATCAGGAGAAGATGTTCACCGAGAAGTTCCTCGTGCACCGCTACGACACCTGGACCCCCGAGCAGCAGGTCGCCATCGCCATGCGCCACGAGCCGGACTTCGACCCCGGCGAGGGCTGGAACTACTCCAACACCAACTACCTCCTCGCCGGCATGATCATCAAGAAGGTGACGGGGAACTCGTACGCCGACGAGATCAAGCGCCGCATCATCAAGCCGCTCGACCTTGCCGCCACCAGCGTGCCGAAGACGAACCCCTTGATGCCGGAGCCGAGTTCACGGGCGTACATGAAGCTGTCCAAGGACCCGGACGCCCGGTTCCACGACGTGACGGAGCTCAATCCGTCCATGGCGGGCTCGTCGGGCGGGATGATCTCCGACTCGGCGGACCTGAACCGCTTCTACACGGCCCTGTTGCGCGGCAAGCTCCTGCCGAAGAAGCAGCTCGCCGAGATGAAGCAGACCGTCGAGCAGAACCCGGAGAAGCCCGAAAACCGGTACGGGCTCGGCCTCGTGAGCCGCGAGACCTCCTGCGGCACCGTCGTCTGGGGCAACGGCGGCGACATCCAGGGCTCGACGACGATGACCCTGGCGACCGAGCGCGGCGGCCATGCGATCTCCGCGAACTTCAACAGCCTGGACGGCGATCTGATCGCGATCCGGGACGCGGAGTTCTGCGGGAAGTGATCCGCGGGGCGGGGCGGGTTCCGCCCCGCCCCCTGTGGGGCTAGCGCGCCCCCTGTGGGGCTAGCGCGGCAGTACCACCACATACGCCGCCGGATCGCGGTCGGCCGAGGCCATCAGCGCGGTCCGTACGACGGTCGCCTGCTGTTCGAGGGACTCGCGCAGTTTCCTGGGCGTCAGGTGGACGACGGTGATACCGAGCCGCTCCAAGTGCTCGCGCTTGCGGGCGTACTCGGACCACAGCGCGTCGTCGTCCTGCCGGGGTGCCCGCGTGTCCAGTTCGACCGCCACGGCCAGATCGGGCCAGAAGGCGTCGACGCCACCGAGGTGCGGCCCGCCGGGCAATCGCAGGTCGACGTTCCACAGCGGATCGGGCAGGCCGTGCTCGGCGACCATCTGGTACAGCCGGTCCTCGGCGATGGCCCGCCCCTCGGCGAGCAGCGAGTCCACCGCGTCCACCACATGCGGACGGGTGAGCAGCTTCGCCTGGTGCAACTCCCGCACGATCGCCGCCGGTTCGCAGTGGTTGCCGCGCACCGCCTCGGTGAGCAGCCTGCGCACCGCAGCCGCGTCGGAGAGCCCCGCCACGGCGTCGGCGAGCGCGCGCGGCACGGGGGCGACCGGAACTCCGGCGATCTGTACGGCGGTCGGCATCGCCTGGGCCCGCACCAGCCGCACGAAACCGGTGGAACGCAGCCGCCGGGTGCGCGGCACGAGGACGTCGATGCGGTCCAGGGAGAGCAGTGGGGGAGCTGACGAGAAACGGTGCAGGGCGAGCGCCGCGAGCCCCGTGACCAGGGCGTCCGCGTACGGGGCGTGGGGTTCGCCCGCGCCGGGCTGGACGGGGACGCTCTTAGCGGCCCTGGCCGGCGGCCGCCCCGCGTACAACAGGGCGCCGTGCAGGCGCTCTTCGCTGGTCGGCGGCCCCGGGTGCAGCAGACAGACGCCCGGAAGCAGCTGCTGCCAGGGTCCTTCCGGGCGGCAGTGGGAGGCGGCGTCGGCGGCGGAGACGCCGTGGGCGCGGAGCTGGGCGGTGTTCATGACGCGGCGCTGGACGTCGGCGAGGTGGCGGAGGGGGCGGGGGGAGAGCGGGGTGTTGTGGTTCATGACCCGGCCATTCCCGCTGCCGATCCGCCCTCTAACCGCTGTTACAGGCCCGTCGACATAACTGGACAACCCCGCACTAAAGTGCAGACGTTCGACTGCCGAAAAGGTCCGTTTGTCATCGGTACGTTCCAGGGGCTGACCCGTGAGTGTCCCGGCGGGCGGGCGCAACGCCGAAGCGAGGCGCCCGCCCCGACGGGCCTAGGAAGCGGCAGCCGCGTCGCAGGCCTGCGCCCGCAGCGACCGCGCGAGGTCGTCACGGGCTTCGAGGACGAGCCGCCGCAGCGCAGGCGCGCCGCCCTCGTGAGCGGCGAGCCACGCGTCGGCCGCGTCCACCGTGGACCGGTCGTCCTGGAGGTGCGGGAAAAGACCCTTCACCACGTCCATCCCGATCTGGATGGACCGCTCCGCCCACAGCCGCTCGATGGCGTCGAAGTACTTGGACGCGTACGGAGCGATCAGCTCCCGCTGCGACGCCTGACCGAACCCGGAGATCGTCGCCCCCACCAGCGCGTTCGACAGGGAGTCGGACTCCACCACGGCGGCCCACGCCTGCGCCTTGACCGCCTCGGAAGGCCGCGCGGCCAGGCACCGCACGTGGTGCCGCTTGCCCGAAGCCGTGTCGTCACGGGCCAGTTCGGCGGCGAGCACCCGCTCGTCGGCGACGCCGTGCGCCGCGAGGGGGCCGATGAAGGACCAGCGCAGCTCCTGGTCGACGTCCAGGCCGTCGATCTTCGCCGTCCCTTCGAGCAGTCCCTGCAGCAGCTGGAGGTCGGCCGCCGACGAGGCCACCGCGGCGAAGAAGCGCGCCCACGTCAGCTGGTTCTGGCTGCCGGGCTCCGAGATCCGCAGCTCCCGCAGCGCGGCCTCGGCGAGAGCGCGCCCGCCCTCCTCGCGCCACTCGGGGGCCGCGTAGAAGGTGAGGGCCGAGTCCGCCCACGTGTGCAGCATCTGCAGGACGCCGATGTCGCTCTCGCGCCCCGCGAACCGCAGCACGAGCCCGATGAAGTCCCGCGCGGGCATGAGCCCGTCCCGGGTGAGGTTCCACAGCGCGGACCAGCACAGCGCGCGGGCGAGCGGATCGGTGATGTCGCCGAGGTGCGCCCGCAGCGTTTCGAGGGAGTTCTCGTCGAAGCGGATCTTGCAGTACGTCAGGTCGTCGTCGTTGACCAGGACCAGCTCGGGAGCCTCCTCGCCGGCCAGCTCGGACACCACCGTGCGCGGCCCGTCGACGTCCACCTCCGCGCGGGCGTACCGCGTCAGCTCGCCCTCCGGCGTGCGGCGGTACAGACCCACCGCCACGCGGTGCGGCCGCAGCTCGGGGTGGGACTCGGCGGCCTCCTGGACGACGGACAGCTCGGTGATCCGGCCCTCCGCGTTCAGCAGGACCTGCGGGGTCAGGGAGTTGACGCCCGCCGTCTGCAGCCACGCCTGCGACCAGGCCGCCATGTCGCGCCCGGAGGTCTCCTCCAGGACCGAGAGGAGGTCGCCGAGCCGGGTGTTCCCGTACGCGTGCCGCTTGAAGTAGCGGCGCGCGCCCTCCAGGAACGCGTCCCGTCCCGCGTAGGCGACGAGCTGCTTCAGGACGCTCGCGCCCTTGGCGTACGTGATCCCGTCGAAGTTGAGCTTGGCGTCCTCCAGGTCGCGGATGTCGGCCGTGACCGGGTGCGTGGAGGGCAGCTGGTCGGCGCGGTAGGCCCACGCCTTGCGGTTGTTGGCGAAGGTGATCCAGCCGTTGGTGAAGCGCGTCGCCTCGACCATCGAGAAGGTGCCCATGAAGTCGGCGAAGGACTCCTTGAGCCACAGGTCGTCCCACCAGCGCATGGTGACGAGGTCGCCGAACCACATGTGCGCCATCTCGTGCAGGATGACGTTGGCCCGGCGCTCGTACGACGCCGTGGTCACCTTGCCGCGGAAGATGTACTCCTCGCGGAAGGTCACACAGCCGGGGTTCTCCATCGCGCCCAGGTTGTACTCCGGGACGAAGGCCTGGTCGTACTTCCCGAAGGGGTAGGGGTAGTCGAAGTTGTCGTGGAAGAAGTCGAGCCCCTGCTTGGTGACCAGGAAGACGTCGTCCGCGTCGAAGTACTTCGCGAGTCCCTTGCGGCACAGGGCGCCGAGCGGGATCTCCAGCGTCGTGCCGTCGTCGAAGGTGCGGCTGTAGGAGTCCGTCACGTAGTGGTACGGACCCGCGACGACCGCCGTGATGTACGTCGAGATCGCCTTCGTCTCGGCGAACTTCCACACGCCGTCGACCAGTTCACCGGAGCCGTTGGACCACGCGGTCCAGCCCTCGGGGGCCTGCACCTCGAACCGGAAGGGGGCCTTCAGGTCGGGCTGCTCGAAGTTCGCGAAGACGCGGCGCGAGTCCGCGGGCTCGTACTGCGTATAGAGATAGACCTCGCCGTCCTCCGGGTCGACGAAGCGGTGCATGCCCTCGCCGGTGCGGCTGTAGGCGCACTGGGCGTCGACCACCAGTTCGTTCTCGGCGGCCAGGTCCTCCAGCGTGATCCTCGTGCCGTCGAAGACCTCGGAGGGGTCGAGATCCCTGCCGTTGAGGGACACCGCCGTGACGCTCGGGGCGATCAGGTCGGCGAAGCTCGCGGCGCCGGGTTCGGCGGAGCGGAAGCGGATCGTGGTGACGGAGCGGAACGTGCGCGGCTCCTGGTCGCTCCCGCCGATCGCGGAGCGCAGGTCGAGAAAGACCTCGTACCCGTCGACGGACAACAGCGCGGCCCTCTCCTGGGCCTCGTCGCGGGAAAGATTCTCTCCGGGCACGGGCGGTACTCCCTTGTACTCGCAGGTGGAAGTCGTGGATCGCACGACCTGTACGAATGTCTACGATCCTCGCATGTGCCCCCAGCGCGCGGTATCCGGGAATGCCCGGGCAGATCACTGACGTTCCCCCGGTCAAGCGCGCACGCATTCCCTAAGGGAGAGACATGTCCGAGAACGGCAAGTCCGGCAAGACCCCCGTCGACTTCTGGTTCGACCCGCTGTGCCCTTGGGCCTGGATGACCTCTCGCTGGATGCTCGAGGTGGAGAAGGTCCGTGACGTCGAGGTCCGCTGGCACGTCATGAGCCTCGCCGTACTGAACGAGGACCGGCTCGACGAGCTGCCCGAGGAGTACCGCGAGATGCTGGAGACGAAGGCCTGGGGCCCCGTCCGCGTGGTCATCGCCGCCCAGCAGAAGCACGGCGACGAGACCATCGGCGAGCTCTACACCGCCCTCGGCACCCGCTTCCACAACCTCGGCGAGGGCCCGACCCGCGAGGCGGTCGTCTCCGCGCTCAAGGACGTCGGCCTGCCCGAGGACCTCGCGGACTACGCGGACTCGGACGAGTACGACACCCAGCTGCGCGCCTCCCACCAGGAGGGCATCGACAAGGTCGGCCAGGACGTTGGCACGCCCGTCATCGCCGTCCCCGGCGCGGACGGCGAGCAGGTCGCCTTCTTCGGCCCCGTGGTGACCCCCGCCCCCAAGGGCGAGGCCGCGGCGAAGCTCTGGGACGGCACACTGCTCGTGGCATCCACGCCGGGCTTCTACGAGATCAAGCGGACGCGTACGCAGGGGCCGATCTTCGACTGACGGCTAGGCGAGCTCGACCGGCAGGCGGATGTGCCGCCCGCCCGATCCGGCGCACTGCTTGAATCCGGTGCGGACATGGCGACAGCTGAGCTTGTCGCAGATCCAGTACTCGTCGACGTTGTTCTTTCCCAGCCGGTCCTTCAGCTCTTCTGCCTCGGCATCGTTCAGCTTCCGGTGTGGCATGTCTTCGTCGCATGTGTGGCACTGCATGGCGCCACCGTCCCCCGGAACCCCGCATACCGAAAGACCCCCGTGAGTCACGTCCTCACGGGGGTCCTTCTTTCATCCGCCTGCCTCGGCGAAAGTTGAGAAGACGATCACGAGGCAGGGCGTTTCAGGGGGGCGAGCCGCCTTACGGGGCGAGCAGCAGGCTGTTCACGCGCTGCTTGGCCGCCGCGTAACGCTTGGACACGTCCTGCCAGTTGACGACGGCCCACATGGCCTCGATGAAGTCGACCTTCTGGTTCTTGTACTGCAGGTAGAAGGCGTGCTCCCAGGCGTCGAAGACCAGGATCGGGGTCGAGCCCTGGCCGACGTTGCCCTGGTGGTCGTAGACCTGCTCGACGATGAGGCGGTTGCTCAGCGGCTCGTAGGCGAGCACACCCCAGCCCGAACCCTGCGTGGTCGCCGAGGCCTTGGTCAGCTGGGCCTTGAACTTGGCGAAGGAGCCGAAGGACTCGGTGATCGCGTCCGCGAGGTCACCGACACCGTCCGCGGCCAGCGGCTCACCGCCGCCGCCGTCCTTCGGGCTGTTCATGTTGTGCCAGTAAATGCTGTGCAGGATGTGGCCGGAGAGGTGGAAGGCCAGGTTCTTCTCCAGCCCGTTGATGGCGCCCCAGGACTCCTTGTCGCGCGCCTCCTCCAGCTGCTCAAGGGTGTCGTTCGCGCCCTTCACGTACGCCGCGTGGTGCTTGTCGTGGTGCAGCTCGACGATCTGGGGATTGATGACCGGCTCGAGCGCCGCGTAGTCGTACGGAAGTTCAGGAAGCGTGTAAATGGCCATGTCCGAGCCCTCCGACTGCTGCTCTGCTGTAGTGCAACGCTTATTGCAACCTATATGCAAGTGCAGGCTAGCAGCAGGAGGGAGGCCGGGTGGGGACGGGCTGGTCTGGAGTTGATCAGCCCTTCGTCCTAGGACCGGTGGGTACGCCGAAGGGGCCCGGGGTCGTCATCGACCCCGGGCCCCTTCGTGTACGGCGATGTCCTACTCGGCGGCAGCCGTCACCGAACGCTCCGCCAGCTTCTGGCGCACGATCCCGATCACGGCCAGGACCAGCGTCAGCGCGCCCGTCGCGAGGAGTTGCTTGCGCGTGTCGGGCTGCTGCGTCATCAGGTAGAAGATGTACGCCATCGCGGCGAGCGCCACCCAGGTCAGGAACGGGTACGCCCACATCTTCACGACCAGCTTCTGCGGCTCCTCGCGCTCCGTCCTGCGGCGCAGGATCAGCTGCGAGGCGGCGATGAAGATCCAGACGACCAGGATCATCGCGCCGATCATGTTCAGGAGCCAGGGGAAGACGTCGTCCGGGCGCCAGTAGCTGAGCAGCACGCAGACGAAGCCGAAGACCGAGGAGGCGAGGACCGCCAGGCGCGGGACGCCGCTGTAGATGCGGCCGAGCACCTTGGGGCCCTGGCCGCGGGCGATCAGGGAGTACGACATGCGCGAGGCGCCGTAGATGTTGGCGTTCATCGCGGAGAGCAGGGCGATGAGGATGACGACGTTCATGATCTGGCCGGCGCCGGGGATGCCGAGGTGGTCGAGCGTGGCGACGTACGGGCCCTTCGCCACGACCTCCTTGTTGTCCCACGGGAGCAGCGTGACGACGACGAGCATCGAGCCGACGTAGAAGACGGCGATGCGCCACATCGCCGTGCGCACGGCCTTGGCGACGCTCTGCACCGGCTTCTCGGACTCCGCCGCCGCGATGGTGACGGTCTCCAGACCGCCGTATGCGAAGACGGACGCGAGAAGGCCGATGATCAGGCCGTCCGTGCCCTGCGGCATGAAGCCGCCCTCGCCGGTGAGGTTCGCGGTGCCGGGGGAGGAGACGTCCGAGCCGGGCAGGATGCCGAGGATCGCGAGGACGCCGATGCCGAGGAAGAGCGCGATGGCGCCGACCTTGAGCGCGGCGAACCAGAACTCGAACTCGCCGAAGTTCTTCACGGCCGTCAGGTTCGAGCCGCAGAACACCAGCATGAACAGGGCGACCCAGGCCCACTGCGGCGTACCGGGGAACCAGCCCACCATGATGTCCGCGGCGCCGATGCCCTCGATGCCGACGGCGACGCAGAGCAGGAACCAGAAGCCCCAGCCCGCGGTGAAGCCCGCCCAGGGACCGATCGCCCGCTCGGCGTGCACCGAGAAGGAGCCGGACGCCGGGTTCGCCGCCGACATCTCGCCGAGCATGCGCATCACGAGCATGACGAGCGCGCCGGAGATGGCGTAGGCGAGGACGATCGAAGGTCCTGCCGCGGCGATGCCCGCTCCGGAGCCCACGAAGAGTCCGGCGCCGATCACGCCACCGAGGGCGATCATGGAGAGATGCCGCTGCTTGAGGCCGTGGACGAGCGGCGAATCGGCCTTGGGAGCCTCTTCGTGTGCTGCGTCCTTGGGGGTGTCCTGGGGAGTGGACATCCGAGACATGGGCGTGCCCTGTTCAGTAGCTGAAGTGGGGGGAGCGAGCGGCCCACAGTCTGAAGTCCGGCACCGCTGACAGGGAACACCTGACCGCTATACGGACACGACGCTCACACGTTGTGAAGCATCGGGCACGAAATGTTCACGCCCGTTTCATGCGTGCCGTTTCATGCGCGCCGCGCGCCACTCCCGCAGCCCCGCGACCACGAGGACGAGCGCCGTCGCACCCGCCGACCACAGCAGCTGCGGGCGCGCCCCGTCGTCGGTGAGCATCAGCCCGAGCACGGCCGCCATCGCCGCGAGCGCCGCCCACGTCAGATACGGGAACGCCCACATCCGCAGGACGAGCCGCTCCGGAGCCTCCCGCTCGATACGCCGCCGGAGGCGCAACTGCGAGACCGCGATCAGCGCCCAGACGAAGAGGAGCACCGCGCCGACCGAGTTGAGCATGTAGAGGAAGACCGAGTCGGGCCACTTCAGATTCAGTACGACGGACACGAAGCCGAAGGCCACCGACGCGAGGACCGCCCGGCGCGGGACCCCGCCGCCCGACACCTTCAGGAGGGCCTTGGGGGCCTCGCCGCGCTCGGCGAGAGAGAAGACCATCCGGGACGAGCCGTAGAGGTTGGCGTTGAGCGCCGAGAGCAGCGCCACGAACACCACGATGTTCATGATCGTGCCCGCGGACGGCACCCCGATCGAGTCCAGGACCGTCACATACGGACTGACCCCCGCCTTCTCCGCCGTCCACGGAAGGACCGTCACGATGACGAGCATCGAGCCGACGTAGAAGAAGAGGATGCGGTAGACGGCGCTGCGCACCGCGCGGGCCACCGAGCGCACCGGGTCGTCCGACTCGGCGGCGGCGATGGTCACGACCTCGAGACCGCCGAAGGCGAAGACGACGGCGAGCACGCCGGAGGTGACGCCCTCCCAGCCGTTGGGCAGGAACCCGCCATGGCCGGTGAGGTTGGCCAGGCCCGCGGGCTCCCCAGAGGAATTAGACGCAGCGGGGAGCACCCCGAAGATCGCGAGCAGCCCGAGCACGAGGAACGCGACGATCGCGAAGACCTTGAGCGCCGCGAACCAGAACTCGAACTCGCCGAAATTCTTCACGGCGGCGAGGTTGGCCGCCGTGAACACCAGCATGAAGATCAGGACCCAGGCCCACTGCGGAACGCCCGGCGCCCAGCTGTTGGCGATCTGCGCGGCGCCGGTCGCCTCCACGGCGAGCACGACGACAAGCAGGAACCAGTACAGCCACCCGACGCTGAACCCCGCCCAGCGGCCGAGCGCGCGCTCGGCGTGCACGGAGAAGGACCCGGACGCGGGCATCGCGGCCGACATCTCGCCGAGCATCCGCAGCACGCACATGGCGAGCGCACCGGCGATGAGATACGAGACGACGATGCCGGGCCCGGCGACAGCGATCCCGGCTCCAGAGCCGACGAAAAGCCCCGCCCCGATGACCCCACCGAGCCCGAGCATGGTCAGATGCCGCTGCTTGAGCCCACCGCCAAGGGGCTCGGTCTCTGTTGTGGGCAGGCGTCCCGCAGGGCGATTGGGGCCTCCCCTGCTCGAGCGAAGCCGAGAGCTTGGGGACGGGTGGGCACAACCCTCAGCGCCGGGTGCCGATTCATCGGGGGGAGCTTGGTGCATGGTGCTCAGGCTGCTCTCGGGCTCACAAGAAAAGTTGGCGGGAACCTACAGTCTCCCTGGGCGGGAGCCCCCCGCGCAAAACGGGCCCCTGGAGTCCCCACCTCAGTGACGAGCATCACGCCCCCCGCAGGGGTACACCCCGCACTTTGTGCAAAGCCCACCACCGAGGCACCCGGCGCCTTGTCACTCACCGCCGGTGAAAGCCGCCCCCGCCCGGGATAGCGTCGCGGGGTCCCACCCGCCCGTCCCAGAACCCCGCGGAGTCCCGATGAGCATCGCCGCCGTCTCTTCCCGTCCCGGCCAGGTCCTCGCGGACCTGATCCCCGCGTCCCGCGCGAAGGACGCGGCCCTCGTCCTCGGCGGCGCCGCCCTCACCGGCATAGCGGCCCAGATCGCGGTGCCTGTGCCGGGCTCCCCCGTACCGGTGACGGGACAGACCTTCGCCGCCCTCCTCGTCGGCACCGCCCTCGGCGCCCGCCGCGGCTTCCTCTCCCTGGCCGTGTACGCCCTCGTCGGCATGGCCGGCATGCCGTGGTTCGCGCAGGCGGGCTCCGGCGTGGCCGCGCCGTCCCTCGGCTACGTCCTCGGCATGCTGCTTGCCGCCACCGTGGTCGGAGCCCTCGCCCGCCGCGGCGGCGACCGTTCCGTCCTGCGCACCGCGGGCACGATGGTGCTCGGCTCCGCGATCATCTACGCGGTCGGCGTCCCGTACCTCGCCGCCGCGACCGGCATGTCGCTGACCCAGGCCGTCGCCGCCGGGCTCACGCCCTTCCTGATCGGCGACGCCCTCAAGGCCGCCCTCGCGATGGGCGCGCTGCCCACGGCGTGGAAGCTGCTCGACCGCTAGTTCAGCCTGCGTTTCCGACGCCGTAGTTCCGCCTGAAGAGGTTCGCCGGGTCGTACGTGGCCTTCAGCCCGGCGAGCCTCTTCCGCGTACCGGCGTCGTAAAGACCGTAAGGACCATCGCCCCGCTCCCCGGCGGCGAACGCGAAGTTGAGCAACCGCCCCACGGCCCCCGGCGCGAAAAGCCCGAACGCCCGGTCCTGCACGGCCCGCACCGCCTCCAGATCCGTGCCGTCGCCGCCCTCGAAAGGCGAGAGCACCCGCACCAGCCACCCCGCGTCCCGATATGGCACCGCGTTCCCCGTGCCTCCCGCGGGCTTCGCAAGCGCCCCGCCCAACTGGTTGATCTGCACGACGTGCATCTTCTCGGCGGCCGGACCGGTCAGCGCGAGCAGCTCGCTCGCCGCGGCGACGTCCAGCTCGCCCACCGCCACGCTGTCCCCGTAGTAGGAGTGCGGGAAGTCCGGGTCGCTGTGGATCGTGTGGCTCTCGGTGTACGGCATCTCCCGCAGCGAGTCCGACACCGCGGGCCCGATCTCCCGCAGCGGCGCCACAAGCAGCTCGCCCGCCGCCTCGGGGCCCGTGTAGGCGACCCGGACCGTGACGAGATAGCGGCCCCGTAGATGGGGTGGCAGCTGCGGCATGTCGGGATAGACGAGCGCCGCCACCGATGAGGTCAGCTCGTCCGGCACCGTCCGCGTCCACGCCTCGTACGCCCGCAGCACGTGGCCGGGGTCGACCTCACGCCCGTCGAACTCGATCGCCCCGCCGTAAAGGCGCGCCACCGGCACCAGGCCGATCTCCAGGGCCGTCACCACCCCGAGGTTCGCGCCCCCGCCGAGCAGCCCCCAGAACAGCTCGGGCTCGCTCTCCGCCGTGACGTGCCGCAGCGTGCCGTCGGCCGTGACGACGTCGAGCCATCCGACGTGGTCGGCCGCGTACCCGAACTCCCGCGCCAGGATGCCGAGTCCGCCGCCCAGCGTGTACGAGACGGCGCCCACGCCCGGCGCGGAACCGTTCAGCGGCGCGAGCCCGTGTGCCGCCGCGGCCTCCACCACCTGCCCCCAGCGGACACCCGCGCCCACGGTCACCGTGCGCGCATCCGCGTCGATCCGGACGGAGTCCATCCGCCGGGTGCTGATCAGTACGCCGCCCTCCGAGGCCCCCGGAAGCCCGTGCCCGGTGGCCTGCACTCCGACGGGCAGGCCCGCGTCCGCCGCGTACGACACGGCGGCGACGACGTCTTCGGCGCTCCCGGCCGCGAACACGATCGCGGGCCGCTGCGCGAAACCGGTCTGGAACCCGGCGATCTCCTCGTCGTACCCGTCGTCGCCGGGCCGGAACACGAGTCGCCCATCGGTGAAGTCCACGGTGATCCTCCAAGAAGTGCTTGCTGACGCCTCAGAGGTTCCCCGGAAAACCTGACATCCGCCGTCAAGTTTTCCGGGCCTTCGGGAAATCCGTGAACTGTGCTGTCATGAGAGGAGGGTTGGGGGTGAACCCATGCAGGAGCTTCGCGTGGTCGCGGGCCGCTACCGCCTGCTCGCCGTGATCGGGCAGGGAGGCATGGGCCGCGTGTGGCGCGCGGCCGACGAGCTCCTTGACCGCAGTGTCGCGGTCAAGGAGATGCGGGTCGACGGCGGCTTCGAGGGTCCCGAGTCGGAGGACACCCGCATCCGCAGAGAACGCGCGCTGCGCGAGGCGCGGGCCAGCGCACGGATCGACCACTCCGGTGTCGTACGCGTCCATGACGTCGCCGAGGAGGACGGCCGCCTATGGATCGTCATGGAACTGATCGACGCGCGCTCCCTGGCCCGGTACGTCGACGAAGAGGGGCCGCTGGACGAGCACGACGCGGCGCGCGTGGGCCTGGCCCTGGTGGCGGCGCTGCGCAGGGTGCACGCGGCCGGAGTCCTGCACCGTGACATCAAGCCGGAGAACGTCCTGCTCAGCCCGCGCGGTCCTGCCGACCGGGTCGTCCTCACCGATTTCGGCATCGCTGCCCTGGAGGACACGGGCCGCCTCACGCAGACGGGCCTTCTCGTGGGCTCGCCCGAGTACATGGCGCCCGAGCGGGTCTCCGGGGCGTGGCAGGGCCCGCCGTCCGACCTCTGGTCCCTGGGGGCGACGCTCTGCACCGCGCTGCGCGGCAGCTCGCCCTTTGCCCGCGATTCGACCCTGAACACGCTGGTCGCGGTCCTGCACGAGCCGCCCGAACTGCCGCCGGAATCAAGCGGACTGCGTCCGGTGCTCGCCGCGCTCCTGATCAAGGAGCCGGAGCGGCGGCCGGGTCTGGACGAGGTGGAGGCGGCCCTGAGCGCGGTCCTCGCGGCATCGCTGAGGCCGCAGGAGCAGCCGGGGCCCGCGTCTTCGGTCACGAAGCGGATTCAGCTGCCCGACTGGCGGCCCCGCGCGCTGACCGCCGTGGTCCTGCTGGTCGCGGCCGCGGTGGCGGCCGTCATGTTCTTCACCGCGCGCGATCCCGGCGGCGGAGCGCCGCCGGGACCGAGCACGCCGGTGCCGACGGTGGCGGGCACGTCGACCGCGCCACCGTCGGACGGGACCGGCTAGGCGTCGACCGAGTCGTTGTCGACGCGGGGCCGCACCTTCTCCCGTATGAGGGAGAACGCCACCACGAACGCCGCCGCGAGCAGCGAGAGCAGGACCTGCTTGCGCCCGGCCTCGTCGGTCAGCATGTAGACGAGCACGAACGAGATCATCGCGATCGTGACCCAGGTCAGGTACGGGAAGAGCCACATCTTCACGACGAGCTTCTCCGGCTGCTCGCGCAGGATGATGCCGCGCATCCGCAGCTGCGTGAACGCGATCATCAGCCAGACGAAGAGCGCCACCGCGCCGGACGAGTTCAGCAGGAAGTCGAAGACGGTGTCCTGCCACTGGTAGTTGAACCAGACGGCGATGAAGCCGAACACGACGGAGCCGAGGATCGCGGCCTGCGGCACACCGCGCGCGTTGGTGCGCGCGAAGGCCTTGGGCGCGTCACCGCGCTGGCCGAGCGAGAAGGCCATGCGGGACGCGGTGTAGAGACCCGAGTTGAGACAGGAGAGCACGGCGGTCAGGACGATGACGTTCATGACCTGGCCGGCGTGCGGGATGCCGATCGAGTTCAGCGCGGCGACGTACGAACCGTCCTTGACGATCGACTTGTCGTTCCACGGGAGCAGCGTGATGACGACGAAGATCGAGCCCAGGTAGAAGACGCCGATACGCCAGATGACGCTGTTCGTGGCCTTGGTGACGGCGCGCTGCGGGTCCTCGGACTCACCGGCGGCCAGCGTGACGATCTCGGAGCCCATGAACGAGAAGACGACCATGAGCACACCGGTGAGGATCGCGCCCGCGCCCTTGGGCATGAACCCGCCCGCGTCGGTGAGGTGCGCGAATCCGGCGCCGGGGTTGTCCGAGCCGGGCAGCACGCCGAAGACGGCGAGCAGGCCGATGATCACGAACCCGCCGATGGCGACGACCTTGATCCCGGCGAACCAGAACTCGAACTCGCCGTAGGAGCCGACCGAGACGAGGTTCGTCGCGGTGAGCACCACCATCACGATGAGCGCCCAGCCCCACTGCGGTACGGCCGGTATCCATCCGTTGAGGATGACGGCACCGGCGGTGGCCTCCACCGCGAGCACGACGACCCAGAAGAACCAGTAGAGCCAGCCGATGGAGAAACCGGCCCAGCGGCCGAGGGCCTGGTCCGCGTAGGTGGAGAAGGAGCCGGAGGTGGGCCGTGCGGCGGCCATCTCACCGAGCATCCGCATGACGAGGACGACCATCGTGCCGACGAGGGCGTACGAGACGAGGATGGCGGGCCCCGCGGCGGCGATGCCGGAGCTGGAGCCCACGAAGAGGCCCGCTCCGATGACACCGCCGATGGCGATCATGGAGAGGTGGCGGTTCTTCAGCCCGGCCTTGAGGCCGTCACCGGTGTCTCCAGACCGCGGATCCCCAGGTTCGTTGGGGCTGCGGTCTGCCTTCGCAAGGGAGGGTTGCGAGGTCATGGACGAATCCTTAAGTTCTCGGGTCACGAGCCCCCGCATTCAAACTCAGGGGTGGACGTGACGGAAGTCCCGACTCCGGATCGTTGCATTCCGGCTCAATGGCCTGGACCTTGCTGGTCATGGGGTGACCGCGGGTGACGAAGGTCCCGCCCCCCGATCGCCGCTACCCCTCCCGCGACGTGCCACACTCATCGCATGCGCGTGTACCTCGGCTCGGATCATGCCGGCTACGAACTGAAGAACCACCTGGTCGAGTGGCTCAAGAGCCACGGCCACGAGCCCGTCGACTGCGGGCCCCACATCTATGACGCCCAGGACGACTACCCCCCCTTCTGCCTCCGCGCCGCGGAGAAGACGGCGGCGGACCCCGAGTCGCTCGGCATCGTGATCGGGGGCTCCGGCAACGGGGAGCAGATCGCCGCGAACAAGGTGAAGGGGGTCAGGGCCGCCCTCGCCTGGAGCGAGCAGACCGCCGCGCTCGGGCGTGAGCACAACGACGCGAACGTGATCTCGATCGGCGGCCGGATGCACACGCAGGAAGAGGCGACGAAGTTCGTCGAGATCTTCCTGTCGACGCCGTACTCGGACGAGGAGCGTCACACCCGCCGCATCGAAATGCTGGCCCGCTACGAGACGACGGGCGAGCTGCCCGAGATCCCGGCACACCACCCGCAGCAGTAGTCGCCGCTCGAACACCGGACGGGCTGAGAGATTCAGCCCGTCCGGCGTTTGAGGACGAACACCCCCTGGGAGGACCCCGTGCCGGAGGGGCACACGATTCACCGGCTGGCAGCCGACCACCGGGAGCGGTTCCAGGACCGCGGCCCGCTGAGGATCACCAGCCCCCAGGGCAAGTTCTCCGACAGCGCGGCCCTGCTCAACGGGCAGGAGATGGACACCGCCGAGGCCCACGGCAAGCACCTCTTCCTCGGCTTCGCCGAAACCGGCTGGATCCACATCCACCTCGGCCTCTTCGGCAAGGTCAACTTCGGCGGCACGGCAGCCGCCAACCCGCCCACGGACACCGTCCGCCTCCGTCTGGCCACCGGCGACGCGTACGTCGATCTCCGGGGCCCCACGACCTGCGCCCTCATCACGGACGAGGAGAAGCAGGCGATACACGCCCGCCTGGGCCCGGACCCGCTCCGGGAGGGCGACGACCCGGACAAGGCCTACGCCCGCATCTCGCGCAGCCGTACGACCATCGCCGCCCTCCTCATGGACCAGAAGGTCATCGCGGGCGTCGGCAACGTCTACCGCGCCGAGGTCCTCTTCCGGCACGGCATCGACCCGTACACCCCGGGCAAGGACATCCGGCCCGCGCAGTGGGCGGCGATCTGGGACGACCTGGTCGCCCTGATGCGCGAGGGCGTGCGCCTCAACCGCATCGACACCGTCAGGCCCGAGCACACGCCGGAGGCGATGGGCCGCCCGCCGCGCGTGGACGACCACGGCGGCGAGGTGTACGTGTACCGCAGGGCCACGATGCCCTGCCACATCTGTGGCGGCGAGATCCGCACCGCCGATCTCGCCGCCCGCAACCTCTTCTGGTGCCCCAAGTGCCAGCGCGCCCGCCGCTCCCGACGAAAGGCCATATGAGAATGTTCGGCACCATCAGCGGGCTCGGCGGCTTTGTGCTCGTGCTCCTCGGCGTGATCGTTTATCTCCTGCCGTCCCTCATCGCCTTCAACCGGGACGTCGAGCTGCGCTGGGTGATCCTCGTGATCAACATCTTCCTCGGCGCCTCGCTCATCGGCTGGCTGGTCGCCCTGTACCTGGCGACCCGCAAGCCGAAGCAGCCGGTGGAATCGACCGCCTAGAAGCCGTGCGGCAGCCAGGGCGCCACGTCCGAGCCGAAGGCCAGCGAGGCCTCGCTCAGGGCGCCCTGGCGCAGCTCCCGCACCCGGCCCGCCGCCGCCAGTGACGTCAGGGACACGCCGCCCAGATAGGCCGAGGCCAAGTCCCGTACGGACAGGGCGATATCGGCCTCGTCGTCGGTGCGCTCGCAGATCGCGCCCTTCAGGTCGCCCTTGAGCCGCCAACGGCCCGCGTTCCAGGGGCAGAAGGCGTCCTCGACCTCAAGGACCAGGTTCACCGGCGCCCGATAGGTGCGCGCCTCGAGGGCGGCTCCCACCTCCACCAGGCGTACGTGCAGGGAGTCCCGCATTTCGAGCCGGCAGCGCCGCACGTCGGAGACGAGCTGGAGCAGCGCGTCGTCCGTCGGGAGGCTGTGCGCCTCGACGGTCGTCGTCAGGTCGATGCCGAAGAGGAACCGCCACAGCGCCGCGTTGGCCGCCGGATCGAGAGCTTCGAGATCGCGCAGCCGGACCGTGCCCTTGGGGCCCGCCGCGTCCCAGTCGGGCTTCACGCTGTAGCGCGCGTACCCGACGAGCTCCCCGTCGCGCTCGGCGACCACGCACTGCAGGGGCGAGGCGCCGTGCCGCTCGCTCTCCGGGTCGAGCAGGCCGAGCCGCTCCCAGCCGGGCTGCCTGGCCAGCATTCCCGGCCGCTCGCTCACCCGGCGTGCGTACAGCGCCTCACAGGCCGCGTGGACGTCGGCGGGCTTGGCGTACCGAAGGCGTACGTCATCGGTACCGGCCGGCACCGACAGACTCACGCGTGAGGTGTCGATCGCGGCCTTCAGCGCCTGCGTCGCCGCGCCGTACCCGAACCGTCCGTAGATGGCGGGTTCGGAGGCGGTGAGCACGGCCAGGCATTCGCCCTTGGCGCGTACGTCGTCGAGCTGGCGCCGCATCATCGACGTCAGGATTCCGCGCCGCCGGTGCGTCGCCGCGACGCTGACCATCGTCACGCCGGCCGCGTCCACCAGGGCGCCGCCCGGCACACAGAGGCGGAAGCTGAACGCTCCCGTCGTGCCGACGCAGGTCTCGCCCTCCCACGTGCCGAAGAAGCGGTCGAACTCGGTCAGCGCGTTCCAGAGTTCGTGCTCCTCCGGCGCCTCTGCCACACCACCGAAGGCGAGCTCCAGCGTGCCGTAGTACTCGTCCCAGTCTTCCTGGCGCAAAACCCGCAATTCCGTCGTCATGGGCCATGCCTACCAGGCAGAAGCCGGCGTAGCGACAGGATTTCCGCGGCCTGACGGCGTGCCCCTGACGGGGGACAACCGGTACCTCCCGTGCGAAGTGCCTGGCCCGGTGGATAGGGTCCGGGAGCAATGGCAGGCAGGCGAGCGGAAGCCGAGACGTTCACAGCCCGGATGAACAAGCGTATCCACCGGGCTCGCATAGGGCTGCGCAAGTCCGGGGTGGACTACTTCAGAGGCGACGGCTCGGACTGGATCGCGCTCGCGGGTCTGCTCGTCACGATTCCGGTGATCGCCTTCTGCACCATCGTCAACAACGTCTGGTGCGCGCCCTCCGCGCTCGTCCTGCCGATCGTGGCCGGCGGGCTGCTCCTGCGCCCCTCCAGCCTGCTCGGCCTGTACGCGACGGCGGCCGCCGCGCTCATCGTGGAGTCCGTCCAGCTAGGCCCGTACACGGAAGGCCCTTCGCGGGTCACGCCCGGCGTGGTCCTCGTCGTCGCGGCCTGCGGCTTCTTCGGGCTTGTCATCGCGCAGTTCCGCAGCCGGGTCGGCGTGCCGTGGCGCGGCGGCGGAACGATGCTCTTCGACCTGCGTGAACGTATCCGCGTGCAGAGCAAGCTGCCGAAGCTGCCGCCGGGCTGGCACCGCGAGATGGCCCTGCGGCCCGCGGGCGGCCAGTCCTTCTCGGGTGACTTCGTGGTCGCGGCCCGTACGAACGGCGGCCGCACCCTGGAGGTCGTCCTCACGGACGTCTCGGGCAAGGGCATGGACGCGGGTTCCCGCGCCCTGCTCCTGTCGGGCGCCTTCGGCGGTCTGCTCGGCTCGCTCCCGCCGCACGCGTTCCTGACCGCCGCCAACGGCTATCTCCTGCGCCAGGACTGGGACGAGGGCTTCGCGACCTCGATCCATCTGGTCCTCGACCTGGAGACCGGCGACTACGAACTCTTCTCGGCGGGCCACCCGCCGGGCCTCCAGCTCAGCGCGGGCAACGGCCGCTGGGAGGAGAAGGTCGCCGAGGGCCCGCTCCTGGGGGTCTACGACGGGGCGCAGTTCGACCCGGTGAAGGGCCTCCTGCGCCCCGGCGACGTCCTGATGCTGTTCACCGACGGCATCGTCGAGACCTCCGAGCGCGACATCAGCGAGGGCATCGACCGCCTCACCGGGGAAGCCGACCGCTATGTGGCGGGCGGCTTCCACGGCGCCGCGTGGCATCTGATCGAGGCGGTCGCCAAGGACGTCAACGACGACCGGGCGCTGCTGCTCATCTCCAGGGAGCCGTCAGCGGGCGCCTGACAACTCCGGCTCCGGATCGGGCTCGGGAGCAGCCTTGCGTCCGCCCGGCAATATCCGGGCCAGCCAGTGCGACCGTCCCGCCGCCAGCGGGCCGAGCACCGCGAGCAGCAGCACGTACCCCGCGATGAAGGGGGAGAGGCGGTCGTCGAGCCCCGCGGTGGCCGCCATGGTCGCCAGGATCAGGGCGAACTCGCCGCGCGCGAGCAGGGTGGTGGAGATGTTCGCCGCGGGTCCCGCGCCGAAGCCGTAGATGCGCGCCGCACCGAGTCCCGCGAGGACGTTCATGAGCAGCGTCACGGCCACGGCGGCGAGCACCGGCCAGAGCACGACGGGCAGGTCGCCGGGGTCGATCGAGAGCCCGAAGGCGAAGAAGAAGATCGCCCCGAAGGCGTCCCGCAGGGGGTGCACGAGAGTGCGGATGCGCTCGCCGGATGCCGTACTGCCCAGCATCAGACCGACCATGAAGGCGCCGATCGCGTCCGCGACCCCGAACCACTCCGAGACTCCGGCGACGAAGACCGCGACGCCGAGGAAGGAGATGACGAGCAACTCGTCGTCACGGGTGTCCATGAGGCGCCCGACGATCTTGGTGCCGAAGCGCGCGGCGAGCGCGAGAAGCAGCAGGAAGCCGAAGGCCTTGCCGCCGTCCATGACGGCCGCGCCGAGGCTGTCGGCCCCGGACAGGATCGGTTGGAGCGCCGCGAGATAGAGCGCCAGGAAGATGTCCTCGACGACGATGATGCCGAGGATCGGCTTGGTCTCGGGGTTGCCGAGCCGGCCGGTGTCGACGAGCACCTTGGTGACGATCGCCGACGACGAGATGCCGAGCACCCCGGCGAGGACCAGAGCCTCGGAGGTGCCCCAGCCGAGGGCGAATCCGAAGCCGAGGCCCGCGCCGACGTTCAGCGCGAGGTACGTCCCTCCGGCGAGGGCCATCTTGCGGCCGCCCGTCTTGAGGTCGTCCATGTGGAACTCGAGGCCCAGGTAGAAGAGCAGCAGGACCAGGCCGAGCGCCGAGAGCATCTCCAGGTCGTGGGGGTCGGAGAGCAGGACCACACCGGGAGTGTGAGGGCCGAGAAGGATCCCGGCCAGGATGAAGAGCGGGATGGTGGGAAGGCCGATGCGGCCGCCCACGCGGGCGAGCACGGCAGCGGCGAGAAAGGCGCCGCCCATGGCTATCAGGGTGTCTGCGTGTCCGATGGGCCCGTTCCTCCTGGTAGTCGGCGACGCACCCGCCGCACACGGATGGCAAAGGGAGCGTCAAGAACGCGTCAATAGTTAGCTTACCAAACGATCTGTGCAATGCCTGGCCCCGCTTTTGGCCATGCCTGGCCGGGGGCCGGCCGGAGCCTGACCGGGGGCTAACCCCACCCCCGATTCGCCGGGGGACCTCATGGTCCACAGCACCCCCGAATCCGTACGTTCGAGACATCGATCAGGGCGGACGTACGCAGGGAAGGCGGACGGGACCATGGGGCTGCGGCGCAAGAAGCGATCCGAGGCGGACCGGCGGTTCGACGAGCTCGGGGGAGCGGTGCCGTCAATGCCGTCGACGCCGCCGATGCCCGGCCAGGCGCCCCGCGGCGCCGACTGGGCCGTAGAACTGCACGGCGTGCGCCGGAAGTACGGCAGGGGCTCCGGCGCCGTGCACGCCCTCAGCGGCATCGACCTAGCCCTGGAGCGCGGCAGCTTCACCGCCGTCATGGGCCCGTCGGGCTCCGGCAAGTCCACCTTCCTGCAGTGCGCCGCCGGACTCGACCGGCCCACCGAGGGCACGGTGCGCCTGGGCGGCACGGAGATCACCTCCATGAGCGAGAACAAGCTGACCGCGCTGCGCCGCACCCGCCTCGGCTTCGTCTTCCAGGCCTTCAACCTGCTGCCCTCGCTGACCGTCGAGCAGAACGTGGTCCTGCCGATGCGCCTCGCGGGCCGCCGCCCCGACCGCCGCAGGGCGGCCGACGTCCTGTCCCGCGTCGGGCTCGGCAGCGACAAGCACAAGCGCCGCCCCGGCGAACTCTCCGGAGGCCAGCAGCAGCGCGTCGCGATCGCCCGCGCCCTGGTCACGAACCCGGACGTGATCTTCGCGGACGAGCCGACCGGCGCCCTGGACACCACCACGGCAGCCGAGATCCTCGCCCTGCTCCGCGAGGCCGTCCACGGCATGGGCGCCACCGTCGTCATGGTCACCCACGACCCGGCCGCCGCCGCCTACGCGGACCGGGTGCTCTTCCTCGCGGACGGCGCGATCGTGGACCGCCTGGAGCGGGCCTCCGCCGAGCAGATCGCGCATCGCATGACGACCCTGACGGCTCCGGTGCGCGCGGCCACCGCGGCCTGAACACCCCTGCCGGCCGGATGCGAGCCGGTCGCGCCCATGCGGCGGAGCCACACCCGTACACAGCCCCGCGCCCCTTCCGGGCGCCCCGGACTCCGGAGAACCCTCATGCCCAACGGCCTCGCCCGCGCCGCCGTCCGCTTCAAACCGTCCGCGTTCGCGGGCACGTTCGTCGCGCTGATGATGGCCGCGATGATCGTCTCCGCGTGCGGCATCCTCCTGGAGACGGGGGTACGGGCCTCGATGCCGCCCACCCGGTACGCCGACGCCCCCGTGGTCGTCGCCGCCGACCAGCGCGCCCACTTCGTCACGGGCAGCGGCGACAGCCGCTCCGAGTCGGCGACCCCGCTGCCCGACCGGGCCAGGATCGACGACTCCCTTCTCGCGAAGGCGGGTTCGGTGCCCGGCGCGCGCACCGCCGTCGCGGACGTCACCTTCCCCGTGCAGTCCGGCGGGAAGAGCGTCACCGCGCACGGCTGGGGCTCCACCGCCTTCACCGGCGAGAAGCTGACCGCGGGCCGCGCCCCGAAGGCGGGCGAGGTCGTCCTCGCCGCACCGGGCGCGTCCGTGGGCGAACAGACCACCCTCACCACGGCCGCCGGACCGCGCGACTTCCGCATCTCCGGCACCGTTCGGTCCGGCGCCCAACAGGGCGCCCAACACGGCGCGCTCACCGCCTGGTTCACCGATTCCGACGCCGTACGCCTCTCCGGTCACCCGGGCCGCGTCGACGCCATCGCGGTCCTGCCCGAGAAGGGCGTCACGGACACCGCCCTCAAGGCCCGGGTGGCACACGCCGTGGGCGGCAGGGCCGACGTCCACACCGGCGACGACCGCAGCGCCGCCGAGGGCTCCGATCTCGCCTACGCCGAAGAGATGCTCACCGGACTCGGCGGCTCCTTCGGCGGCATCGCCACCATGGTCGCCATGTTCACCGCCGCGGGCACCGTGGCGCTCTCCGTGGGCCAGCGGGCCCGCGAGTACGCGCTGCTCCGGGCCATCGGCACCACACCCCGCCAGATCCGCCGCACCATCGCCACGGAGGCCCTGCTCGTCGCGCCCCTCGCCGGAGCGGTCGGCGTCCTGCCCGGAATCGCCCTGGCCGACTGGTGGTTCGGGCAGCTGAAGGACAGGGGCGCGATCCCCGAAGCCCTGAGTCTCTCCGTCTCCTTCATCCCCCTGGTCTCGGCGGTCGGCGTCGCGGTCGTCACCGCCCTGGTCTCCGGCTACCTGGCGGCCCGCCGCCCCTCCCGCATCAGGCCGGGCCAGGCGCTCGCCGAGTCCTCGGTGGAACGCCTGCGCCCCGGCTGGATCCGTACGCCGCTGGGCATCGCGGCCGCGGTCGGCGGCTGCGTCCTCGCCGGGATCGCCTCCTCCCTGACGGGCGACGACGCGGCCAACGTGGCGCTCGGCATCGTCATGCTCTTCATGCTCGCCGTGGCCCTGCTCGGCCCGCTCGTCGCCCGCGGCTGCGCGGCCCTGTTCGGACTCCCGCTGCGCGGAGCGGGCGCGTCCGCCTCGCTCGCGGCGGCCAACTCCCGTACCAACGCCCGCCGTATGGCATCGGCGATCACCCCGATCGTCCTCGCGATGGCGTTCTCGTCGACCCTCGTCTTCATGCACACCAGCGAGGACCGGGTGGCGGCCGACCAGCAGCGCGAGGGCATAACGGCGGACCACATCGTGTCGGCGTCGGGAGCGGGAGTAACGCAGGACGGGGTGACGCAGGCCGGTCGGGCCCCGGGGGTCACCTCGGCGGTGGGCCTTCTCAAGACCTCGGTCCTGGTGCCGGTGGGCTCGGGCGGCGACCGCTGGCTGGAGTCCGCCTCGACGCAGGGGGTGACGGGCTCGTCCCGTGACCTGGCCAGGGTCCAGGACCTGGACGTCAGGACGGGCACGATGGCCTCGCTCGGCAAGGGCGAGATCGCCGTGGACGCGAAGCTGGCGGACTCGGCGCACGTGAAGACGGGCGAGCCCATGGCCCTGCGTCTGCCGGACGGCACGAAGGCGTCACCGAAGGTGGTCGCCACGTACGGCCGCGGCCTTGGCCTCTCCCAAGTCACGCTCCCCGCATCGGACTTGAAGCAGCACGTGACCTCGTCCCTCTCCACGGAGATCTGGACGAAGGACGACGGCGACGCACCCCGGGCCCTCACCGCCCTCGGCACCCTCCTGGACCGCGACGCCTACGCCACCGCCCAGTCCACGGACCGCGCCGTCAACGCCTGGGCGAACACGGTGATGGCGGCCGTACTCGGCGGCTTCGCGGCGATCGCCGCGGCGAACACCCTGGTCATGACGGTCCTGGACCGCCGCCGCGAACTCGGCACGCTTCGCCTGATCGGGTCCACCCGGCGGCAGGTGATGCGCATGGTGCGGTGGGAGGCGCTCCTGGTCGCCTGCGCGGGCATCGTGATCGGCTCGGCGATCGCGCTGGCGACGCTGGTCCCCATGATGAACGGCCTCACGGGCGAGTCCCCGCACATCCCACCGCTGCTGTACGGCTCCTTCGCGGGCGGGGCGGTCGCCTTGGGCTTGGCGGCCACGGCGTTGCCTGCGCGGGCGGCGCTGCGGCAAAGAAACTGACTTACTCCCCGACCCCGGAAAGATTCAGCCCGTCCGGCGATTGAGGACGAACTCGGCGGAGCCGGTGATGACGGTACGCACAAGGCCCCCGCGCCAGCGGGTTTTCGGGAAGGGGCGGGGTTGGGGAAGGATCCTTGGCATGAACCCCAGCGCCCCCATGCCCCTCGCAGAGGTAGAAGCCCTGGCCCGCCAGGCCCACGCCACCCAGAAAGACAAAGCGGGCCGCCCCTACACAGAGCACCTGGAAGCAGTGGCCAAGGGCGTCCACGCCAGAGGCGGCTCGCCAGAACAAATCGCCGCAGCCTGGCTCCACGACGCCATAGAGGACAACGCCCTCACGGAGCAGTGGCTCCGGGACGCCCCCCTGACCCCGTACACCAAGGACATTGTCCGCGCCCTCACCAAACACCGGGGCGAAACCCCGGAGCAGTACGCCACCCGCATCCTCAGCACCCCCGGCGCCCGCCTGGTGAAGGAGGCGGACCTGGCCCACAACGCGAACGCGGCCCGCCTAGCAGAGCTAGACGGGCCGACCCGCACTCGCCTCACGGCGAAATACGCCAACATGCGCGCCCTACTGGGCATCGAGCCCCCGGCCTGAAGAACAACCGGCCGGGAACCAGCAATCAGCAACCAGGAACTAAGAAGAGGACTTGGCCCGCTCCCTGGCCAACGCCGCGGCATCCCGCTTGAACGCCCACTCCATCTTCGGCTCCATGGCGAAGCGGAACATCCGCTGCACCGGAGGCGTACAGAGAAGCGTCACCACCGCCGCGGCGATCAACGACACGATGATCTGCCCGACAGGCGTGTGCATCCAGTCGTAGTTGTCGAACCAGCCCCAGAAGCGCGAGCCCTTGGCCAGGAAGCCGTGCAGCAGGTAGCCGTACAGCGTGCCCGCGCCGAGGACCGTGAACCACATCTTCCGGCGCGGAACCCACGCGAAGAAGCACGCGGTCAGGATCGCGGAGCAGCCGAACAGGGCAAGGGTCATCACGACACCGGCCCACCACGGCGCACCCAACTCCTGTGCGCTGTCCCGGCGGTAGAACCAGGCGGAGGTCATCCGCGGTCCCGCCCAGTACGCGAGGAGCAGTGCGCTCGCGAAGATCGGGATGGAGAGCAGCCGCACCTCGCGGCGCCGCACCAGCTGGAAGTACTCGGGCTTCATGAACAGGCCGAGCACGAAGAAGGGCAGGAACTGAAGCACGCGCTGCAGGTCCAGGTCGTCGCCGATGTCGGGTGAGACCGACGCGAGCACCGCGATGGCGAGCGCGAGCGGAATCGGCCAGCGGACCAGCTTCCACAGCGGGGTCGTCAGACGCCAGACGAAGAGCGCGACCAGGAACCAGGTGAGGTACCAGGGGTCGAGCAGACTGATCGGCTGCGTCGGATCGTTGTCCGCGTAGCGCTTGAAGAAGGTGTACGCGACCTCGAAGAGGACGTACGGCACGGCGATGCCGGTCACCAGGCGCTTGAGGCGGTCGGACCGCATGTCGAAGCTGCGCGAGAAGTAGCCGGAGATGAGGATGAACGCCGGCATGTGGAAGGTGTAGACGGTCATGTACAGCGCCTCTGCGGCGCGGCTGCCGTCCGTCAGCGGCTCCCAGGAGTGCGCCATCGCGACCAGGACGATCGCGAGGTACTTGGCGTTGTCGAAGAAGGAGTCGCGCTGCTTGGCGGGTTGACCCGTGGGGGCGGGTCTGCCCGCGTTGGTACCGGCGTGTTCCGTGGAGCCGGTGGAGCCCGAGTGGCCCGTGGAGCCGGGGTGAACAGCGGTGCCGGCCGGGGCGTGGGGAACGGTCGCGGCCATGGTGGACTGGGGGGCGCGGGGGCCTGGTACTCCGTCCGCCGGCATATGTGCCGGGGGGAGAGGCGCCCGGTGGCGGCCGTGCGGTTGAACCGAGTTCGTCACAGGCCCTCCCACCAAGAGCTGGGGGGGACGATCCGGGACCGCACTGCGCTTGCGGGGATGGTGGCAGCGTGGAACATCTGAGGCACCCTAGCGTCGCTCGTGTGTATTCGTAAAACCCTCAACTCGGCTGTCATCTCAATCACAGACGGTTCAGGAGTATTACGGTCCGAGTACCCAGAAATCACGGGAGTCGACATGCGGATTCACCTCATGTCACCCTCGAAGCAGCGGGTCGGATGTCCATTACGTCACAACTCATCCCCCTTAAACGTTGCATAACGCCCGCAGGCGACTCTGGCGAAATGTCCGGTTGATTGACCCTTTGTGGTGTCCGCGGTGTGCGTCCGACAACAATTCGAATTTCCTGCGAACGAGTTGTGTGCCCATGGAAACGATCAAGCCGAATTAGTGGTCACGCACGGGCTTCGAATTGCCGTACGGAGGCCCCCTGTTCATGTGCCCCAAGGGTGCCCCCGTGCGCGGGGGCCACGCCCGGCACGTGGAGCCTTGGCCGACGATGTGTCACCGGCCGCATACGGACGGCGCGTTGGTGGCACGATGGTCCTGGCGGGGGTGTGCGTGGGTCGTACCCCCCGGGCCGGGGAGAGACCGACCTAGGGTGTGATCAGTGTGGCCATTTCGCTGTCAGTGGTGTTGCTGTTGGCGATCATCCTCATCGTGCTGATCCGCGGAGGATCGATCAAAGCAGGGCCCGCGATCGTCGCGGTGCTCTTCGGGTTCTTCCTCGCCTCAACTGGAATGGCCCCTTCCATAAACCGCTTCCTGAACGAGGTGGCCGAGACCATCAACTCGATCAGCTTCTGAGGGACATACGCGGCCTGCCTTGCGTACGCTGCCTGCCCGGCCCGGGGCATTCGGGCTGAGGTGCGCGGGGACGGGGGTCCACGAAGATGGCGCTGCGCGAATCGGATCCGGATCGGATCGGCGGTTATCCGATCGACGACCGGCTCGGCTCCGGCGGCATGGGCGTCGTGTACCTCGCCCGTTCCGCCTCGGGGCGGCGCCTCGCGGTGAAGGTCGTCCACGGCCAGTACGCCGACGACCCCGAGTTCCGTACGAGATTCCGCCGCGAGGTCGATGCCGCCCGCCAGGTCAGCGGTGCCTTCACCGCGCCTGTCGTGGACGCCGACGCGGACGCGCCGCGCCCCTGGATGGCCACGCTCTACATCCCCGGCGAGAACCTCGGCGCGCACGTGCGCCGGGAAGGACCGCTTCCGCTGGAGCGGCTCCAGGAGCTCGCGGCGGGCCTGACGGAAGCTCTCCGTGACATTCACCGGGTCGGAGTGGTCCACCGGGACCTGAAACCGGCCAACGTGATGCTCGCGGACGACGGGCCCCGCGTCATCGACTTCGGCGTCTCCCGCACGGCCGGGGCACTCGTCGGCGACCCGCTGACCCAGACCGGCCGCGTCATGGGCACCCCGCCCTACATGTCCCCGGAACAGCTCACCGCGCCCCGCGAGGTCGGCCCCGCCTCCGACGTCTTCTCCCTTGGCGCGGTCCTGGTGCACGCGGCGACGGGCCGCGGCCCCTTCGACAGCGACAGCCCGTACGAGACGGCCACCCGCGTGGTCGAGGGCGCACCGGAACTCGACGGCGTCCCCGACGAGTTGCTCCCCTTCGTGGAGCAGTGCCTCGCCAAGTCCCCCGGGTCCCGCCCCACCGCCGACGCACTCCTGGCCCTCCTCCGGGGCGAGCCGCTGCCGCCGCCCCCGTCCGATTCCACCCCGCCGCCCGCGCGCCCACGTCGCAGCCGGCGGCTGATCATGGGGGCGGCCGTGGGCGGGGCGCTGCTCGCGGTGCTCGGGGCGGGCGTCGTCGTACGCCTTGCGGCCTCGCAGGAGCCCGGACACGGCGATCTGCCGGCGGGGTGGCGGGCTTGGCAGGCCAAGGACACGTCCGGCGCCGCGGACGACGCGAGCGGCCCCTTCCTGCACTGCGTGGCAGCCCTCGACGGCCTCGTGTGCGCGGGAAACGACGTCAAGGCGGTGCGCTTCTCCCTTGCCACCGGCAAGGCCGCCTGGAGCCTGCCGGTCGACGCCGGACCCGACAGCTGGTTCCTGGACGAAGGCGCCGTCATCGGCAGATCGGGCCACCGCCTCTTCGTCTACCGCAACGACCAGACCGAGGAGAGCCCGGACGCCGCCGAACCCGACAACGACTACGCGATCCAGGCCATCGACGCCCGGACCGGCGACGAACTCTGGACCAGACCGACCCAGCGGGGCGCCGACGCCATGGCGCCGGTGAGCGGCACGGAGGCGACGGCCACCGGAGCCGCCGCATCGGTGGCGGGCATGAAGGGCGGGGTCCTGACGGCGTACGGCAAGCGGGGGGACTCGTACGCCCTGCTCGGCTCGGGCGATGGCAGGCCCGTATGGCAGCACCCGTTCCCCCTGCCCGCCGGCACGGACGGGGACTGCGACCTGCGGTCCGCGGACGGCCAGGGCTATCTCCTCTGCTCCACCGAAGACCCCGACGGCACTCGGATCATCCGGATCGACCGGGCCACCGGGAAGCCACGATGGACCGCGTCGGCGCACGACAGGCTCAGCTTCATCGGTCAGTCGGAGGGGCGCCTGCTCTTCACGGACGAGGCGGTGAAGACGCACCGCCGCATCACCGCGCTCGACCTGAAGACCCGCCGCCTGCACACCGTCCGCCTCGCCACCCCGCAGTCCGGCGGCGCGACGGTGACCCTCAGCCGGGGCGCCCTCTACTTCACCTCCACCAACGGCACGGTCCGCGCCGTCGACCCCCGCTCGGGCCGCCAGGCCTGGTCCCGGAACTCCAGCGTGGAGATGCCGGGCCCGCCCCTGGCCTCCGGCTCGCACGTCTACCTCGCGTCCCCCAGCGGCCGCCTCGCGGCCCTCGACCGGAACACGGGCGAGATCGGCTGGACCCGCCCGGGGCGGGGTGCGGGCGCGGCGATGCCCGAATCGGTGGGCGCGCCCCTGACCCTGGTGGGCGACGCCCTCTACGTCCCTTACGGGGCGCGCTCGGTCTACTCCGTGGATGTACGGAACCCCTGAGCGCCCCGCACCGCTGCGGACGGGAAAAAGCCTCCGGCCCGGTTCCTCGGAACCGGGCCGGAGGCCACAGAGAGCGGGTGACGGGAATCGAACCCGCGTAGCTAGTTTGGAAGACTAGGGCTCTACCATTGAGCTACACCCGCACAGCTCGCGCCGCAGGACACTGCTGGTCAGCGACCGCGGCACGGCAAGCATCGTAGCGGGTCGGAGCCCCTCACCGCACACCCCGTACGTACTCGCGATTAAGCGGGCGCCGCACTGCCTGCAGGCATGTACCCTACGTGTCGCACCGACGGGGTGTGGCGCAGCTTGGTAGCGCGTCCGCTTTGGGAGCGGAAGGCCGTGGGTTCAAATCCCGCCACCCCGACCAGCAAGATCTCCCTCACAAGATCGCATTGTGGGTCGGCTCCCGCTTGCCGTTACTATGCAAGCTGTGTGCCCGTGTGTCTCTGAGCCGGGCTCAATCCCAAGAAGTCAGCCCCAAGGAGACCGAACCGTGAAGAGCGCCGTGGAGACCCTGAACCCGACCCGGGTTCGGCTCACTGTTGAGGTGCCCTTCGAGGAGCTCAAGGACAGCCTCGACGCGGCCTACAAGAAGATCAACCAGCAGGTCACGGTGAAGGGCTTCCGCAAGGGCAAGATCCCGGCCCGAGTCATCGACCAGCGGTTCGGCCGCGGCGCCGTCCTCGAAGAGGCCGTCAACGACGCGCTCCCGAAGTTCTACACCGAGGCCGTGAACGAGGCCGAGCTCAACGTCCTGGGCCAGCCCGAGGTGGACATCACCGAGCTGAAGGACAACGAGACCCTCAACTTCACCGCTGAGGTCGACATCCGTCCCGCGATCGAGATCCCGGACTACTCCGGCATCGAGGTCGAGGTCGACGCCGTCGAGGTCAGCGACGAGGACGTCGAGAAGGCCGTCGAGGAGCTCCGTGAGCGCTTCGCGTCCACCTCGCCGGTCGAGCGTGCCGCCGAGGACGGCGACGTCGTGACGATCGACCTGGAGGCCAAGGTCGACGGAGAGGTCCTGGAGGACGGCGTCGCTTCCGGCGTCTCCTACACGATCGGCTCCGGCGAGCTCCTCGAAGGCATCGACGAGGCCGTCAAGGGCCTGGAGGCCGGTGGCGAGGCCACCTTCACCTCCGAGCTCAAGGGCGGCTCGGCCGCCGGCAAGGAGTCCGAGGTGACCGTCAAGGTCACCCAGGTCGCCGCCCGTGAACTGCCCGCCCTGGACGACGACTTCGCGCAGCTCGCGTCGGAGTTCGACACCCTGGACGAGGTCAAGGCGGACAGCCGCAAGCGCCTCGAGAACATGAAGCAGTACGACCAGGCGACCCAGGCGCAGGAGCGCGTCCTGGAGAAGCTGCTCGAGCTGGTCGAGGTCCCCGTCCCCGAGAAGCTCCTCGCGGACGAGATCGAGACCCGCAAGCACAACCTGGTGAACCACCAGCTCGGCCAGATGGGCCTCGACCTCGCGAAGTACCTGGAGATCCAGGGCAAGACCGAGGAAGAGTTCGACGCCGAGACCAAGGAGCAGGCCGAGAAGGGCATCAAGACGCAGTTCGTCCTTGACGAGCTCGTCAACAAGGAGAAGCTGAACGTGAACCAGGAGGAGCTCACCGAGCACCTCATGCGTCGCGCGCAGTCCTCCGGCATGTCCCCCGACCAGTTCGCCCAGGCCGTCGTCGAAGGCGGCCAGGTCCCGATGCTGGTCGGCGAGGTCGCCCGCGGCAAGGCCCTCGCGGTCGTCGTGGAGGCCGCGACGGTCAAGGACACGAACGGCGAGGTCGTGGACCTCGACGACGAGGACGAGGCTGCCGCCGAGGGTGAGCAGGCCGAGGCGTCCGACTCCGTCGAGGAGAAGACCGAGGAGAAGACCGAGGCCTGAGCAGCCTCGCTCTGACGCTCGTACGACAGGCCCCCGGGATCGCATCCCGGGGGCCTGTCGCGCCCGTAGGGGCGCGGGGAACGGCGCGAGCAACCATGTACGAGCCGCACCCGCCGTGGAGCCTGCTGCGGCAGACGCGTCCGCGGGTCTGTGGGGGCGGGCCGCGCAGTTCCCCGCGCCCCTGACGGGGCGACCCGGCACCCCACAAGGCGCCCCCGCCAGAACCTGCGCTCACAGCGAACAGTCACCTTTGCGGGATTCCCCGGACGGGGCTGAGCGTTAGGGTCCATGAATACGAGGGCAGGGGAGTCCCCGAAGCCGCCCCCGGAGCGGCGAGCACGCGGGGTCCCAAGCCTCAGAAGAAGACGTGAGACGGCCCGGCGCCGTCGTAAGACGAGCAGGTGGATACGTGACGAATCTGATGCCCTCCGCCGCCGGCGACCCCTCCATCGGTGGTGGCCTCGGCGACCAGGTCTACAACCGGCTGCTCGGCGAGCGGATCATCTTCCTCGGCCAGGCCGTGGACGACGACATCGCCAACAAGATCACCGCGCAGTTGCTGCTCCTTGCCGCAGAGCCGGACAAGGACATCTTCCTTTACATCAACAGCCCTGGTGGATCCATCACGGCCGGCATGGCGATCTACGACACCATGCAGTACATCCAGAACGACGTGGTGACGATCGCGATGGGCATGGCGGCCTCGATGGGCCAGTTCCTGCTCAGCGCCGGTACGCCCGGCAAGCGCTTCGCGCTGCCGAACGCCGAGATCCTGATCCACCAGCCCTCCGCCGGACTCGCGGGCTCCGCGTCGGACATCAAGATCCACGCCGAGCGTCTCCTTCTCACCAAGAAGAAGATGGCCGAGCTCACCGCGTTCCACACGGGTCAGACCGTCGAGCAGGTCACCCGCGACTCGGACCGCGACCGCTGGTTCGACCCGCAGGAGGCCAAGGAGTACGGCCTCATCGACGACATCATGCCCAACGCGGCCAGCATGCCGGGCGGCGGCGGCACCGGAGCCTGAGCCTCACCGCTCAGCCCTTCCGAAGCCGACCAAGCCCACGCTCCTCAGGAGACCTACAGAGATGAAGAACTTCCCCGGCAGCGGCCTCTACGAGGGCGCCCAGGCCGAGTACACCGGCCCGAGCGCCGAGTCCCGCTACGTCATCCCGCGCTTCGTCGAGCGCACCTCGCAGGGCGTGCGCGAGTACGACCCGTACGCGAAGCTCTTCGAGGAGCGCGTGATCTTCCTCGGCGTGCAGATCGACGACGCGTCCGCCAACGACGTCATGGCGCAGCTCCTGTGCCTGGAGTCGATGGACCCCGACCGTGACATCTCGATCTACATCAACAGCCCCGGCGGCTCCTTCACGGCGCTGACTGCCATCTACGACACGATGCAGTTCGTGAAGCCCGACGTGCAGACGGTCTGCATGGGCCAGGCCGCGTCCGCCGCAGCCGTGCTCCTCGCGGCCGGTACGCCGGGCAAGCGCATGGCGCTCCCGAACGCGCGCGTCCTGATCCACCAGCCCTACAGCGAGACGGGCCGCGGTCAGGTCTCCGACCTGGAGATCGCCGCGAACGAGATCCTCCGGATGCGCTCGCAGCTGGAGGAGATGCTGGCCAAGCACTCCACGACGCCGATCGAGAAGATCCGCGACGACATCGAGCGCGACAAGATCCTCACTGCCGAGGACGCGCTGTCGTACGGCTTGGTCGACCAGATCATCTCCACCCGGAAGATGAACAATTCGTCGGTCGTCTGACGCAGCGCTGTAGCATCTGCCGTTCCTTGGCACGGTCCACGTCAAAGTGAACCGTGCCAAGGGGGGCCCGAACGGGGGGCCAGGCAAGGTACCGTCGGATATGAGGCACCAGGAGTCGCTGAACGTGGCGTCTCCCAGGCGAAGGGGAAGCACCTCGTGGCACGCATCGGTGACGGCGGCGATCTGCTCAAGTGCTCGTTCTGCGGGAAGAGTCAGAAGCAGGTCAAGAAGCTCATCGCAGGTCCCGGTGTGTACATCTGCGATGAGTGCATCGACCTCTGCAACGAGATCATCGAGGAAGAGCTCGCGGAGACGAGCGAGGTGCGGTGGGAGGAACTCCCCAAGCCTCGCGAGATCTACGAATTCCTCGAGGGGTATGTCGTGGGCCAGGAGCCCGCGAAGAAAGCCCTCTCGGTAGCGGTCTACAACCACTACAAGCGGGTCCAGGCCGGCGAGACCGGCGGCGCGCAGGGCCGTGACGACGCGATCGAACTCGCCAAGTCCAACATCCTGCTGCTCGGCCCGACCGGCTCCGGCAAGACGCTGCTCGCGCAGACGCTCGCCCGCATGCTGAACGTCCCGTTCGCCATCGCTGACGCGACGGCGCTCACGGAGGCGGGCTATGTCGGCGAGGACGTCGAGAACATCCTGCTCAAGCTGATCCAGGCGGCCGACTACGACGTCAAGAAGGCCGAGACCGGGATCATCTACATCGACGAGATCGACAAGGTCGCCCGTAAGAGCGAGAACCCTTCGATCACGCGCGATGTCTCGGGCGAGGGTGTCCAGCAGGCCCTGCTGAAGATCCTGGAAGGCACGACCGCTTCGGTCCCGCCGCAGGGCGGCCGCAAGCATCCGCACCAGGAGTTCATCCAGATCGACACGACGAACGTGCTCTTCATCGTGGGCGGCGCCTTCGCCGGCCTCGAGAAGATCATCGAGTCGCGGGCGGGCGCGAAGGGCATCGGCTTCGGCGCCACGATCCACTCCAAGCGCGAGCTTCAGGAGAAGGACCGGTTCGAGGACATCATGCCGGAGGACCTGGTGAAGTTCGGGATGATCCCCGAGTTCATCGGCCGCCTCCCCGTGATCACCTCGGTCCACAACCTGGACCGCGAGGCCCTGCTCCAGATCCTGGTGGAGCCGCGCAACGCACTCGTCAAGCAGTACCAGCGCCTGTTCGAACTGGACGGCGTGGAGCTGGACTTCGAGCGCGAGGCCCTGGAGGCCATCGCCGACCAGGCGATCCTGCGCCAGACCGGCGCGCGTGGCTTGCGCGCCATCATGGAGGAAGTCCTCCAGTCGGTGATGTACGAGGTCCCGTCCCGCAAGGACGTGGCCCGCGTGGTCATCACGGCGGACGTCGTCCACTCGAACGTCAACCCGACGCTGGTGCCGCGTGATGCGCGGGGCCCGGGTCCGGGGGAGCAGAAGTCGGCCTAGGCGTCAGCCGGTCGCGTACGACGAAGGGGGCGCCCCGCGAGTGATCGCGGGG
>NZ_JBSGSG010000086.1:0-41161 GCF_053606765.1 Streptomyces sp. NPDC055189
GGTTACATTCCGAACCCGGAAGCTAAGCCTCACAGCGCCGATGGTACTGCAGGGGGGACCCTGTGGGAGAGTAGGACGCCGCCGAACTATTATTAGAAGAGCTGGTCCCTGAACTTCGGTTCAGGGACCAGCTCTTTTTTGTTTTGCGTCACTTGCCGTTCACGTTCCGCCGCCAGCATCAGAGTCATGCAGACAGTTGGCATGTTGCGAGCCGCAGGTGTCGGTGCCGGTGACGAGGTCATCGTGCCGGCGTACGGGGACGTCGAGATCGCCGAGGCCGTGGTTCTGGCAGGGGCCGTGCCCGTCTTCGCGGACATAGACAGGGCGACGTACTGCCTCGATCCTGACGCGGTGAACGCCGCCGTGACCTCCCGTACGGCCGCTGTCGTGGTCGTGCACCGCTTCGGGCACCCGGCGGATGTCAGGCGGCTCCGGGACATCGGGCAGCGGCACGGGATTCTCGTGCTCGAGCGGGGCGAGCCGGACGCGCCGTACGACGAGCTCGCCCAGCGGCGGGCGCACGCGGTCTATCTCAGTGGGCGGCTCGGCGGTGTGATCACCCCGGACGGCGTCGAGGGGCACAGCTATCAGCAGTACGTCGTGCGGGTGCCCGGCAACGGGCGGCCGGACCGGGACGCGTTCGCACGTGCCGTGCGGGCCAAGGGAATTGACTGCCGGGTGCCCGTGAAGACGCCCGTTCACCGCACGTCGGATTTCTGGCGTGACGTCTATCTTCCGGAGACCGAGCGCGCCGCGGACGAGACGCTGGCGCTGCCGGTCGACGCGGCCATGTCGCGGCGTGGACTGCAGCGCGTCGTATCGGCGTGCAATGCCCTCGGAGGGCTGTTGCAGCCCGCCTTCTGAAGAGGGTGAACGGCGGTTCGGACCAGGCCTGAGTTCGGGGTATGCTTTATTCCGTTGCGAAGCGGGAAACCGCGAAAGCGCAACAGGCCCCTATAGCTCAGTCGGTAGAGCGTCTCCATGGTAAGGAGAAGGTCTGCGGTTCGATTCCGCATGGGGGCTCAGAGAGCAAGAAGCAGAAGTCCCCGCCCAATTGGGCGGGGACTTTTTCGTTTCCCGGGGCGGGGGCCGGAGCGGGCCCCCGCCGGTGTGGCCCTCAGTCCTTCTGGAGGCCGGGAACCCGCATGGCGAGGATCGCCATGTCGTCCGACGGAGCGTCCGACGCGAAGCGCTCCACCGCCCGCATGATGCGGGCCGCGACCGCGCCGGCCGTCAGGCCCGTGCAGGTCGTGAGA
This sequence comes from Streptomyces sp. NPDC055189, assembly GCF_053606765.1. NCBI lineage: Bacteria > Bacillati > Actinomycetota > Actinomycetes > Kitasatosporales > Streptomycetaceae > Streptomyces > Streptomyces sp. NPDC055189. The sequence continues at coordinate 1,257 of NZ_JBSGSG010000086.1, forward strand.
ACGTCAGCGAGGCCGTCGTCGCCGAGCATGCGGGTGCCCTCGCGGCGCTCGGTGACTCCGTCCGTCACGCAGAGCAGGACATCGCCCGGATCGAGCGTCATCGTCTGTTCGTAGAGCTCCAGGTCCTCCATGACGCCGAGCAGCGGCTGCGGCTCCGCGTACGGCTCCACCGTGCCGTCCTGGCGCAGGCGGAGCGGGAGCGGGTGGCCCGCGCAGACGATCTTCAGCACGGCCGAGCCGTCCTCCTGCGGCCACAACTCCCCGTACAGCAGGGTCAGGAAGCGGCTGCGGGCGCCCTCGTCGAGGATCGCGGCGTTCAGGCGCTCCAGGACCGCGGGGCCGCCGAAGCCCTCACGGGCGAGGAGACGCAGGGCGTGGCGGGCCAGGCCGGTGACCGCGGCGGCCTCCGGGCCCGTGCCGCAGACGTCGCCGATCGCGAAGCCGTACGCGCCGTCGCGGATGGGGAAGAGGTCGTAGAAGTCGCCGCCGACCTCGTTCCCCTCGCCGGCCGCGCGGTAGATGACGTCGACCTCGACGCCAGGGACCTGCGGGAGCCCCGGCGGCAGCAGGCTGCGCTGGAGGGACTGGCTGATGGCCATGCGCTCCGAGTACAGGCGGGCGTTGTCCAGGGCGAGGGCGGCTCGGCGGGAGAGATCTTCGGCCAATTCCAGGATCTCTTGGCGGAAGTGCTCGTCGGAGGGCTTGCCCAGCGTGAGCATGCCGATGACGCGGTTGCGGGCGACCAGGGGCAGGACGACCGTCTCGCCGCCCACCGCGGACGCCGTGGAGAGCGTCGTGCCGATTCCCGAGCCCAGGCTCAGGGGCTCACCGAGGCCGAGGCTGCGCATGGAGGTGCGCAGGGCGGCCTGGTGGGCCGCTTCGGAGGGGGCGGCCCAGACGCGGGCTCCGGGGGTCGGTACGGGGTCGGGAGGGGCGATCTTGGAGAGGAGCGCCTTGAGGCCGTCGATGCGCTCCTCGTCCTCATGCAGGACGTACGAGAGGTAGGGCTCGGACGCCTGGTCGGCGATCGTGTAGACGGCGCACCAGGTGGCGAGCGTCGGGACCGTCATCTGGGCCATGAGGGCCAGGGTCTGGTCGCGGTCCAGGGTGCCGGCGAGGAGGTCCGAGGCCTCGACGAGGAAGGAGAGCGAACCGCGGCGCAGGCGCTCGAGCTCGCCCAGGCGCGCGGACTCGACGGCCAGGGCGATGCGGTCCGCGGCGAACTGCAGGCGCAGGGCTTCTTCGTTCGAGTACCGGTCGGGGGACTCCGCGGCGACGCCCAGGGAGCCCGTGAGGCGGCCCTCGACCTTCAGGGGGACCGTGACCACGGAGCGCATGCCCGTGCCGCTGAGGAGCGGGACGGCGCCGGGGACGACCGTGAGGTCTTCGTGTACGGCCGGCATGCGGGCGGAGCCGTACCGTCCGGGGCCCGCCTCCACGGGGACGCGGGCGAAGCGCTGACGGGCCGACGGAAGGCCTGTGGAGGCCCGGACCTCCAGCTCCGTCTCGTCGTCCGTGGCGAGGAGCAGGAAGGCGGCGTCGCCGTCGAGCATGTCGCGGGCGCGCTCGACCGTGCGCTGGAGCAGACCGTCGAGGTCGTCCGGCGCGGGGGAGCCGATGAAGACCTCGAAGGGGTCGGCGGGGTGCGCCTCGGTGAGCGTTCCGGGCTCGGGGGCGGGGCCTCGCAGCGGGGTCTGCAGGACGGCGCGCTCGTCGTCGCGGACGAGCAGGCAGACCGTGGAGGGCTCGCCGTCGGCGTCGCGGACGCGCAGGTGCGAGGCGTAGACGGGGGTCACGCGGCCGTCGGAACCGCGGATGCCGTAGCTGCCCTCCCAGCGGGAGAGGCGCAGGGCCTCGACGATGCCGGTGCTCGTGCCCGGGGTGTGCGGCCAGGCGGCGAGGTCGGTGAGTGGTTTGCCGGTGACCTGTTCGGCCGCGTACCCGAAGAGTTCCTCCGCGTCTTCGTTCCAGGCGGAGATCGCGCCCACGCGGTCGATCTGCACGACGGCCACGCGGACTCTGCCGTCGGTGAGCGGGAGCAGCTCGGCCGGGAGTGCGGGTCCTGCGGCGCGGGTGCCCACCGAGCGGTCGGGGAGGTCGAGTTGGAACCAGACCTGCTTCTGCGTGGGGGTGTAGTCGACGCCCCAGCGGGTGGCGAGCGCCGCGCACAGCTGGAGGCCGCGGCCGCCCTCGCGGTCCGGGTTGCCCATGTTGACGGCGGACTGCTGGAGCGGGATCTCGCGTTCCGGATAGTGGTCGGAGACCTCGATGCGGACGGCGTCCTCGCTGCGGAGGCAGAGGACGTCCGCGGCGGTTCCGGCGTGGACGACGGCGTTGGTGACCAGCTCGCTGGTGAGGACGACCGCGTCGTCGACGATGTCCGTGAACCCCCAGCCCTGGAGGGTGTCGCGGACAAAGGAGCGTGCCGTCGCGACGGAACGCCCGACGGGGTCGAAAGTCGCAGCCGCGCGCGCGGTGATCACAGAACTCCTCGTACGAGTATCGACGCCCAGATCTCCCACCATGGTGCGGCCGCCCCTCCGATGCCCGCTTGTACGTGTGCCACCGCCCAGGCCGGGCAGGACCGAGGTGGTTGGACAGCCGGATGCCAGGTTACTTACCTTCGCCGTCCATGCTGATGCCGGTCGTCAGTGTTTCCGCCCGGAGGGTTTGCGGAACGGTGTGCGAAGCTGCCGAACTGTTATGGCCTGGTTCAGCCATGGTGAAACACTGGGCAAGCTTCTTGGAGAGAGCCCAGGTAACCCGAGCAGTACGGTCGACCCTTGCGGGAGGGACACAGTGGAGTCTGGCGCAGCGACGCGGGGCACTAAAACGCGCGCGAAAGACGGACAGTCCCTCAGTAAACAGCGCAAACCGCGCCACGGGGCGACTACGTCTGTGGACACGGCGGCCCTGAACAGGTTGCTCGCGGCGCTCGCGGCCATGCGGGACGGAAACTTCCGCAAGCGGCTCACGGTCTCCGGTGACGACGTCATGTCCGAGATCGCCGCCGTCTTCAACGAGGTGGCCGACCGGAATCTGCATCTGACCGGTGAGCTCTCGCGCGTCCGGCGCATGGTCGGACGTGAGGGAAAGCTCACGGAGCGCCTGGAGAGCGGCGCGAGCGAGGGCTCGTGGGCCGCGGCGATCGACGCGTCGAACGCGCTGGTCGAAGACCTCGTACGCCCCGTCTCCGAGGTCGGGCGGGTGCTCTCCGCGGTGGCGGAGGGCGACCTGGAGCAGCGGATGGAGCTGCGGGCGCAGGCGGACGAGGGCAGTGGCCACCCGCTGCGCGGGGAGTTCCTGAAGGTCGGCCGGACGGTCAACAACCTGGTCGACCAGCTTTCGACGTTCACCGACGAGGTCACGCGCGTGGCCAGCGAAGTGGGCACCGAGGGCAAGCTGGGCGGTCAGGCACGGGTACGCGGAATGTCCGGTTCGTGGAAGGACCTCACGGATTCGGTGAACACCATGGCGTACCGGCTCACCGCGCAGGTACGTGACATTGCTCTCGTCACGACGGCGGTTGCCAAGGGTGACTTGTCCCGGAAGGTGACGGTTCACGTCGCCGGCGAGATGCTGGAGCTGAAGAACACCGTCAACACGATGGTGGACCAGCTCTCTTCGTTCTCCTCCGAGGTGACCCGTGTCGCGCGCGAGGTGGGCACCGAGGGCGAGCTCGGCGGCCAGGCGCAGGTGCCTGGTGTGGCGGGAGTGTGGAAGGACCTCACCGACTCGGTGAATCTTATGGCCGGCAATCTCACCGCACAGGTGCGCGGGATCGCCCAGGTCACGACGGCCGTCGCGAACGGCGATCTGTCCCAGAAGGTGACGGTGAGTGCCCGCGGCGAGGTCGCCCAACTCGCCGAGACGATCAACCAGATGACCGAGACGCTGCGTACGTTCGCGGACGAGGTCACCCGCGTCGCGAACGAGGTCGGTGCCGAGGGGCAGCTGGGCGGTCAGGCGAACGTGCCGGGCGCGGCGGGGACGTGGAAGGACCTCACCGACTCGGTGAACACGGTCTTCCGGAACCTCACCACGCAGGTGCGCGACATCGCGACGGTCACGACGGCGGTCGCCAACGGTGATCTCTCGCAGAAGGTCACCGTCGATGTCGCGGGCGAGATGCTCGAGCTGAAGAACACCGTGAACACGATGGTGGACCAGCTCTCCGCCTTCGGCGCGGAAGTGACGCGAGTGGCGCGGGAGATCGGCGTCGAGGGTGAGCTCGGCGGCCAGGCGCAGGTGCAGGGCGCGGCCGGTACGTGGAAGGACCTGACGGACTCGGTCAACACGGCCTTCCGCAACCTCACGGGCCAGGTCCGCAACATCGCCCAGGTGACGACGGCGGTCGCCAACGGTGACCTGTCGCAGAAGGTCACCGTCGACGTCTCCGGCGAGATGCTTCAGTTGAAGAACACCGTGAACACGATGGTGGACCAGCTGTCGTCGTTCGCCGATCAGGTCACGCGGATGGCCCGTGACGTGGGCACCGAGGGGCGCCTCGGCGGCCAGGCGCGCGTGGACGGCGTCAGCGGCACCTGGAAGGAACTGACCGACTCCGTCAACTTCATGGCGGGGAACCTGACGTCGCAGGTACGTCAGATCGCCCAGGTCACGACGGCGGTGGCGCGGGGCGACCTGTCGCAGAAGATCGACGTGGACGCGCGCGGCGAGATCCTTGAGCTCAAGAACACCATCAACACGATGGTCGACCAGCTCTCCGCCTTCGCCGACCAGGTGACCCGGGTGGCCCGAGAGGTGGGCACGGAGGGCCGCCTCGGCGGGCAGGCGCAGGTGCCCGGCGTGGCCGGTGTCTGGCGCGATCTGACCGACTCCGTGAACGGCATGGCCGGCAACCTCACCGCCCAGGTCCGCAACATCGCGCAGGTCGCGACCGCGGTGGCGCGCGGTGACCTGTCGCAGAAGATCGACGTGGACGCGCGCGGCGAGATCCTCGAACTGAAGAACACGCTGAACACGATGGTGGACCAGCTCTCGGCCTTCGCCGAGCAGGTGACGAGGGTCGCCCGCGAGGTGGGCACCGACGGCATCCTGGGCGGGCAGGCGGAGGTGCAGGGTGTCTCCGGCACCTGGAAGGACCTCACGCAGTCCGTGAACGGCATGGCGAACAACCTGACCCTTCAGGTCCGCAACATCGCCGAGGTCACCACCGCCGTCGCCATGGGCGACCTCTCCAAGAAGATCACCGTCGACGCGAAGGGCGAGATCCTCGAGCTCGTCACCACCGTGAACACGATGGTCGACCAGCTGTCGAACTTCGCGGAGCAGGTGAACCGCGTGGCCCGCGAGGTGGGCACGGAGGGCAACCTGGGCGGCCAGGCGCGGGTGCCTGGCGTCACCGGCACGTGGAAGGACCTCAGCGACAACGTCAACCTGATGGCGAACAACCTGACCGGCCAGGTGCGCAACATCTCCCAGGTCGCGGCGGCGGTCGCCAACGGAGACCTCACCAAGAAGGTCACCGTCGAGGCGCGCGGCGAGGTCGCGCAGCTCGCCGACACCGTCAACACGATGGTGAAGACGCTGAGTTCGTTCGCGGACGAGGTGACCCGTGTGGCCCGCGAGGTGGGCACGGACGGCATCCTCGGCGGTCAGGCCCGGGTGCCCGGAGTGTCGGGTACGTGGAAGGACCTGACGGAGTCCGTGAACGGCATGGCCTCCAACCTCACCGGCCAGGTCCGCAACATCGCGATGGTCACCACCGCGATCGCCAAGGGCGATCTGACCAAGAAGATCGACATCGACGCCCGGGGCGAGATCCTGGAGCTGAAGACCACGATCAACACGATGGTCGACCAGCTGTCGTCCTTCGCCGAGCAAGTCACGCGCGTGGCCCGCGAGGTGGGTACGGAAGGGCAGCTGGGCGGTCAGGCGCGGGTGCGGGACGTCGACGGGACGTGGCGCGACCTCACCGAATCGGTGAACGAGATGGCCGGGAACCTGACCCGCCAGGTGCGTGCCATCGCCGAGGTCGCCACCGCGGTGACCCGCGGCGACCTGAACCTGAAGATCGACGTGGATGCCGCGGGCGAGATCCAGGTCCTGCAGGACAACATCAACTCGATGATCGCCAACCTCCGCGACACCACCCTCGCCAACAAGGAACAGGACTGGCTCAAGGGCAACCTGGCCCGCATCTCCGGTCTGATGCAGGGCCGCCGCGACCTGGAGGACGTCGCCTCGCTGATCATGAGCGAGCTGACGCCGGTGGTCTCCGCACAGCACGGCGCCTTCTTCCTGGCCCTGCCCACGGACGACGCCGCGGAGCCCGGTGCCGAGCAGGAGGACGCGTACGAACTGCGCATGATGGGCAGTTACGGCTACTCCATGGGCTCCATGCCGACGTCCTTCAGGCCCGGTGAGACGCTGATCGGCACCGCCGCGCAGGAGCGGCGCACGATCCTCGTGGAGAACGCGCCGTCCGGCTATCTGCGGATCGCCTCCGGCCTCGGCGAGGCGCCGCCCGCCCAGGTGATCGTCCTTCCGGTGCTCTTCGAAGGGACCGTCCTCGGTGTGATCGAGCTGGCCGCCTTCCAGGCGTTCACGCAGATCCAGAAGGACTTCCTCAGCCAGATCGCCGAAATGATCGCGACGAGCGTCAACACCATCAGCGTCAACACGAAGACCGAGGTGCTGCTCAAGCAGTCGCAGGAGCTGACCGAGCAACTGCGCGAGCGATCGGCGGAGTTGGAGAACCGGCAGAAGGCGCTGCAGGACTCGAACGCCGAACTGGAGGAGAAGGCCGAGCTGCTCGCCCAGCAGAACCGCGACATCGAGGTCAAGAACACCGAGATCGAAGAGGCCAGGCAGGTCCTGGAGGAGCGCGCCGAACAGCTCGCCGTCTCCATGCGGTACAAGTCCGAGTTCCTGGCGAACATGTCGCACGAGCTGCGCACGCCGCTCAACTCCCTGCTGATCCTCGCCAAGCTGCTCGCCGACAACGCCGACGCCAACCTCACCCCCAAGCAGGTGGAGTTCGCCGAGACGATCCACGGGGCGGGCTCGGACCTGCTGCAGCTCATCAACGACATCCTCGACCTCTCCAAGGTCGAGGCGGGCAAGATGGACGTCTCCCCGACGCGCATCGCCCTGGTGCAACTCGTGGACTACGTAGAGGCCACTTTCCGGCCGCTGACCGCGGAGAAGGGGCTCGACTTCTCCGTACGGGTGTCCCCGGAACTGCCCGCGACGCTGCACACGGACGAGCAGCGCCTCCTGCAGGTGCTGCGCAACCTCCTGTCCAACGCGGTGAAGTTCACCGACTCCGGAGCGGTCGAGCTGGTGATCCGGCACGCCAACGCCGATGTGCCCAACGCCATCCGCGAGCAGCTCCTGGAGGCGGGTTCGCTGCGGGACGCGGACGCCGATCTGATCGCCTTCTCGGTGAGCGACACGGGCATCGGGATCGCGGGCAGCAAGATGCGGGTCATCTTCGAAGCGTTCAAGCAGGCCGACGGGACGACGAGCAGGAAGTACGGCGGTACGGGACTCGGGCTCTCCATCAGCCGGGAGATCGCGCGTCTCCTCGGCGGAGAGATCCACGCGGCGAGCGAACCGGGCCGCGGCTCGACGTTCACGCTCTATTTGCCGCTGCACCCGAGCGAACTGCCGCCCCAGGGCTACACGCAGCTGGCGCCCCTGCCGGGAACGCCGTCGAGGCTCGCTCTGGAGGAGGCTCCGTCCACGGCCGAGCAGCCGCCGCAGCGCGAGGACGTCACGCCCCCGCAGACGGACGAGACGCCGGAGTCCGGCACGCTGTTCCGGCGCCGCCGTCGTGCCGCGCACGCGTCTTCGGAGCAGCCGCCGGTGCTGCCGGGGCAGGGCGCCAGGGAGCCTCAGGAGCCGCGCTCGCAGGAGCAGTGGCCGACCGCGGGGCAGGAGTCGCCGGCCGCGCGTCCCGGCTACCAGTTCGGCGGTGAGAAAGTACTCATCGTCGACGACGACATCCGCAACGTCTTCGCGCTCACCAGCGTCCTGGAGCAGCACGGCCTCTCGGTGCTGTACGCGGAGAACGGCCGCGAGGGCATCGAGGTCCTGGAACAGCACGACGACGTGACGGTCGTCCTGATGGACATCATGATGCCGGAGATGGACGGGTACGCGACGACGACGGCGATCCGCAGGATGCCGCAGTTCGCCGGACTCCCGATCATCGCGCTCACCGCGAAGGCCATGAAGGGAGATCGGGAGAAGGCTATCGACTCCGGCGCGTCCGATTACGTTACGAAGCCGGTCGACCCGGATCATCTGCTCTCGGTGATGGAGCAGTGGATGCGCGGGGAGTGACCGAGAAGAGGCTTCATTACGCGGAGTTGCTGACAGAGTGTGGCCGAAGCCGTGTAGAACCGCGATATACGGGGAACCTTCTGGTCTCCCACCGCGTTTCTGCTACGTGCACGGTGACATCGCGGTGACAGGGTGTGGCGACAGGCGGGGTGCGGCTACCATGACCGGCACAAGGACGGACGGCGTAAGGGAGTCGTCCCCTGGGGCGGCGCCCGGTGTACCGCCGGGACGAGGAGGGCGGGCCATGGTGCAGAAGGCCAAGATCCTCCTGGTCGATGACCGGCCGGAGAATCTGCTGGCGCTGGAGGCCATCCTCTCTGCGCTCGATCAGACCCTGGTACGGGCATCGTCCGGGGAGGAAGCGCTCAAAGCTCTGCTGACGGACGACTTCGCGGTCATTCTGCTGGACGTCCAGATGCCGGGCATGGACGGTTTCGAAACCGCCGCGCACATCAAGCGGCGAGAACGGACCCGGGACATCCCGATCATCTTCCTCACCGCCATCAACCACGGGCCGCACCACACCTTCCGGGGTTACGCGGCCGGCGCGGTGGACTACATCTCCAAGCCGTTCGATCCGTGGGTGCTGCGCGCGAAGGTCTCGGTGTTCGTCGAGCTCTACATGAAGAACTGCCAACTGCGGGAGCAGGCAGCCCTGCTGCGTCTCCAGCTCGAGGGCGGCGGCAAGTCGGCGGCGGGTGACACCAAGGAGCCCGCGGGGCTTCTCGCCGAGCTTTCGGCGCGCCTCGCGGCGGTCGAGGAACAGGCGGAGGCGCTGTCGAAACAGCTCGACGACGACTCGGCGGATGCTGCCGCAGTCGCCACCGCGGCCCATCTCGAACGCAAACTCACCGGCCTTCGGCGGGCTCTTGACGCCCTGGAGCCGGGCACCGGCAGCGGTGCGCCTTCGGTGTCCTCGCAGAACTGAACCGGTGCGGACACCGGGCGAAGCCCGACCGGAGGCGGTGAACGTCCGTCAGTTCACCGCCCCCGCAAGGGCGACACAAACGGGTGAAGCAGTAGGCACACGTGTCCGCAGTGGTCTCCACCGGTAACCTCAACCCCATGGCCTCACGTCCGTCCGCAGCCAAGAAGACGCCCGCGAAGAAGGCGGTCGCGCCCACAAAGGCTCCGGCGAAGAAGGCCGCCGCCAAGAAACCGCCCGCCAAGAAGGCTCCGGCGAAGAAGGCGCCCGCCAAGAAAGCCGTGGCGAAGAAGCCCGTACCGAAGCCGGCGCCCAGTCCCACGGGCGGCGTGTACCGCCTCGCGCGCGCCCTCTGGCTCGGTCTCGCGCACAGCGTGGGTGCGCTGTTCCGCGGCATAGGGCGAGGCGCCAAGGGACTCGACCCGGCCCATCGCAAGGACGGCGTCGCGCTGCTGCTTCTCGGTGTCGCGCTGATCGTCGCCGCGGGCACGTGGTCGAATCTGCGCGGCCCGGTCGGCGATCTCGTCGAGATGCTGGTGACCGGCGCGTTCGGCCGCCTCGACCTGCTCCTTCCGATACTGCTCGCGGTCATCGGCGTACGCCTCATCAGGCACCCCGAGAAGCCCGAGGCGAACGGCCGCATCGTGATCGGCCTGTCCGCGCTCGTCATCGGCGTGCTCGGCCAGGTGCACATCGCCTGCGGTTCGCCCGCCCGCGCGGACGGCATGGAGGCCATAAGGGACGCGGGCGGCCTCATCGGCTGGGCCACGTCCACTCCGCTGATCTTCACGATGGGCGAGGTCCTCGCCGTACCGCTGCTCGTCCTGCTGACCGTCTTCGGACTGCTCGTGGTCACGGCGACGCCCGTCAACGCCATCCCGCAGCGTCTTCGGCTGCTCGGCACCAAGCTCGGCATCGTCCAGGCTGAGCCCGAAGAGATGCAGGGCGACTACGGCGACGACGAGCGGTACGAGGAGCAGTGGCGCGAGGCGCTGCCCGCACGGCCGCGCAGGCGCGCGGAGGCCGCCGGGCCGTACGACCCGGACCAGGCGGAGGAAGAGGCGCTCACCCGGCGGCGCAGGCCCCGCAGGGCGTCTTCGCAGCCCTCGATGGACCGGCCGATGGACGCCGTGGACGTGGCGGCCGCCGCTGCCGCCGCCCTGGACGGCGCCGTAATGAACGGCATGCCACCCTCGCCGCTGGTCGCCGACCTTACGCAGGGCGTCTCCGGGGAGCGCGACCAGAAGCCCGCCGAGGGCTCGGTGCCGGTGCCGACCGCGCGCGCCACCGAGAGTCCCGCGTCGGCCGCCGACAGCCCCGCACGCGCCGCTGACAGCCCGCCGCCCGGCGTGCGGCGCAAGAAGCCCGGTGAGTCCGAGGACTCCGGAGTGCCGGACCTGACCAAGTCGCCCTCGGACAAGCCCCGCGATCTCCCGCCGCGCGCCGAGCAGCTCCAGCTCGCCGGCGACATCACGTACTCGCTGCCCACGCTCGACCTGCTCGAGCGCGGCGGCCCCGGCAAGTCCCGCAGTGCCGCCAACGACGCGGTCGTCGCCTCGCTCAGCACCGTCTTCAGCGAGTTCAAGGTCGACGCCGACGTCACCGGCTTCACGCGCGGCCCCACCGTCACGCGGTACGAGGTCGAGCTCGGCCCGGCGGTAAAGGTCGAGAAGATCACGGCTCTGGCCAAGAACATCGCGTACGCGGTCGCGAGCCCCGACGTGCGCATCATCAGCCCCATCCCCGGCAAATCCGCGGTCGGCATCGAGATCCCGAACTCCGACCGCGAGATGGTCAACGTGGGCGACGTGCTGCGCCTCGCGGACGCGGCCGAGGACGATCACCCCATGCTGGTCGCGCTCGGCAAGGACGTCGAGGGCGGCTTCGTCATGGCCAACATGGCGAAGATGCCGCACATCCTGGTCGCCGGTGCCACCGGCTCCGGAAAGTCGTCCTGCATCAACTGCCTGATCACGTCGATCATGATGCGGGCGACCCCCGAGGACGTCCGGATGGTCCTCGTCGACCCCAAGCGCGTCGAGCTCACCGCGTACGAGGGCATCCCGCACCTGATCACGCCGATCATCACCAACCCCAAGCGGGCCGCCGAGGCGCTCCAGTGGGTCGTACGCGAGATGGATCTGCGCTACGACGACCTCGCGGCCTTCGGCTACCGGCACATCGACGACTTCAACCAGGCCGTCCGCGAGGGCAAGCTCAAGACGCCCGAGGGCAGCGAGCGGGAGCTCAGCCCGTACCCGTACCTCCTGGTGATCGTCGACGAGCTCGCCGACCTGATGATGGTCGCCCCGCGCGACGTGGAGGACTCGATCGTCCGCATCACGCAGCTCGCGCGTGCGGCCGGTATTCACCTCGTGCTCGCCACGCAGCGTCCTTCCGTGGACGTCGTGACCGGTCTGATCAAGGCGAACGTGCCCTCACGGCTCGCCTTCGCGACCTCCTCGCTCGCCGACAGCCGCGTCATCCTCGACCAGCCGGGTGCCGAGAAGCTGATCGGCAAGGGTGACGGGCTCTTCCTGCCGATGGGGGCGAACAAGCCCACCCGAATGCAGGGCGCCTTCGTCACCGAGGAAGAGATCCACGCGGTCGTCCAGCACTGCAAGGACCAGATGGCGCCCGTCTTCCGGGACGACGTCACCGTCGCGACCAAGCAGAAGAAGGAGATCGACGAGGACATCGGCGACGATCTCGATCTGCTCTGCCAGGCCGCTGAACTGGTGGTTTCCACTCAGTTCGGGTCCACGTCGATGCTCCAGCGCAAGCTGCGCGTCGGCTTCGCGAAGGCCGGGCGGCTGATGGACCTCATGGAATCGCGCGGCATCGTGGGGCCGAGCGAGGGTTCGAAGGCTCGTGACGTTCTTGTGAAACCCGATGAGCTGGATGGCGTGCTCGCGGTGATCCGCGGGGAGGCTCACCCATAAGGGTGCGGCAGGCAACCGTTTCCCTTCGGCACACGTCAAGTTGAGGGGAGGGACCGCACCATGTACCAACATCAGGATGTCCGGCCGTCGCGACGGCGGGATCTCCGGCTGTTCCAACATCAGGATGTCCGGCCATTCCGATGGCGTACAAAGTCCCTCGCCCAGTTGCCCCACCCTTTCCGAACCCCCCTAGACTGAACATCCGGCAGGTGGCTACACGCTCGAAAGGCGCCCCCGTGTCCATCGGCAACTCCCCTGAAGACGACCGCCCTTCAGACCACCGACCTACAGACGACCGGCCCACCGGCCATCAGCCCGCCGAAGACAGGCCCGCTGAGGACGTTGCGGCAGCCGAGAGCCCGGCAGTCGAGGAGCCCTCGATCGGGCGCACGCTGCAGCAGGCACGTATCGACTCGGGCCAGACCGTCGACGAGATCAGCGCGTCCACCCGGGTGCGCGTCCCGATCGTGCACGCGATCGAACAGGACGACTTCTCCCGGTGCGGCGGCGATGTCTACGCCCGCGGCCACATCCGGACGCTCGCACGCGCCGTGGGAGTCGATCCCGCCCTTCTCCTGGCCCAGTACGACAAGGCGCACGGTGGCCGCCCGCCCGCGCCCACTCCGGCGGCGCCGCTCTTCGAGGCCGAACGCATCAGGTCCGATCCGCGCCGGCCCAACTGGACCGCGGCCATGGTCGCGGCGATCGTCGCCGTCATCGGCTTCGTCGGGTTCACCGCGTTCAGCGGGGGCGACGAGGACACCGGCGGTGCGAAGTCGCAGGCCGAGGGCGCATCGCCCGCCACCAGCAAGCCCGCCACGAAGCCGACGCCCGACAAGCCCGCCGACCCCAAGCCCGACCCGTCGGACAGCGCGATCGCCGGTGCCCCCAAGGACAAGGTCACGGTGAAGGTCAGCGCCCCGGACGGGCGCAGCTGGATCTCGGCCAAGGACCACAACGGCCGGACGCTCTTCGACGGCGTCCTCGAAGAGGGCAAGTCGAAGACCTTCACGGACAAGCAGAAGATCGACCTGGTGCTCGGTGACGCGGGCGCGATCGCACTGTTCGTGAACGGCAAGGCCGTCGACAACGAATTCGATCCCGGTCAGGTCGAGCGGCTGACGTACACCAAGGGCGATCCCGAGGTCGGCTGACCTTGTGCGTCTCGTGCGCCTTGTGTGCCTCGTGTGCCCTGCGGGACGGGGCCCGGACCCTCGCGGCGGGGGCCCGGGCAGGGACAAAGTAGTCTTGAGAGCATGCCCGAACGCCGCACCGTCGCCCTTGTCACTCTTGGCTGCGCCCGCAATGAGGTGGACTCGGAGGAGCTCGCAGGCCGCTTGGAGGCGGACGGCTGGCAGCTCGTCGAGGCCGCTGAAGACGCGGACGTCGCCGTAGTCAACACCTGTGGATTCGTCGAAGCCGCCAAGAAGGACTCCGTCGACGCCCTCCTGGAAGCCAATGACCTCAAGGGGCACGGCAAGACCCAGGCCGTCGTCGCCGTCGGCTGCATGGCCGAGCGCTACGGCAAGGAGCTCGCCGAAGCCCTCCCCGAAGCCGACGGTGTCCTCGGCTTCGACGACTACTCCGACATCTCCAGCCGTCTGAACACCATCCTCGGCGGCGGCAGTGTCGAGGCCCACACCCCGCGTGACCGGCGCAAGCTCCTGCCTATCAGCCCTGCCGAGCGGCAGGAGGCCGGCTCCGACGTCGCGCTGCCCGGACACGCGCCCGTGGACCTGCCCGAGGGCCTCGCGCCCGCCTCCGGGCCGCGCGCCCCGCTGCGGCGGCGCCTGGGCACCAACCCCGTCGCCTCGGTGAAGCTGGCGTCCGGCTGCGACCGGCGCTGCTCGTTCTGCGCCATCCCCTCCTTCCGCGGGTCCTTCATCTCGCGGCGCCCCTCGGACGTGCTCGGCGAGACGCGCTGGCTGGCCGAGCAGGGCGTCAAGGAGGTCATGCTCGTCTCCGAGAACAACACCTCGTACGGCAAGGACCTCGGCGACATCCGGCTCCTGGAGACGCTGCTGCCCGAGCTGGCGGCCGTCGACGGGATCGAGCGGGTGCGGGTCAGCTACCTCCAGCCCGCCGAGATGCGCCCCGGACTCATCGACGTACTGACGTCCACCGAGAAGGTCGCGCCCTACTTCGACCTTTCCTTCCAGCACTCGTCGCCCACCGTGCTCCGGTCGATGCGGCGCTTCGGGGACACCGACCGGTTCCTGGAGCTTCTGGACACCATCCGTACGAAGGCTCCGCAGGCCGGCGTGCGGTCCAACTTCATCGTGGGCTTCCCCGGCGAGACCGAGGCCGACGTGGACGAGCTCGAGCGGTTCCTCACGGGTGCGCGGCTGGACGCCATCGGCGTCTTCGGGTACTCCGACGAGGAGGGCACGGAAGCGGCGACGTACGACAAGAAGCTGGACCAGGACGTCGTCGACGAGCGGCTCGCGCGCATCTCGCGGCTCGCCGAGGAGCTGACCTCGCAGCGCGCCGACGACCGTCTCGGTGAGACCGTCGAGGTGCTTGTGGAGTCCGTGGACGAGGAGGACGGCGCGATCGGCCGGGCGGCGCACCAGGCGCCCGAGACGGACGGCCAGATTCGCTTTGCGGGCCCCACGGGTGGGGATGACCTGCAGGTCGGCCGTATGGTCGTGGCAAAGGTCGTCGGCACGGAAGGCGTGGACCTGGTGGCTGAGTACAGCGAAATTCTGGGGCACGAGCCCCGGATCCCGGCCGAGGAGGCGCGCAGATGACCGGAGTCCCGGCATCCGCGGCGGGCGGCTCCGGCGCGCAGGGCGCCAAGCCGGTGCGCGGTGGAAAGTTGGGCGCTGCGGCCGTCAATCAAGCCAGCGTGTGGAACGTCGCCAATTTGTTGACGGTGATCCGGCTGCTCCTGGTGCCCGGCTTCGTGATGCTGCTGCTCGCCGACGGCGGGTACGACCCGGCCTGGCGTGCCTGGGCCTGGGCAGCCTTCGCCGTAGCCATGATCACTGACCTGTTCGACGGGCACCTGGCACGTACATACAACCTGGTCACGGACTTCGGAAAGATCGCCGACCCCATCGCCGACAAGGCGATCATGGGCGCCGCGCTGGTCTGTCTCTCCTACCTCGGCGATCTTCCCTGGTGGGTGACGGGCGTCATTCTCGGACGTGAGCTCGGAATCACACTGCTGCGGTTCTGGGTGATCCGCTTCGGTGTCATTCCGGCCAGTCGCGGCGGCAAGATGAAGACGCTCTGGCAGGGCACGGCGGCCGGGATGTACGTCCTCGCGCTGACCGGGCCGCTCGCCACGCTGCGGTTCTGGGTGATGGCGGTCGCCGTCGTCCTGACCGTCCTGACCGGCCTCGACTATGTGCGGCAGGCCGTCGTGCTGCGTCGCCTCGGGCTCGCGGAGGCGGCGGAAGCGGCTTCCGCGTCCGCTGCGGCCTCCGGCGAGGGGGCCAGGGAGTCGGCGACGTGACGTCCGCAGGTCCGGCCGCGGAGGTGCTGCGGCTCCTTGAGGCGCGGGGCGAGACGCTCGCCGTCGCGGAGTCGCTCACCGGGGGCCTGGTGGCCGCCGAGGTGACGGTGGTGCCGGGAGCCTCCCGGGTCTTCCGGGGGTCCGTGACGGCGTACGCGACCGAGCTGAAGCAGCAGGTGCTCGGAGTCGACGGCACTCTGTTGGCGGAGCGCGGCGCTGTGGATGCCGAGGTGGCGCTGCAGATGGCGGCCGGTGTGCGCAAGGTCATGGGCGCGGACTGGGGGATAGCGACCACGGGCGTCGCCGGGCCGGATCCGCAGGACGGGCAGGCGGTCGGGACCGTTTTCGTGGCGGTCGACGGGCCTGTTTCCGTGGTCGGCGGGCTGGATTCCGCCGTCGGCGGGTCTGATTCGGCGGCCGATGGGCTAGTTTCCGCGGCCGATGGGCCAGATTCCACGGTCGATGGACCGGGTTCCGCGCTTCGCTCTGAGGGGAAAGTGGCGGCGCTGCGGTTGAACGGTGGCCGTTCGGACATTCGTATGGAGAGTGTACGGAGCGTGCTCAGGCTGCTGCTCGAGCGGCTGTCCGGCGAACGTGCTGGGAATGGGCGGGCACAGGATACGGAACAGAACGGGGGGACTTGATGTTTGCAGCCCTGAGTGAACACGACATCGCTCCCCGCACGGCCGCCGCGCGAGGCGGTACGGTGGGGCGTGAAGGATGCGGCTACGCGGTCCGAGGAGGGAGCCACCGATGATTCTGCTCCGTCGCCTGCTGGGTGACGTGCTGCGTCGGCAGCGCCAGCGCCAGGGCCGTACTCTGCGCGAAGTCTCCTCGTCCGCCCGAGTCTCGCTCGGCTATCTTTCCGAGGTGGAGCGGGGGCAGAAGGAGGCATCCTCCGAACTGCTTTCCGCGATCTGCGACGCGCTTGACGTACGGATGTCCGAGCTCATGCGCGAGGTGAGCGATGAGCTCTCTCTCGCCGAACTGGCTGCGTCGGCAGCGGCTACGGAACCGGTTCGTACACCGGTTCGCCCGATGCTCAATTCCGTCTCGGTGAGCGGTGTGCCGCCGGAACGGGTGACGATCAAAGCGCCTGCGGAGGCGGTGGACGTCGTCGCCGCGTGATGCTGCGCTGGACTGTGCACGCTGCTTGAGCGCTCAGATGTGAGAAGCCCCGGCCGGGTTACCGGTCGGGGCTTTCGTGCGTTCCGTGCGGTTTGGGGTGCTGTTCGCCGCTGGGGCGGAGCGGCTTCCAGCGGCTTTCCGGTAGCTGTCCGGCAGCTCTCCGGCAGCTTTCCAGGAGTTTGAAGCAGCTTCTTGAGGTCACTAGTTCATGCTCCAAGAAGCTTGCTGGATGTCCCTATTAGAGTACTTGTGCAATATTTGGTGGGGATTTTAGCTCACGGGATCCCATGATCTTTGGAGGTTGCATGTATGTCGTGAAGAGTCCTCTGTCGGATGCGGATCTGAAGACGGTTTCGGACGCCCTGCAGGGGGCGCTCGTGGATCTGGTCGACCTTTCCCTGGTGGCCAAGCAGATCCACTGGAACGTCGTCGGCGCGCGATTCCGCTCCGTACATCTGCAGCTCGACGAGGTCGTGGACACGGCGCGGCTGCACTCCGACACGGTGGCCGAGCGGGCGTCCACGCTCGGCGTCTCGCCCGACGGCCGGGCCGGGACCGTGGCGCGCAGCAGCGGCATCGGCGAGGTCGCCGGTGGTTGGGTCAAGGACGCTGACGCGGTGGGCACGCTCGTGGACGCGCTCGGTGCGGTGATCACACGGATGCGGGAGCGGGTCGGAGCGACCGGTGAGGCGGATCCGGTGAGCCAGGACATCTTCATCGGGATCACGGCTGATCTGGAGAAGCATCACTGGATGTTCCAGGCGGAGAACGGCTGATCGGATCGCGCGGAGGTTATCGGGGCGCGCGGAGTCGTTGAGCAGGGCGGTGGCCGTGCCGCGGTGTCCGTGCCTCGTGTGCGCTGTGGTGCGCCCTCCCGTCCGGTGAAGGCGGGCGTCTAGCGTCGACCGACCGGGCGTCTTGCGTCGACCGGGTGTCCGGCGCCGGGTGCCGGGCATCGAGCGGGCCTCGTGAGGGCTCCGTGCGGGGCCTGGCGCGGGCCTCGATCGTTCGGAGGTGGTGGCCGTGGCATGGAGAGTCGTGCGGTGGGCGCCGGCTCTGGCGCTCGGTGCGCTCTGGTGGTGGGGGGTACTGCGCCTGGCGCTCGCGCCCGATGCGGGTGTTCTTGAGGGGGCGGTGGCGGCCGGCGGGTGGGGGCTGAGCCTGCTGCCGGTGCACTGTGTGCCGAAGTCGCGGGCATTGAGCGCCGCGGCCCTGGCCAGGGAGCGCGCTCGGCGGCCGGACCGTGCGCCGGGGGAGCCTTGCGGTGCGACGGGGCGGGGGCCGCAGTGGGCGCAGTGGGCGCGGCGGTCCGGGGAGCTTACGGTCAAGGCCGGCAAGGCTGCTTCGCGGGCCGCCGGCGATGCTGTCACCAAGGCATGGCGACGCCGCCGTTCGGGCGGAGGATCTGGCCCGTCGTGAAGGCGGATGCGTCGGATGCCAGGTGCAGGACGGCGTGCGCGATGTCTTCCGGTTCGCCGACGCGGCCCAGCGGGGACATGCGGACCATGAGCCCCTCGGTGTGCGCCTGTGCGTCGCTGTCGTGGCGGTCGGTCATGGGGGTGCGGATCCAGCCCGGGGCGACGGCGTTGACGCGGATGCCATGCCGGCCCACCTCGGTGGCGAGGGTCTTCGTTAGCTGGACGACGGCGGCCTTCGCCGCGCCGTAGCAGAGGAGACCGGGGCCACCGGTGTCCACGGCGCCGGAGGCCATGGTGATGATGCTGCCGGGGCGGCGGGAGCCGTTGGCTTCGGCGGGGTTGGCCGTGCCGGGGTTCGCAGTGTCGGGGTTCGCAGTGTTGGTGTTTGCCTCGATCATTGCGCGGGCCGCGGCCTGGCAGGCGTACAGGACGCCCTTGAAGTTGATGTTCAGGACCCGGTCGAGGTCCTCGTCGCGGGTCTCCAGGACCGGACTGTTGTGCATGATCCCGGCGATGGCGGCCATGATGTCCAGTCGGCCGGTGGCGGCGGTGGCGGTCGCGACGGCCTGGTCGACCTGGGCTCTGTCCGCCACGTCCAGGTAATGGGTGTGCGCGGTGCCGCCCACGGCCTTGATGAGCGTCGCCGTCTCGTGGAGCCCCCGGGTGTCGCGGTCGGCGCAGTGGACAGTGGCGCCCGCTTCCGCGAGGAGCACGGCCGAGGCTCTGCCGATACCGCTGGCCGCGCCGGTGACGAATGCCGTGCGTCCGCTGAGGTCGTACGCCGAGAGGGGCATGACGGGACGGTACGGCTGCATCTGACGGGGCGTCAACTAGCGGGTGGGTGTGGGTGTGGGTTGCTGGGTGAGCGGGGTTCGGCGTTTGGCCTGAGCGGAGGGGTGGCGGGCGCAGGAGTTCCAGAGCTCAGGGGTTCAGGAGGCCGGGAGCTTAGGAGTTCAGGAGGTCGGGCCTGGTTGACAGGTGGGGCACCAGTACGTGGGGCGGTCGCGGGAGCCGTCGCCCTGCTGGCCCTTGCGGACGGGGGTGCCGCAGCGCAGGCAGGGCCGGGGCGCGCGGCCGTAGACGTACAGGCGGTGGCCCGGGCGGTCGCGGCCCGTGGTGATGCGCGCCGGGCGGTCGCGGTTGACTTCCAGGAGCTTCTTGGAGAGGGCGGGGATGCGTGCGGCCGTCTCGGCGGGGAGCTCGCCCACGGGGAGCCAGGGGGTGACGCCCAGGAGGAAGCAGATCTCGCACTTGAAGACGTTGCCGATGCCCGCGAGGTTGCGCTGGTCGAGCAGGGCCTCGCCCAGGGGGCGGTCGGGGGTCGCCAGGAGGTTGCCGAGGGCCTGGTCGGGGTCCCAGTCGGGGCCCAGGAGGTCGGGACCCAAGTGACCCACGGCCTTGTGCTCGTCGGCGGTACGCAGGAGTTCGAGCACGGGCAGGCGATAGCCGACTGCCGTGCGCTCGGCGGTGCCCAGGATCGCCCGGATCTGGTACCCGGGGCCGCCGTTCCAGCGCTCGCCGGGGGTGTACACCCGCCAGGAGCCGTCCATGCGCAGGTGCGAGTGCAGGGTGAGCCCGCCCTCGAAGCGGGTGAGGAGGTGCTTGCCGCGTGGGGTGACGTCCAGGACGGTGCGTCCGGTGAGGTCGACGGTCGCGAGCTTCGGGACGCGGAGGTCGGAGAGCGTGACGGTGTGCCCGGCGAGGGCGGTGTGCAGACGCCGGGCTGCCTGGTGGACGGTGTCGCCTTCGGGCATGAGGTCCAGGGTGGCATGTGGAGGGCGGGGCGAGGGCTAGGCGAGGGGGTGCGGGCGCGGCTGACGGGGGTGGGGCGGAGGGGGCGGGACAGAGCGAGGGTGCGGACCGCGGTCTTTGGCGGCTGGCCGGAGGGGTGGTCCGGTGGCGGGCTGCTGCGGGCAGAGCGGGTGCGGCCTGGTCCGTCAATCGGGCGGCGGTGGCGGGCCGGGTGGTCGGGGTGGGCCGGCGGCCGGGGTTTGCCTGCCCGGTGGCCAAGGGCGGGTCGGGGTAAGGGACGTACTACTCCTTGGGCGCTACGCGTCGTGCGTGAGGCGGTGTCACGCGCGCAGGCGCAGGCCGCGTGGGGTGGCGTGGAAGCCTGCTCCTTCCAGGAGGGGTGCGAAGGGGGACGTCAGGGAAGAGCCTCCGTTGATGCGCTCGACCGTGACCGTGCCGAGTGAGCCCGCCCGGGCCGCCGCGGCGAGGGCTTCGGCGGCCAGGTGCAGGCGGGCGTCCTCGGTGGCAGGGGCGTCGTCCTGTGGGGCCGAGGGCCAGGCCAGCAGGGTTTTGCCGCCGCGCTCCATGTAGAGGGTCAGTTCGCCGTCGACCAGGACGACCAGGGAGCCCGCCTTGCGACCCGGCTTGTGGCCCGCGTCGGTGGGCGGATCGGGCCAGGGAAGTGCGGCTCCGTAGGCGTTGGCCGGGTCGGCGGCGGCCAGGACGAGGGCCTGGTTGTCCGAGGAGCGCGGAGAGTAGTTCATGGCGGACGGTGAACTGTCCGTGCGTTCACGCGCATTCGCCGCCGCGCGCAATCGGTCCACCGCGCCGTCCATGGCGAACTGGGCGGCGCCGAGCCCTTCGACCACATAGCCGCGCCGCGCCTGCCCGCTGTCCTCGAAAGCGGACAGGACGCGGTACGTCGCCGAGAAGCCGCCCTCGACTCCCTCGGCCGCGACCGCCCCACGGGTGACCACGCCGTGCCGGTCCAGGAGGGTGCGGGCAAGGGCGTGGGCGCGCAGGGTGGGGTCGGGTTCGTGGGTTGGGAGCAGTGACCACCGGCCCGCGACGGTCGGCGGGCCCGTACGCGATGTGGGGCGGGCGGCGGCCGTCAGTGTGCCGTAGCGCCCGCGCGGGACGCTGCGCTTGGCGCGGTGGGCGGTGGAGCCCGCGGTGCGGCCCGAGCCGAGGAGCGAGCGCATCGGGCCGAGCGTGTCGTTCGTGAGCCGTCCGGACCAGGCCAGATCCCAGATCACGTCGGCCAGTTGGAGGTCGGAGGCTTCGGGGTGGGTGGTGGCGCGGATCTGGTCGGCGATCTGCCGGAAGAACAGGCCGTACCCCCCGGAGAGGGTGTCCAGGACCGATTGGTGGAGCGCGGTGAGCTCAAGGGGGTGGGCCGGCGGCAGGAGCAGGGGCGCGGCGTCGGCCAGATAGAGGGAGACCCAGCCGTCCTTGCCGGGCAGGGATCCGGACCCGGCCCACACGACCTCGCCGGCCGCGGTGAGTTCGTCGAGCATCGCGGGTGCGTATCCGGAGACGCGGGAGGGCAGCACGAGCTTCTCGAGTGCGGAGGCGGGCACGGTCGCCCCCTGCAGCTGCTCGATGGCACGCACAAGCCCGTCGAGGCCCCGCAGTCCGTGTCCGCTCAAGTGCTGCCACTGGGGCAGGAACTGGGCGAGTGCGGCGGGCGGCACCGGTTCCAGTTCGTGCCGGAGCGCCGCCAGGGAGCGGCGGCGCAGCCGGCGCAGGACGGCCGCGTCGCACCACTCCTGGCCGATGCCCGCCGGATGGAACTCTCCCTGTACGACACGTCCGGCCGCGGCAAGGCGCTGCAGCGCGCCCTCGGTGACCGCCGCTCCGAGGCCGAAGCGGGCGGCGGCCGTGGCGGAGGTGAAGGGGCCGTGCGTGCGTGCGAACCGCGCGATGAGGTCGCCGAGGGGGTCCTTGACCGGCTCGGTGAACGCCTCGGGGACACCGACCGGCAGCGCGGTGCCCAGCGCGTCACGCAGGCGGCCCGCGTCTTCGATCGCCGCCCAGTGGTCGGTCCCGGCGATGCGGACCTGGATCGCGCGGCGGGCGGCGGACAGCTCCCGCGCCCACTCCGGCTCGCCGCCGCGCTCGGCCAACTCGGCGTCGGTGAGCGGCCCGAGGAGGCGCAGCAGATCGGCGACGCCTTCGGCGTCCTTGATGCGGCGGTCCTCCGTGCGCCACTGGAGTTCCTGCTCCAGTTCCGTGAGGACGTCCGCGTCGAGCAGCTCGCGCAGCTCCGCCTGGCCCAGGAGCTCGGAGAGCAGCCTGGAGTCCAGGGAGAGGGCCGCGGCGCGCCGCTCGGCGAGCGGTGAGTCGCCCTCGTACAGGAACTGGGCCACGTAGCCGAACAGGAGCGAGCGGGCGAAGGGGGACGGTTCGGGGGTGGTGACCTCGACGAGCCGGACCTTGCGGGACTCGATGTCGCCCATCAGTTCCGTGAGGCCGGGGACGTCGAAGACGTCTTGGAGGCACTCCCTGATCGCTTCCAGGACGATGGGGAACGATCCGAACTCGCTCGCGACCTGGAGCAGTTGCGCGGCACGCTGGCGCTGCTGCCACAGCGGTGTGCGCTTTCCGGGGCTGCGGCGCGGCAGCAGCAGTGCGCGGGCTGCGCACTCGCGGAAGCGGGAGGCGAACAGGGCCGAGCCGCCCACCTGGTCGGTGACGATCTGATTGACCTCGCCCTTGTCGAAGGCGACGTCCGCGGCTCCTACGGGGGCCTTGTCGTTGTCGTACTCCAGAAGCTGTTCGGTGGGCTCCTGGTCGAGCAGGTCCAGGCTCATCAGGTCGGCGTCGGGCAGGCGCAGCACGATGCCGTCGTCGGCGTGCATGACCTGGGCGTCCATGCCATAGCGCTCGGTCAGCCGGGAGGCGAGCGCGAGAGCCCAGGGCGCGTGTACCTGCGCGCCGAACGGGGAGTGCACCACGACCCGCCAGTCGCCAAGCTCGTCGCGGAACCGCTCGACGACGATCGTGCGGTCGTCCGGGATGTGGCCGCAGGCCTCGCGCTGCTCGGCCAGGTACGTCAGGACGTTGTCGGCCGCCCAATCGTCCAGGCCGGCGGCTTGCAGGCGCACGCGCGCGTCGTCGCGCGACAGGGAGCCGACCTCGCGGAGGAACGCGCCCACCGCACGGCCCAGTTCGAGCGGGCGGCCCAGCTGGTCGCCCTTCCAGAAGGGGAGGCGACCGGGGACACCGGGGGCGGGGGAGACGAGCACGCGGTCGCGGGTGATGTCCTCGATGCGCCAGGAACTGGTGCCGAGCGTGAAGACGTCGCCCACCCTGGACTCGTAGACCATCTCCTCGTCGAGCTCTCCTACGCGGCCGCCGCCCTTCTTGGGGTCGGCGCCGGCGAGGAAGACTCCGAAGAGGCCACGGTCGGGAATCGTGCCTCCGGAGGTGACCGCGAGGCGCTGTGCGCCCGGCCGTCCGGTGACGGTTCCGGCGACGCGGTCCCAGACCACGCGGGGGCGCAGCTCCGCGAAGGCGTCCGAGGGATACCGGCCCGCGAGCATGTCCAGGACGGCCGTGAACGCCGACTCCGGGAGCGAGGCGAAGGAGGCGGCGCGGCGGACCAGGGCGAGCAGGTCGTCGACCTGCCAGGTGTCGAGGGAGACCGTTGCGACGAGCTGCTGCGCGAGGACGTCCAGGGGGTTGGCCGGGATGCGCAGCGACTCGATGGAGCCGGTCCGCATCCGCTCGGTGACCACGGCGGCCTGGACCAGGTCCCCTCGGTACTTGGGGAAGACGACGCCGGTGGAGACCGCACCCACCTGGTGACCCGCCCGGCCGACGCGCTGCAGGCCGGAGGCCACGGAGGGCGGTGACTCGACCTGGACCACCAGGTCGACCGCGCCCATGTCGATGCCGAGCTCCAGGCTCGAGGTGGCGACGACGGCGGGCAGGCGGCCCGCCTTCAGGTCCTCCTCGACGAGCGCGCGCTGCTCCTTGGAGACCGAGCCGTGGTGGGCCCGGGCGAGGACCGGAGGGGCGCCCTTGGCCGCGCCCGACTCGGCCATCAGCTCGGCGGGGGAGTGGTCTTCGGGGAGGGGCTCTCCCGTCGCACGCTCGTACGCGATTTCGTTGAGCCTGTTGCACAGGCGCTCCGCGAGGCGGCGTGAGTTGGCGAACACGATCGTCGAGCGGTGTGCCTGGACGAGGTCGGTGATGCGCTCCTCGACGTGCGGCCAGATCGAGGGGCGCTCCGCGCCCTGGTCGGCGTCGGCGGCCGGGGAACCGCCGAGCTCGGCGAGGTCCTCGACCGGCACGACCACGGACAGGTCGAATTCCTTGCCGGACGGCGGCTGGACGATCTCCACCCTGCGCTGCGGCGACAGATAGCGCGCCACCTCGTCCACCGGACGGACCGTCGCCGACAGGCCGATACGGCGGGCGGGCCTGGGAAGCAGTTCGTCGAGCCGCTCCAGGGAGAGGGCGAGATGGGCGCCGCGCTTGGTGCCCGCGACGGCGTGCACCTCGTCCAGGATGACCGTCTCGATGCCCGTGAGCGCGTCCCGCGCGGCGGACGTGAGCATCAGGAAGAGCGACTCGGGGGTGGTGATCAGGATGTCCGGCGGGCGTGTGGAAAGGGCACGGCGCTCGGCGGGCGGGGTGTCGCCCGAACGGATGCCGACCCGCACTTCCGGCTCTGGGCGTCCCAGGCGCACGGACTCCTGGCGGATGCCGGTCAGCGGGCTGCGCAGATTGCGCTCCACGTCGACCGCGAGGGCCTTGAGCGGAGACACGTACAGCACGCGGCAGCGCTTCTTGGGGTCGGCGGGCGGCGGGGTCGAGGCCAGCTGGTCGAGGGCCGCGAGGAAAGCGGCCAGTGTCTTGCCCGAGCCGGTGGGCGCGACGACCAGCACGTCCGAGCCCTCGCCGATGGCCTTCCACGCCCCGGCCTGCGCGGACGTGGGCGCGGAGAAGGCCCCCGTGAACCAGCTGCGGGTCGCGGGGGAGAACCCATCGAGGGCGCTGTGGGCACTGGGTGCGGACCTGACCATGACCCCATCGTGCACCTCGCCACTGACAACTGCGCCGACCTGCGGAAAAGGGGTTTGCGTGGCTGGCGCAGAATGGGGTCATGGCGGGTTCGGCGGAGCAGGCGCGGCACTGGCGGTACGCGGAGCTGCCCGGGGTCGACCTGCTGCGTGCCCACTACATCAGCAAGACGTTCGTGCGGCACACGCATGAGCACTTCGTGATCGCCGCGATCGCGGAGGGCGTCGACGTCTTCCACCACGGCGGTGCCGATCAGCACGCGGGGCCCGGAACCGTCGCCCTGATCAACCCCGACACCATGCACACGGGCCGCGCCGGTGGGCCCGAGGGATGGCGGTACGGGGTGGTCTATCCGTCGCCGGAGCTGGTCGCCGCCATCGCCGCCGAGACCACCACCATCCGCGGGACCCCCGGCTTCGTCCGTCCGGTGCTCGATGACCCGTACGCGGTGACTCTCGTCCACCGGGTGCTGCGTGCCGCGGAGGAGGGCAACGCGCTCGCCGCCGACACGCTGCTGCGGGTGGCCGTGACCCGGCTGCTGCGGCTGAACGGGGGAACGCTTCCCGAGCGCGCCGTGCGCACGGCGGGCGCGAGGACCGCGGCACGCGCGCGTGGCGTCCTCGAGGAGCGTCTCGCCGACCCGCCGAGCCTGGAGCGGCTCGCCGCCGATCTCGGGGTCGGCCCGTTCCCCCTTCTGCGGGCCTTCCGCGACGCGTACGGGATGCCTCCGCACACATGGCTCACCGATGCGCGCGTGCGCGCCGCACGGCGCCTCCTGGACGCGGGGACGGCGCCCGCTGAGGCGGCCGTCGCCGTGGGCTTCACCGACCAGCCGCACCTCAACCGGCACTTCGCGAGGATCGTCGGGGTGCCGCCCGGGGCCTATCAGCGCGAGCGCAAGAACGTACAAGGACGCGAGCGCAAGAACGTACAAGACGGGGTGTCGGACCTGCTCGTACCGTCCGGCGTGTGGCAGAACAGACGACACCCGCAGATATAACAGCCGGCCTGTCGGCAGACGTGACAGCAGGGCTCCCGGAAGACATGACAGGCGACTCAGGCGACCGCACACCGGAGAAACCCGATTCCGCCGTGGTACGCGACGCCCTCGGCGTCGGGGTCGCCGTCGGACTCTCCGGCTTCGCCTTCGGGGTGACCTCGGCGGGCGGCGGTCTCACCGTGTTGCAGACCTGCGCGCTCAGCCTGCTGGTCTTCACCGGTGCCTCGCAGTTCGCGCTGGTCGGGGCGCTCGCGGGCGGCGGAAACCCGTTCACCGCCGCGGCGGGTGCCTTCTTCCTCGGCGTACGCAACGCGTTCTACGGACTGCGGCTCTCGCAGCTCCTGGCCCTCCCGCGCGCGGTGCGCCCGTTCGCCGCCCACTGGGTCATCGACGAAACCACCGCCGTCTCGCTCGCACAGCCGACACGGCGCGCTGCCCGCATCGGCTTCACGGTCACCGGACTGAGCCTCTACCTGCTGTGGAACCTCACCACGCTGCTCGGCGCGCTCGGCGCCGAGGCCATCGGCGACACCGACGCGTGGGGGCTGGACGCCGCAGGACCCGCGGTCTTCCTGGCACTCCTCGCGCCGATGCTGCGTACGACCACGGAGCGGGCCGTGGCGGCGATCGCGGTCGTCCTGGGGCTCGGCCTGCTGCCCATACTGCCCGCCGGGGTGCCCGTCCTGGTGGCCGCACTTGCCGCGCCCGCCGTGCTCTATGCGGAGGGCCGCAAGGGCGCCGCCAAGACAGGCGCCGAGGAAGACGCACGCCGCGACGAACCGCACAACGAAGGCCAGAAGGAAGACCGTTGAACATCTGGATCGCGATCGGCGTGACCATCGTCGGTTGTTACCTCGTCAAGCTCGCGGGCCTGCTGGTGCCCGCGGGCGCCCTGGAACGCCCGCTCGTCAAGCGCATGGCCGCCCTGCTGCCCGTGGCGCTGCTGGCCGCGCTCACGGCTCAGCAGGCCTTCGCCGACGGGCGGGTCCTGCAACTCGACGCCAAGGCGCTGGGGCTCGCGGCGGCCGCTGTGGCTCTGCTGCTGCGTGCCCCGTTCCTCGTCGTCATCGGCGCGGCCGTGGTCGTCACCGCGGGGGTGCGCGCCCTCACGGGCTGACCGTTGCCCTCCCCGCGGCCCCGGACACCCGATCCCGTCGTGCACAGACCCCGTGGGTAATGTGACGCGTCACAATCGCGGCCCGCCCCTGGAGAGGAGACGGCCCGCCCCCTGGAGAGGAGACACCGTGGCGCTGTCCTCCGAAGCCAGGGCCCTCGCGGCGCGCTGTGAGCCCGGGGTCAATGAACTGGCCCGCAGGATGGCCCGTGAGTCGTTCGAGGAACTGCCCGGATACGCGGAGCTCCCCGACGACGTGAAGGACCTGGAGATAGCGGCGACCGCACGCCACGGAGTGCGCCTCTTCCTGCGCCGCGTCACCGATCAGCCGGGCAGTCACCGGGTCTTCCGCGAGCGGGCCGCGCAGCGCGCGGAAGAGGGCATGCCGCTGCACCTTCTGCTGCGTACGCACGCTCTGGGGCTCTACGTCCTGTGGCAGGCGCTGCGCGATGTGGCACGCCCCGGCGAGGAAGCGGCGCTGGTCGAACTCGTGGACGTGCTGCTGCAGTCGCACCCCGCCATCGTGGGGACCGTGGCCGAGACCTACCTGGACGAACGTTCCGCGCTGGAGGCCGAACAGCGCGCCCAGCGCAGTTCGCTGGTGCGCGGCCTGCTCGACGGCATGGTGCCGCCCGGCCACGTGCTCCTCGACCAGCTGCGCCTGGCGGGGCCGGCGCTCGTCCTCGCGGTCGGCCTCGACGGGGCGCCGGCCGAAGGCCCCGTAGCGGTACGGCGGCGGCTGCGGCGTGTGCAGAGCGCCCTCGACCATGCCTTCGACGTGGAGGTGCTCGCGCTCCTGGAGGCCGGTGGCGGGCGGGTCGTCGTGCCCAAGGAGTGCCGGCCGCCCGAAGACCTGCCGCGCCGCTTGAGCAAGGCCTGCGGCCTTCCCGTACGGGTGGCCGCCGTGGATGCGGCCGGGCCCGAAGCCGTGACCGACGCGGCCCGCACCGCGACCGAGATACTGCGCATCACGCGCGCGTGCGGGATGCCTCCCGGACTGCACCGCATGGACGACGTGCTCCTGGAGTACCACCTCTCCCGCCGCAACGAGAGCAGCCACCTCATCTCCGCGCTGCTCGACCCGGTCGCCGACCGTCCCGAACTCCTGGAGACGCTGCGCATCCACCTCGCCCAGCAGCAGGAGCGCAGGGCGACCGCCGCCGCCCTCGGCCTGCATCCCAACACCGTCGACAACCGTCTCGCGAAGATCGGCGAACGTACCGGCATCGACCTGTCGTCGCCGCGCGGCACGGCACTGGCCATCGCCGCGCTGCTCCTGAGGGAAGCGGAGGAGGCCCCCTCAGGAGATGGGGCCCGCTCAGGAGATGGAGCCAGCTCAGGAGATGGGCCGCCCGTACGCCCGTAGCGTGCGCAGCGCCTCGATGGTGACGATCGGGCGCGCTTCGAGGGCGCTGCCCGGGGCCCACTGCCGCAGGGGGGTCCCCCCGCGCGTTGAGCCATGGGGGAGTATCGGCCAGCCGCCGTCCTCCTGCTGCTCCTGCTCGAGGAAGTCCAGGGAGCGTGCCATCTCCGCGTCGGTGAACCACGCGCGCGCGAGCGACTCGGGCGCCTTCGCGTAGTCGTGCGCGAAGTGATGCTCGCCCGGTGCGTAGCCCGGCGCCACGGGATACGCGTCCAGCTGTCCGGGGTCGAGCGCCACGAGGCGCTGCTCCCGCACGATCCTGCCGATGCGGTCGGCGGCCGCCTGCGCGCGAGGCCGGTCGGGTACGCCGTCGAGGAACGCGACGGCCGCCTGGATCTCGTAGGGGTGGGACTTCTCGAGGGACTCCACGGCGGCCCAGCAGAAGTCTGTGGCTCTGAAAAGCCAGGCGTGCCAGACCTCGTTGCGGTGCAACAGGCCCACTACGGGGCCGGTGGTCAGGAGTTCGCTCGGCGGATCGTCCACCACGGGCATGAACGGGGCCGAGGGGTAGCCGCGCTGGCTGGGATGGATCGCAGGAAGCGCGCCGTCGGACGTCGAAACCGAGGTCAGGTAGCGGCACACGCGCTCCACCCGCTGCCCGCCGCAGCGCCGGACGGAATCCAGGACGCGCAGCGCGTGCCCGGCGTGCAGGGGCTGGCTCACGGGGCCGCGCAGATCCGGTTGGAGCGCGTACCCGTACCCGCCGTCCGCGGTGGCGTACGCGGTCAGGGCGCTCTCGACCGCGTCGGCCAGCGGGTCGGGTCCGGCACCGCCCGCGGTGTTCAGGAAGTGGTACGCGAACCGCCGCTGCTCGAGGACGCGCGCGGTGAGCCAGACGAAGTGCTCGGCGCGTGCGACCGGCGAGGGCGCGGCGTGCGGGGATGCTCCGGTTTCGGCCATGCACAGACCGTAGGCCGGAAAGCGCCTTCGGTAAGCCCCCTGCGTCCGGCTGCACTCTCAAGGGCGTGATACTGAACGCATGCGGTTGACGATTTTCTGGGAGCGGATGGCTGCCCACTTCGGACAGGGGTACGCGGACTCGTTCGCTCGCGATCACGTGATGGCGGAGCTCGGCGGGCGCACGGTGCACCAGGCACTGGACGCTGGCTGGGACGCCAAGGACGTCTGGCGTGCCGTGTGCACGGCGATGGACGTACCGGCCGACAAGCGCTGAGGGCGGACAGTTCGCCGCCCGCCGGCGGCCCGTCCCGGGCTCTGACGGGCGCGAAGACACGGGGGCGGCGGCTGAATGCCGGTGGGGTGGGCGAGACTGATCCCGTGGCATCGACAGACGAGACCGCGCAGGTCACTCAGGACGCAGCTCCGCTCGGCACGACGCCGCCCGCACAGCCCCCGAACGGGGCGGGCAGCGGGCGGGCCGCAAGTATGCCGCGCTGGCTGCCGCGCGCCATGGTGCTCGCCCTCGCGCTCATCGCCTGTTTCCAGCTGGGCAGTTGGGCCTTCCACCAGCTGACCGGGCTGCTGATCAACATCCTGATCGCGTTCTTCCTGGCGCTCGCGGTCGAGCCCGCGGTGAGCTGGATGGCCGCGCGCGGGCTGCGCAGGGGCTTCGCCACCTTCCTGGTCTTTCTCGGCGTCCTGATCGCGAGCGCCGGCTTCATCACGCTCATGGGGTCGATGCTCGCGGGCCAGATCGTGGACATGGTCGAGGATTTCCCCGAGTACCTCGACGACGTCATCAGCTGGATCAACCAGACCTTCCACACGGAGCTCTCCCGGGTCGAGATCCAGGACAGCCTGGTCCACTCGGACTGGCTGCAGAAGTACGTGCAGAACAGCGCCAGCGGCGTCCTGGACGTGTCGGCGCAGGTCCTCGGCGGCCTCTTCCAGCTCCTGACGGTCATGCTGTTCTCGTTCTACTTCGCGGCCGACGGACCGCGGCTGCGGCGCGCGCTCTGCTCGGTGCTGCCGCCCGCCCGGCAGGCCGAGGTGCTCCGCGCCTGGGAGATCGCGGTCGACAAGACCGGCGGCTATCTCTACTCGCGCGGTCTGATGGCACTGATCTCCGGAATCGCGCACTACGTCCTGCTGCAGGCCCTCGGCGTGCCGTACGCACCCGTGCTCGCGGTGTGGGTCGGCCTGGTCTCGCAGTTCATCCCCACCATCGGCACGTATCTGGCGGGCGCGCTGCCGATGCTGATCTCCTTCACGGTCGATCCCTGGTACGCGCTGTGGGTGCTGATCTTCGTGGTGGTCTACCAGCAGTTCGAGAACTACGTCCTGCAGCCCAAGCTCACCGCCAAGAGCGTCGACATCCACCCGGCGGTCGCCTTCGGGTCGGTCATCGCGGGCACGGCACTCCTCGGCGCGGTCGGCGCCCTGATCTCCATCCCGGCGATCGCGACCCTGCAGGCCTTCCTGGGGGCGTACGTGAAGCGGTACGACGTCACGGACGACCCGCGCGTGCACGGGCACCGGCGCAAGGGCGGAGCGTCCCTCCTCACGCGCATGCGGCGCGCCATGCGCGCACCGAACCATCCGGGGGCGAGTTCGGAGGCCGAGATCGCGGCCGAGGAAGCTTCGGGTGCGAGCCCCGACACCGCACCGGACCACGGCCCGGAATCAGGGCCCGGCGAGCGTCAGTAGGCGCGGCACGGAGGGTCGGGAGGCCGATGTACGCCCTGCGGACCGAACCCTTCCGTACTCTCGGTGGAGCCGCGTGGTGCGCTTGACACCAAAATCGAACATCCATTCTTATGGGTTGCCTGGCGGCGTTTTCCCGGGGTTTTCGCGGGGGGATCCCTGGGGCTCCGGCGGTTTTCGGCGGGGCGATCGCCCCGAGTTATCCACAGGCCGGACGGCCGTCGGGGCGGATTGTCAGTGGCAGGCGCTAGCGTCATTGACGTGAAGCGATCGACACAAGCAAATCGGGTGGAACCCATGGCAGGAACCGACCGCGAGAAGGCGCTCGAAGCCGCCCTCGCACAGATTGAACGGCAATTCGGCAAGGGCGCAGTGATGCGCATGGGCGAGCGGCCGAACGACCCCATCGAGGTCATCCCCACCGGCTCGACCGCGCTCGACGTCGCGCTCGGCGTCGGCGGCATCCCGCGCGGCCGTGTGGTGGAGGTGTACGGACCGGAATCCTCCGGTAAGACGACGCTGACGCTGCACGCCGTGGCGAACGCACAGCGCGCGGGCGGCGCCGTCGCCTTCGTGGACGCCGAGCACGCACTCGACCCCGAGTACGCGAAGAAGCTGGGCGTCGACATCGACAACCTGATCCTGTCCCAGCCGGACAACGGCGAGCAGGCTCTGGAGATCGTCGACATGCTGGTCCGCTCCGGCGCGCTCGACCTGATCGTCATCGACTCCGTCGCGGCCCTGGTGCCGCGCGCGGAAATCGAGGGCGAGATGGGCGACTCGCACGTGGGTCTGCAGGCCCGTCTGATGAGCCAGGCGCTCCGGAAGATCACCAGTGCGCTCAACCAGTCCAAGACCACCGCGATCTTCATCAACCAGCTCCGCGAGAAGATCGGCGTGATGTTCGGCTCCCCGGAGACCACGACCGGTGGCCGCGCGCTGAAGTTCTACGCCTCGGTGCGTCTCGACATCCGCCGCATCGAGACCCTGAAGGACGGCACGGACGCGGTCGGCAACCGCACCCGCGTCAAGGTCGTCAAGAACAAGGTCGCGCCGCCCTTCAAGCAGGCCGAGTTCGACATCCTCTACGGCCAGGGCATCAGCCGCGAGGGCGGCCTGATCGACATGGGCGTGGAGAACGGCTTCGTCCGCAAGGCCGGCGCCTGGTACACGTACGAGGGCGACCAGCTCGGCCAGGGCAAGGAGAACGCCCGCAACTTCCTGAAGGACAACCCCGATCTCGCCAACGAGATCGAGCGGAAGATCAAGGAGAAGCTGGGCGTCGGCGTGAAGCCGACGGAGGAGCCGGCTGCCGAGCCGGCCAAGGACGCGCCGGGTGCGGCGGTCGAGGACGCCACGAAGACGGTGCCCGCGCCGGCGACCAAGGCCACCAAGCCCAAGGCCGCCGCGGCCAAGAGCTGATCCATGACGCGGCGCACGGACTGGGCGGACCAGATCACCCCCGAGCACCACACCGACCCCGCGGGCCGAGGCCTCGCGGACGGTGCGGATCAGGGCGGCGCCGACCAGGCCGGTGACGGCACCGGGTTCCGCGGGGGCGGCGGCCGGAGGGGCCGCCGGCGGCGTGGTGGCTTCGGTGAAGGCCGGGGTGACGGTTCACAGGACAGCGGTCCCCCTTTCTCGTCGAGGGCCGAGAAGGGGGAGCCGCCGACAGCGGATCCGGGTGAGAAGGCGCGGGCGATCTGTCTGCGGCTGCTCACCGGGACCCCGCGCACGCGCAAACAGTTGGCGGACGCGCTGCGCAAGCGGGACATCCCGGACGACGTGGCGGACGAGGTACTGACCCGCTTCGAAGAGGTCGGCCTGATCAACGACGGAGCCTTCGCGGGCGCGTGGGTGGAGTCCCGGCACCACGGCCGGGGCCTGGCCCGGCGGGCGCTCGCACAGGAGCTGCGCACGAAGGGCGTGGACGCCGTGCTGATCGAGGAGGCCGTCGGACAGCTGGACTCGGAGCAGGAAGAGGCGACCGCACGCGAGCTCGTGGCCCGCAAGCTCCGTGCCACGCGGGGTCTCGACCGCGACAAGCGGCTGCGCCGCCTCGCGGGCATGCTCGCTCGCAAGGGCTACTCGGAAGGCCTGGCACTCCGGATCGTCCGGCAGGCAATCGAGGAAGAGGGCGAGGACGCGGAGGACTTGGGGTACGACGGGGATTGAGCTGACCAGGGCCCTCGCGGGGGTGGGGCCCGGGTCTGGGCCGGGCAGCGCGGTGCGAACCGCGGCCCGGCCCTTTCGCGTTCCGCCGGGGCGTGCCGATGAGGGGCCTCGAACACGGTGGCCGGTGGCGATGCGGGCGGCCGGCGCGGACGCGGGCCAACGTGGCACGCGCCGGGTTCGCGCCGAACCTGCGAGGGACTCGTACCGAGCGGGCTTACGCCCAGCTCAACTCCCCCTCCCCGCCCGCAAGGTGGGGTTAACCCCCCACTGAAGACGCCGGTCCGCCGCACTGCAAAGGAACCTGTGCACAGACGACTGTGTACGCATGGCAAAGGAACCCGGCACTACTGACGGTGCGCCCGAGGAGCTGAGCGACCTCCGTGTCCTCAAGGCGCTCGCGCAGCCCCGGCGCCAGCAGATGCTGCAGCACCTCACCGCGCACGGCCCGGCCACCTCCGCGACGCTCGCCAGGGCGCTCGGCCTCAATACCGGCGCCACCAGCTACCACCTGCGCGAGCTCGCCCGCTACGGCTTCGTCGAGGAGACCGGGGACGCGGGCCATGGGCGTGAACGCTGGTGGCGCGCGATCCCCGGCGACCGGCGCTTCCCGCCGCGCAGCAAGCAGAACGCCGAGACGCGGCTCGTCATGGACGAGTTGAACCACCTCTCGTACGCCGCAGACCTGGAGCTTTTCGAGCAGCTTCAGCGAGAGGGCGGCGCCGGACTCGGTGAGTGGGCCGACGCGTTTGCGTACTCGCGCGGCACGATCCGGCTGACGCTGCCCGAACTCCGCGAGTTCTTCGAGGAGTACATCGCCCTGCTCAACCGCTACAAGCGCCCCGACGCGCAGACCCCGGCAGACGCCCGCACCGTACTCACGCGGCTCCTTGCCTTCCCGGCGCCGGAGCCGACCGACGAGCCCGCAACGGCCGACACCTCCGCAACGATCGACGCCCCCGCAGAGATCGACGAATCCTCCCTCTCCCCCTCTCCTCCCTCCGAGCCCGAGGCGACCTCATGATGCTCCGCTACGCACTGCAGACAGTCCGGGACCGAAAGGGTGGATTCCTCGGCGCTTTCCTGGCGTTGATGTGCGCCGCCGCGCTCATCACGGCCTGCGGCACCCTCCTGGAGACCGGCCTGCGCGGCACCATCCGGACCGAGCGCTACGCCGCGGCCCCCGTGGTCGTCTCCGCCGACCAGAACGTCCACAAGACCACCGTCAAGCACAAGAAGGGCAAGACCAAGGTCAAGCACAAGGCCAAGCCGATCGCCGAGCGGGCCTGGCTGCCGGATGACACGACGGACAAGCTCAGAGGCGTGCAGGGCGTCGGCAAAGTCATCTCCGAGCTGACCTTCCTCGCCGTGCCGTTGACCTCCGAGGCCGGTGACCTCGCCGGCAAACCCGCGTACGGCCACGCCTGGGAGTCGGCCGCGCTGACGCCCTTCCGTCTCGTCGACGGAGCGGCCCCGCGCGCCACCGGCGACCTCGTCATCGATCGCGGCCTCGCCGAGAGCGCCCGGCTCAAGACCGGCGACCGCCTCACCGTCCAGTCGACACAGGCCCCGCGCTCCTACCGCATCACCGGTGTCGCAGCCCCCGCCCGCGGCGACCTCGCCCACCAGACGTCCCTCTTCTTCTCCACCGCGGAGGCCGAACGGCTCGCCGCCCACCCCGGCCAGATCACCACGCTCGGCGTCGTACCGGCCAAGGGCACCGGGACGGCCGAGCTCAAGAAGGCGGTCGCAGACTCCCTCGCCGGTACGAAGGCGCAGGTCAGCACCGGCGACGACCGGGGCCCCGTGGAGTTCCTCGACGCGGCGGGCGCCCGCATCAAGCTGGTCAGCATGGGCGGTGCGATGGGCGGCACCTCGCTCCTCGTCGCCATCCTCGTGGTCGTCGGCACCTTCGCCCTCTCCGTGCAGCAGCGCCACCGCGAACTCGCCCTGCTCCGCGCCATCGCCGCCACCCCGAAGCAGATCCGGGGGCTCCTCGGCCGCGAGGCACTGATCGTCGGCGCGGCAGCAGGCGTCAGCGGTGCGCTCGCCGGAATCCCGCTGGGCGGCTGGCTGCACGGCAGGTTCGTGGACATGGGTGCCGTCCCCGCCACCCTGGAGCGGACCGTGAGCGTCTTCCCGCTCTTCGCCGCCGTGGCCGCGACGCTGCTCGGAGCCTGGGCCGCAGCCCGTGTCTCGGCCCGCCGCATCGCCCGTATCCGCCCGGCCGAGGCCCTCGCCGAAGCACGTGTCGAGCGCACCCGTCCGGCGTGGAGCCGCATCATCGCGGGGCTCGTCGTGCTGGCCGGCGGCGCCGTGCTGGTCGCCGTGCTCAGCGTGCTGCGCACCGAACCCGCCTCCACGCCCGTGACGTTCCTGGCCGTCGTGGTCCTCTCCTGCGCCGTCGCGCTCCTCGGCCCGCTCATCGTCAAGGCGGCGGCTGCCGTACTCCGCGGCCCACTGCGCCTCTCCGGCCCCGGCGGCCGCCTCGCGCACGCCAACCTGCGCGGCAACGCCGCCCGGATGGCGGCGGCCGTCACCCCGCTCGCCCTGCTCACCGGCATGACCTGCACCGTCCTGTTCGTGCAGCCCACCCTCGGCGACGCGGCCCGCGCGCAGGCCCGCGACGGCATCCGAGCCGACTGGGTCCTGGCGGCGCAGGGGCCCGGCGTTCCGGCCGGGGCCGCGCAGCAACTGCGTACGACCGAAGGCGTCGGGGCCGCCACCGAAGTCGTGCGCACCACCGTGCGCGTAGGCCTCGACAAGTACCCGGCGCAGGGCGTCAGCACGGCCGGTCTCACCCGCACCTGGGACCCGGACGTGACCGCCGGATCCCTGCAGGGCTTCGGCAAGGGCAGCGTCGCCGTCAGCGAACTGGCCGCGGATCAGCTCGGCTTGCGGCCCGGCAGCACTCTGAAGCTCACGCTCGGCGACGGCACGAAGACCGCGCTCGAGGTCAGCGCCGTATACGCGCGCGGGCTCGGGTTCGGAGATCTGACCATGGCGCACGACCTGGTCGCCCGCCACGTCGACAACCCGCTCGCCGCCACGGTCCTGATCAAGAGCGACCGTACACAGGAACAACTCGCGGCACGCGTGGAGAAGTTCCCGGGCGTACGCGTGCTCGCCCCGGCCGCCGCCGACAACCTCCAGGCCGAGCGCCAGGAGGCGAACGCCGAGGTGAATTACCTGGCCATGGGCCTGATCCTGGCCTTCACCGCGATCGCCGTCGTCAACACGCTCGCGATGTCGGTCTCCGAGCGCATCCGCGAGTTCGCGATGCTGCGTCTCGCGGGTGCGAGCCGTCGCCAGGTCCTGCGCATGCTGCGCACCGAGGCGCTGTCCGTCCTGTTCATCGGCACGGCCATCGGCAGCGGCATCGCGCTCGCCGTCCTGACCGCCTTCAGTGTCGGCATGACGGGCAGTGCCGCACCCTCGGTCACTCCCTTGGTGTACGTCTCCGTGGTCGCCGTCGCGGCTCTGCTCGCCCTCGTGGCGACCGCGCTCCCGGGCCGCGCAGCCCTGAAGCCGCGCCCCGTCACGGTGGCCACGGCCAAGGAGTAAGCGGCAGCACGCAATGGTGGGTGCCCCTTACCGAATCCGGAGAGGGGCACCCACGCCCCATCCACGAGAGATGCGTTACTCACCCCGCGACGGGCAGCCCGGCCGCCTTCCACGCCTGGAAGCCGCCGATGAGATCGGTGGCGTACCGCAGCCCCAACTGCCGCAGGGAGACGGCCGCGAGGCTCGACGCGTACCCCTCGTTGCAGATCACGACGACGCGCAGGTCATGGCCGACGGCCTCCGCGGCGCGGTGACTGCCCTGCGGGTCCAGGCGCCACTCCAGTTCGTTGCGCTCGACGACGAGGGCGCCGGGAATCAGACCGTCCCGGTCGCGCAGGGCCGCGTACCGGATGTCGACCAGCAGCCCTCCCGCGGCCGCGGTGTCGCGCGCCTCCTCCGGGGTGACCCGGTCGAGGCCGACCCGCACACGATCGAGCAACTCGTCGATGCCTACGGGAGACGCGTCTGCCGGGCGGCCCGCTACGGAGTGCTCACTCACTGCCAGTCCTCCGGGCGCTCCACGGACTCCAGGCGCAGGACCGCGCCCGTACGGCTATAGCGGCGGATGCGGGGGAGCGGCGGATAGTAGGCGTGCACGGAGACGGCGTGCTCGCTCGTGGATTCGTTCAGTACTTCATGTACGTGGTTCTGGCCGAACGCCCTGCCCTTGCCGGGCGTCAACTCACGCTCGCGGTCCACGTCTTCGGAGAGCTCCAGGGTCTTCCAGCCGTCGGTGGGCAGCCGGGCGGCGAGGGAGTTCTCCTTGAGGGTGCCGGCCGCGCTGAGGAAGGCGCCGACCGACTCCGCGTGGTCGTGCCAGCCGGTGCCGGTGCCCGGCGGCCAGCCGATCAGCCAGGCCTCGCTGCCACCGGGCCCTTCGAGGCGCACCCACGTGCGTCCCTCGGGGTCGAGCGGCAGTGAGGCGATGAGCTCGGGGTCGGCCGCGGTGCGGCGCACGAAGTCGAGAAGCTCGGCGGCGGTGGGCGCGGCCACCGCCGTGGAGGCATGCGTGGAGGAAACAGCGGAAGCAGAAACAGAAGGAGACACGGCTACCGTCCCGGAAGTTCGCGGAAGCGCGCGCCAAGAAGAGGGCGCGCAGGAAGAAAGGCGAATTCAGAAGGACGGGCGACACACGCAGCCCGCATAGCGGACGAGGTCCATATGGACCCGTCGCCACAGGCGCACATCGGTGTCGGTCACGTTTCGGAGTAGACCATGACGCCGCGGGCCGGTCAACTCCTGTTCACTGGGTGGTCGGCCGGCCCGCGGAGGCCGTGCTCTCCGTCTTCTCCGTGGTGTCCGCGCGGTCCGCGCGCCGCTTCGGTGCCGCCCCGCCGACGGCCGCATCGGCCGCCGTATACAGCTCGGCGGGCCGTACCCCGCCGAGCGCGATGACCAGGTGGCCGTCGGGGCGGACGAGCAGCACCGAGTGCGCGGGGGCTCCGGGGTAGCTCTCCGCGACGAGCAGTTCCGCGGGGTGCGGCAGTGCCGATACGGCGGCGGCGAGCCGGGGCATGATCCCGGCCGTCACCCAGTGACGCCGCTCCCACACGACCGTGCCGGGCGCGACAAGGACGACGAGCAGGTGTCCCGTGCCGAGCCGGTCCCGCAGCCGCACCAGGGTGCCGTCGGGAGCGGTCACCGGCACATCGGTCACGGGCGTCCCCGGCTCCGTGCCCACGACCACCTCGGACTCGGCGGGAGCGGGCGCCAGCGGTGAGTCCGCGTACGATCCGGGGGCACCGAGAGGGCCGCGCCCCACATGGCCGTCGGCGAGCAGCATGTCGTGCCCGCGCGCCGACCCCGGCACGTAGGAACGCAGGCCTCCGCCGCCCCGCAGTATCGGCAGCGACTGGTCGGCCGCGCGCAGACGTGCGGCGACGCCGGCCCGCCGCTCGGCCTGGTAGCTGTCGAGCAGGGCGTCCCGCGCGCCGTGGTGCCACGCGATGGCCAGCTTCCAGGCGAGGTTGTCCGCGTCCCGCAGCCCTTCGTCGAGCCCTTGGGTGCCGAGCGCGCCGAGCAGATGCGCGGCGTCCCCCGCGAGGAAGGCGCGGCCGGCCCGCCACCGTCGGGCAAGACGGTGGTGGACGGTGTGCACGCCGGTGTCGAGCAGTTCGTACGGCGGTGTGGAGCCCCCGCACCAGCCCGCGAGCGTCTCGCGGATGCGGACCACGAGGGCGTCGGGCGTCACGAGATCGCCGCGTGGCGGCAGCAGCCAGTCGATCCGCCACACCCCGTCGGCGAGCGGACGACCCGTCACCTCGGCGCCTCCGTGACGCCACGGAGGCGCACGATGCAACAACGCCTCACCGGGCCCGGGAAGTTCCGTGCGCAGCGCGGCCACGGCGTGTCGTTCGACGGCCGTGCGCCCCGGGAAGCGGATGTCGAGAAGCTTGCGCACCGTCGAGCGCGGGCCGTCGCAGCCCACCAGATAACTGCCGCGCCACCAGGTGTCCTTGGGCCCGCGCGTGTGGGCGGTCAGTCCGCCCGCGTCCTGCTCCAGGGAGTCGAGCTTGCTCTCCACGGCGATCTTGACGAGACGTTCGTCGGCGATGGCCGCGCGCAGGGCACCGGTCAGCACATGCTGGGGCACATGGAGCGGGGCCGGCATCTCATCACTGAACGTGATCTCCCGCATCAGCTGCTTGCGTCGCAGGGACCGCCAGCCCTCCCACCGCGCACCGGAATCCTGGTCGCCGAACGGGTGACCGGCGAGCCGTTCCATGAGGGCGGCCGTGTCATCCCGCAGGACCACGGTCCGCGCGGGCCGCTGCTCGTCCTTGCCAGGACCTTCATCGAGTACGACGGTGGGTACGGAGTGACGCGCGAGAGCCAGGGCGAGCGTGAGCCCCACGGGGCCCGCGCCGACGACGATCACCGGGTCCACGGTGCGTACCCTCCCGCCGCAAGGGCCCGGGAGCGCTGGACGTACGTACAGGAACTTACAGTTGGAGCCCGGTGCGCGATCACAGAACGTATGCAACAGACTGGGTGCCTGGCCGTCAAGCTGGACGCACGGGAGGCCGGACTTCGTCCGAGGCTGTTCGCGGGAATACCAGGTCGGTACATGCGTCAGGGCC
>NZ_JBSGSG010000087.1:0-41159 GCF_053606765.1 Streptomyces sp. NPDC055189
CTTTCCTCCGGGCGCTTCCCTTCGGTGTTTCTTTTGTCTTGCTGTTCTCGCTGTCTTGCGTTTCCGACTCTATCAGACTCTTTCGTGTCCGATTTCCTCGGTGCCTTTCCGGTTCCCGCTCCGGCCTTTCGGCTTTCGCGTTTCCCTTTCCGGCGGTTCCGACTTTATCAGAGATTCTGAGTCGGAATTCCCCCGCCCTGTTTGGTTGGCTCCGAGCACGTGAGTGCCGGGTGCTTCCCGTTCAGGCGGAGACGTAAACGTACTGGAGCGGGGCTCCCCGATGCAAATCGAGGCGCCCCGCTCCTAGTTCACGCAGTGTCGGGTCAGACCTCGACGACCACGGGAAGGATCATCGGGCGTCGGCGGTAGTTGTCCGAGACCCACTTGCCCAGCGTGCGGCGGATGAGCTGCTGCAGCTGGTGGGGCTCCACGACGCCGTCCTGGGCCGACTTCTCGAGGACCTCCTGGACCCTCGGCATGACGGCGGAGAAGGCCGAGTCGTCGATGCCGGAGCCGCGGGCCTGGATGTGCGGACCCCCGGTGATCTTGCCGGTGCTGGAGTCCACCACCACGAAGACCGAGATGATGCCCTCGTCGCCGAGGATCCTGCGGTCCTTGAGGGAGGACTCCGTGACGTCGCCGACCGAGAGGCCGTCCACGTACACGTATCCCGCCTGGACCTTGCCGACGATCTTCGCCTTGCCCTCGACGAGGTCGACGACGACGCCGTCCTCGGCGATCACGATGCGGTCGTGCGGGACGCCGGTGAGGGCGCCGAGCTCGGCGTTGGCGCGCAGGTGGCGCCATTCGCCGTGGACCGGCATCAGGTTCTTGGGCTTGCAGATGTTGTAGA
The DNA here is from genome assembly GCF_053606765.1 of Streptomyces sp. NPDC055189. Lineage (NCBI taxonomy): Bacteria > Bacillati > Actinomycetota > Actinomycetes > Kitasatosporales > Streptomycetaceae > Streptomyces > Streptomyces sp. NPDC055189. The sequence goes on from NZ_JBSGSG010000087.1 coordinate 854, forward strand.
AGTACAGGAGCTCGCCGGCCGACGCGTGGCCGGAGACGTGCACCTTCGCGTTGCCCTTGTGGACGACGTTGGCTCCCCAGCGGGTCAGGCCGTTGATCACGCGGTAGACCGCGTTCTCGTTGCCGGGGATGAGCGACGACGCCAGGATGACCGTGTCGCCCTGGACGATGCGGATCTGGTGATCGCGGTTGGCCATCCGGGAGAGGGCGGCCATCGGTTCACCCTGCGAGCCCGTGCAGACGAGCACGACCTCGTGGTCCGGCAGGTCGTCGAGCGTCTTGACGTCGACCACCAGGCCCGGCGGGACCTTCAGGTAGCCGAGGTCCCGCGCGATGCCCATGTTGCGGACCATGGAGCGGCCGACGAAGGCGACCCGGCGGCCGTACTCGTGAGCCGCGTCCAGGATCTGCTGGATGCGGTGGACGTGGCTGGCGAAGCTCGCGACGATGATCCGCTTCTGGGCGCCCGCGAAGACGCCCCGGATCACGTTCGAGATGTCGCGCTCCGGCGGGACGAAGCCCGGCACCTCGGCATTCGTCGAGTCGGAGAGAAGGAGGTCGATGCCCTCCTCGCTCAGCCGCGCGAACGCGTGCAGGTCCGTGAGGCGGCCGTCCATCGGCAGCTGGTCCATCTTGAAGTCGCCGGTGGCGACGACCATGCCCGCGGGGGTGCGGACGGCGACGGCCAGGGCGTCGGGGATGGAGTGGTTGACCGCGACGAATTCGCAGTCGAACGGGCCGAGGCGCTCACGGTCGCCCTCGGCGACCTCGAGCGTGTACGGACGGATGCGGTGCTCCTGGAGCTTCGCCTCGATGAGCGCGAGGGTCAGCTTGGAGCCGATCAGCGGGATGTCCGGCTTCTCGCGAAGGAGATAGGGGACACCGCCGATGTGGTCCTCGTGGCCGTGCGTGAGCACGATGCCGTCGATGTCGTCGAGGCGGTCCCTGATGGACGTGAAGTCCGGCAGGATCAGGTCGATTCCGGGCTGCTCCTCCTCGGGGAAGAGCACTCCGCAGTCGACGATCAGCAGGCGACCGTTGTACTCGAAGACGGTCATGTTGCGGCCGATCTCACCGAGGCCGCCGAGCGGGGTGACCCGCAGGCCGCCCTTCGGGAGCTTCGGCGGGGCGCCGAGTTCAGGATGCGGATGACTCAAAAGACTCTCCTCACCACACGCGCCACGTACCTCCAAGGCACGTGGCGCGCATGACGTTCGTGCAGTAGCAGTTGTCTGGTGTGAGTGCAGGACGGTGTCAGTCGGTGTCCCGCGGTGTTTCGCGTATTCAGTTGTGAAGTCTGTGGTTAGAGCTGTACCCCGCCGGCGGCGAGATCGATCTTGAGCTGGTGCGTCTCCTCGGGCGACAGTTCGACCAGGGGCAGCCGCAGCGGGCCCGCGGGGCGGCCCTGCAGGGTGAGTGCCGCCTTGGTGGTGATCACACCCTGCGTACGGAACATGCCGGTGAAGACCGGGAGCAGCTTCTGGTGGATCTCGGTGGCCTTCTGCACGTCACCCGTGGAGTGCGCGTCGAGCATCGCGCGCAGTTCGGGGGTGACCACATGGCTGACGACGGAGACGAAGCCGCAGGCGCCGACGGAGAGCAGCGGGAGGTTCAGCATGTCGTCGCCGGAGTACCAGGCGAGGCCGGAGCGGGCGATGGCCCAGCTGGCGCGGCCGAGGTCGCCCTTGGCGTCCTTGTTGGCGACGATCCGCGGGTGCTGGGCGAGACGGACGATCGTCTCGGTGTTGATCGGGACGCCGCTGCGGCCGGGGATGTCGTAGAGCATGACCGGCAGCTCGGTGCTGTCGGCGATCGCGGAGAAGTGCCGGAGCAGGCCCTCCTGCGGGGGCTTGTTGTAGTACGGCGTCACGGTCAGGAGGCCGGTGGCGCCGACGCGCTCGGCGTCGCGGGCGAGCTCGATGCTGTGACGGGTGTCGTTCGTACCGACGCCCGCGACGACGTGGGCGCGGTCTCCGACTGCTTCCACTACGGCTCGTACGAGCTCGGCTTTCTCCGCGTTGCTGGTGGTCGGGGACTCACCGGTGGTGCCGTTGATGACGAGGCCGTCGTTGCCTGCGTCCACCAAGTGGGCGGCGAGCCGCTGTGCGCCGTCGAGGTCGAGTGCGCCGTCCGCCGTAAAGGGCGTGACCATAGCGGTGAGGACCCTGCCGAAGGGGGTCTGCGGAGTGGAGGTCGGAGCCATGGGTAACACGCTACTCGCTGCTCAGCGCGTGGTCCCCCCTCGGGGGATGTGTGCGGACCTGACAAGTGAGGAGCCCGGCACTGCCTGCTCGGGGGTTCAAGCAGTGCCGGGTCCGTTTGATCAGGCTAGATGAACTTCTCGAAATGCCGCAATACGGACACCTCACTCAGCCCACCCGTACATCAGTGCCTCACGGAGCCACACGTCCGTTGCCGTTGAAGGCCGCGTGCGTGAGGGGCATGAGCTTTGCCCAGTGCTCCTCCATCTTCTCGCCGACCATCTCGATCTCCCGCTGCGGGAAGGACGGGACCTTGGCCAGCTCGTGCTGCGTGCGCAGGCCGAGGAAGTGCATCAGCGAACGGGCGTTGCACGTCGCGTACATCGACGAGAAGAGGCCGACCGGCAGGACCGCGCGGGCCACCTCACGCGCGACGCCTGCGGCGAGCATCTCCTGATAGGCCTCGTACGCCTGGCGGTAGGAGTCCTCCATGACGCGGCCCGTGAGCTCCTGCTGGGCCGCGGTGCCCTCCACGAAGACGTACTTCCCGGGGCGGCCCTCCTGGACCAGCTTGCGGGACTCGTCGGGGACGTAGAACGTCGGCTGGAGCTCCCTGTAGCGGCCCGATTCCTCGTTGTACGACCAGCCGACGCGGTGTCGCATGAACTCGCGGAAGACGAAGATGGGGGCGCTGATGAAAAACGTCATCGAGTTGTGCTCGAAGGGGCTGCCGTGGCGGTCCCGCATCAGGTAGTTGATCAAGCCCTTGGAGCGCTCCGGGTCCTTCTGGAGCTCCTCCAGGGACTGCTCCCCGGCAGTGGAGACGCGGGCGGCCCACAGGACGTCGGAGTCGGTCGCGGCATGCTTCACCAACTCGACGGTGACCTCGCTGCGGAAGCTGGGCTTGAGGTCTTCGGTGGGGGTCTCGCTCACTGGCGGGGTCCTTCCATGTGCATCACTCGGGCGGCGCCCACTCTATGGCCCGGCACTGACAATCGGCCGTTCGGTGCCTCGCCACGACAATCTTCGGCGAATTTGGCGAAACCGGGCACCAATTGGCCGTTTCGAGCGTCTGACTGGACAACAGAGTTAAGTTCGAGTCGCGTGAGGAGAAACGCACCCCATGTTCCGTCGGCGCGAGCCCGTCCCGTTCGCCTTCATCGCCGAAGCCGACAAGTTTCGCAGCAATGTCACTCCCCCGCCCCGAGAGCGCCCGTCGGCCTCTCAGATCGTGGGCCGCACCCTGATCGGCCTGGTCGTGGCCGCCGGACTCGCAGGTTCTCTGCTGGTCGGCATGCCTGCCCTGTCACCCGATCAGTCACCGTCGCACACCCAGCAGTCCGAAGCCTCGGACGGTCGATGAAGACCGTCTGACCCTGGCTCTCCCCACTGCCCCGATTGGCGTGGGAGGTACCCCCTTGGACCCCCAAGGGTGGTAGCCCTGAGCAGGGCTCGGTAGCCTCACCGGGCACAGCCCGTGCGTGGATCGAGTGAGGACTCAGTCGTGCCCCTGCCCTTCCTGACGGCGGACCGCGCCTTTGACGAGTCGGCGGACGACGCCGCGCTGCCGTTCGACGACCGCGACCACTGGCGCCGGCCCTACCGGCCGGGTCCGTGGCGGGTGGGGGCGGCAGCGCTGCTCCTGCTGCTCGCCTCGTTCGTCCTCGTCGCCGCGGTGATCATCGCGTTCGCGGACTCACTGGCGGGTTCCGCGATCTGCGCGGGGCTCGCGGTGGTCATCATCGCGAGCGCGCTGCGGCTGCTGCGGATGGGCACCTGGGTGAGCGCGCACGGACTGCGTCGGGTGGCCTTCCTGACGACGCAGACCGTGCCGTGGGCGCAGGTCGCGACCGTGCGCACCACGCAGCAGCCCGTGCGGTGGCTCGGGCTGCCCCGCACCGTACAGGGGCAGGCACTCATCCTCGTACGACGGGATGAGCAGGCCGGGGGGCAGCAGCCGCTGCTCACCGACCGCAACGCGGACTTCATGGCCCGGCACGAGGCCTTCAACCGGGCGGCCGACTCGATCGAGGTGTGGGCCGACGAATACCGGCGCACTGCCTGAGCCGGGTCTGAACCGCCCGGGCTAGACGTTCACCGGCCTGCCCGCGTGCAGCGCGATCGCGCGCTGCATGGCCTTTCGCGCGCGCGGGGTGTCCCGGGCGTCGTGATAGGCGACGGCCAGGCGGAACCAGCAGCGCCAGTCGTCCGGCGCGTCCTCGGTCTCGGCCTTGCGCCTGGCGAAGACCTCGTCGGCCGAGTCGCGGTCGATGCGGCCGCCGGGCGTGCGCTTCAACTCGTCGACCGGCAGGCCGCCTTCGGCTTCCAGCTCGGCGGCCAGGCGGTTGGCGCGCTGGACGAACTGGGTGTTCTTCCAGAGGAACCAGACACCGATGAACGGCAGGATGAGCACCGCGACACCGAAGGTGATGGTGAGGGCGGTGCCGTGCTGTATCAGGAGCACGCCGCGGCTGCCGACCAGGACGAAGTAGACGACCAGGACGGCAGCCGTGACGGCGTAAGTGATCTTTGCTCGCATGAGGGTCAGCCGGCCCGCGTCAGTTCAGATCCAGGAAGTGTTCCAGGCCGAACGTCAGGCCCGGAGTGCTCACCACACGGCGTACGCCGAGCAGGATGCCCGGCATGAAGCTGCTGTGGTGCAGTGAGTCGTGCCGGACGGTGAGGGTCTCGCCCTCGCCGCCGAGCAGCACCTCCTGGTGGGCCAGGAGGCCGCGAAGGCGCACCGAGTGCACCGGCACACCGTCGACGTCCGCGCCGCGGGCGCCCTCCAGCGCGGTCGCCGTGGCGTCGGGCTGCGGGGCGCTGCCCGCTTCCCTGCGCGCCTCGGCGATGAGCTGGGCGGTGCGCGTGGCGGTGCCGCTGGGGGCGTCCGCCTTGTTCGGGTGGTGCAGCTCGATGACCTCGACGGACTCGAAGTACGGCGCCGCGATCTGCGCGAACTTCATGCTGAGGACCGCGCCGATGGAGAAGTTCGGGGCGATCAGGACACCCGTCTGAGGCGTTGCGGCCAGCCAGGTTTTCAGCTGCGCGATGCGCTCGTCGGTCCAGCCCGTCGTACCGACGACGGCGTGGATGCCGTGCCGGGCGCAGAAGTCCAGATTGGCCATCACCGCGTCGGGGTTGGTCAGTTCGACCACGACCTGGGCACCGGTCTCCACCAGCGTGTCCAGCGAGTCGCCCCGGCCAAGGGCCGCGACCAGTTCCAGGTCGTCGGCGGCCTCGACGGCCCGGACGGCCTCGGAGCCGATCCGGCCCTTGGCCCCGACGACCGCCACGCGCAGCTTGCTCATGTTCCTGATTCCTTAAGGGGTTAGGAGACCGCTTCGTGCAGGCGGGCGGCCTGCTTGTCCTTGAGCGGGCCGATGGCCGACAGGGACGGCCGGTGGCCGAGGACCTCGCGGGCAACCTCACGGACGTCGTCCGGGGTGACCGCGGCGATCTTGGCCAGCATGTCGTCGACGGACATCTGCTCGCCCCAGCACAGCTCGCTCTTGCCGATACGGTTCATCAGCGCACCGGTGTCCTCGAGGCCGAGAACGGTGGAGCCCGCGAGCTGGCCGATCGCGCGGCCGATCTCGTCGTCGCTCAGGCCGTTCTGCGCGACCTGGTCGAGTTCGTCTCGGCAGATCTTCAGGACGTCGTGCACCTGGCTCGGGCGGCAGCCCGCGTAGACGCCGAAGAGGCCGGTGTCGGCGAAGCCCGACGTGTACGAGTACACGCTGTAGGCCAGGCCGCGCTTCTCCCGGACCTCCTGGAAGAGGCGGGACGACATGCCGCCGCCGAGGGCGGTGTTCAGGACGCCCATGGCCCAGCGGCGCTCGTCCGTGCGGGCCAGACCCGGCATGCCGAGGATGACGTGGGCCTGCTCGGTCTTGCGGTTGATGACCTCGACGCGGCCCGCCGTACGCAGGGAGCGCGAGCCCTGGCGCGGCACGATCGGCGTCGCGTCGGTGCGGTGGAGGGCGCCCGCCTTCTCGAAGGCGGAGCGGACCTGGCGTACGACCTTGTTGTGGTCGACGTTGCCCGCGGCCGCGACCACGAGATGGGTCGGGTCGTAGTGCTTCTTGTAGAAGCGGCGGATCCGCTCGGCCGTGAGGGCGTTGACCGTCTCCTCGGTGCCCAGGACGGGGCGGCCCAGAGGGGTGTCGCCGAGCATCGTGTGCGCGAACAGGTCGTGCACGCAGTCGCCCGGGTCGTCCTCGGTCATCGCGATCTCTTCGAGGATGACGCCGCGCTCGGCGTCGACGTCCTCCTGGAGGATCAGGGAGCCCGTCAGCATGTCGCAGACGACGTCGATGGCCAGCGGCAGGTCGGTGTCGAGCACGCGTGCGTAATAGCACGTGTACTCCTTCGCCGTGAAGGCGTTCATCTCGCCGCCGACCGCGTCGAGCGCGGCCGAGATGTCGAGGGCGCTGCGCTTCTTGGTGCCCTTGAAGAGCAGGTGCTCCAAGTAGTGCGTGGCGCCGTTCAGGGACGGCGTCTCGTCACGGGATCCGACGTTAGCCCAGATCCCGAAGGTCGCGGAGCGTACGGAGGGCAGGGTCTCGGTGACGACTCGCAGGCCGCCCGGCAGCGTCGTACGGCGGACCGTGCCGATGCCGTCCTTGCCCTTGAGGAGGGTTTGGGTACGGGCGACGGCCCGCCCCTCCGAAGAGGGGCGGGCCGTCGTCGTGGTGCTACGCGACGTCACTTGTCGGTGTCGTCCTTCGAGTCGTCGCCCTCTTCGCCCTCGACCACGGGGATGAGGGAGAGCTTGCCGCGGGAGTCGATCTCGGCGATCTCGACCTGGACCTTCTGGCCCACACCGAGGACGTCCTCGACGTTCTCCACGCGCTTGCCGCCGGCGAGCTTGCGGATCTGCGAGATGTGCAGCAGACCGTCCTTGCCCGGGAGCAGGGACACGAACGCACCGAAGGTCGTCGTCTTCACGACGGTGCCCAGGTAGCGCTCGCCGACCTCCGGCATGGTCGGGTTGGCGATGCCGTTGATCGTGGCGCGGGCGGCCTCGGCGGCCGGTCCGTCGGCGGCACCGATGTAGATGGTGCCGTCGTCCTCGATCGTGATGTCGGCGCCGGTGTCCTCCTGGATCTGGTTGATCATCTTGCCCTTCGGGCCGATGACCTCACCGATCTTGTCCACCGGGATCTTGACGGTGATGATGCGCGGCGCGTTCGGGGACATCTCGTCCGGAACGTCGATCGCCTCGTTCATCACGTCGAGGATGTGCAGACGCGCGTCGCGGGCCTGCTTCAGCGCGGCGGCCAGGACCGAGGCGGGGATGCCGTCGAGCTTGGTGTCGAGCTGGAGCGCGGTCACGAACTGCTTCGTACCGGCGACCTTGAAGTCCATGTCACCGAACGCGTCCTCCGCACCGAGGATGTCGGTGAGGGCGACGTAGTGCGTCTGGCCGTCGATCTCCTGCGAGATCAGACCCATGGCGATACCGGCGACGGCGGCCTTCAGCGGCACACCGGCGTTCAGCAGCGACATCGTGGAGGCACAGACCGAGCCCATGGACGTCGAGCCGTTCGAACCGAGGGCCTCGGAGACCTGGCGGATCGCGTACGGGAAGTCCTCGCGCGAGGGGAGAACCGGCACGATCGCGCGCTCGGCGAGCGCGCCGTGGCCGATCTCGCGGCGCTTGGGCGAACCGACGCGGCCGGTCTCGCCGACCGAGTACGGCGGGAAGTTGTAGTTGTGCATGTAGCGCTTGCGCGTCACCGGCGAAAGGGTGTCGAGCTGCTGCTCCATGCGGAGCATGTTGAGGGTGGTGACGCCCAGGATCTGGGTCTCGCCACGCTCGAACAGCGCCGAACCGTGCACGCGCGGGATGGCCTCGACCTCGGCGGCGAGCGTACGGATGTCCGTGACGCCACGGCCGTCGATGCGGACCTTGTCCTTGATGACGCGCTCGCGGACCAGCTTCTTGGTCAGCGCGCGGTAGGCACCGGAGATCTCCTTCTCGCGGCCCTCGAACTGCGGGAGCAGCTTCTCGGAGGCGATCTCCTTGACGCGGTCGAGCTCGGTCTCGCGCTCCTGCTTGCCGGCGATGGTCAGCGCCTGGGAGAGCTCCGACTTCACGGCGGCGGTGAGGGCCTCGAGCACGTCGTCCTGGTAGTCCAGGAAGACCGGGAACTCGCCGGTGGGCTTGGCGGCCTTGGCGGCGAGGTCCGACTGGGCCTTGCAGAGCGCCTTGATGAAGGGCTTCGCGGCCTCGAGACCGGCGGCGACGACCTCCTCCGTGGGGGCCTCCGCGCCGTCCTTGACGAGTTGGATGGTCTTCTCGGTGGCCTCGGCCTCGACCATCATGATCGCGACGTCGCCGTCCTCGAGGACGCGACCGGCGACGACCATGTCGAAGACGGCGTCCTCGAGCTCGGTGTGCGTCGGGAAGGCGACCCACTGGCCCTTGATCAGCGCGACACGGGTGCCGCCGATCGGGCCCGAGAAGGGCAGTCCTGCCAGCTGCGTGGAGCAGGAGGCGGCGTTGATCGCGACCACGTCGTACAGGTGGTCGGGGTTGAGCGCCATGATCGTCTCGACGATCTGGATCTCGTTGCGCAGGCCCTTCTTGAAGGAAGGACGCAGCGGGCGGTCGATCAGGCGGCAGGTCAGGATCGCGTCCTCGGAGGGGCGACCCTCACGACGGAAGAACGAACCGGGGATCTTGCCGGCGGCGTACTGCCGCTCCTCGACGTCCACCGTGAGGGGGAAGAAGTCGAGCTGGTCCTTGGGCCGCTTGGAAGCGGAGGTGGCCGACAGCACCATGGTGTCGTCGTCCAGGTACGCGACGGCGGAGCCTGCGGCCTGCTTGGCCAGGCGGCCCGTCTCGAAGCGGATGGTGCGGGTGCCGAAAGTGCCGTTGTCGATAACAGCCTCGGCGTAGTGGGTCTCGTTCTCCACTAGCGTTTTCTCCTCGTCTTCGTCCCTTGGCCCGTGTGGCACGGGGACGGTGGCGGAGAAGCGCTCCTACTGGTGCGGGCCGGTCTTCGATCGAAGCACCCGGCGGCACTCGATTGCCCGATGATCGAGATCTCCTCGACGCTCGAACTCTCGCTGTACCCCGGGCGCCACTACCGAGGACCGGCGGCGGCTTTCCTTGAGGTGCGCTTCTCCTCGTTCGGTGTGACGTCGTCTCGTCGCCATGTGCGACGCCGTTACGTCTCCGAACCGTGCAGTCCGATTCTGCCCGGTCCGGTATGAGGTGTGCGTATGACGTTGTCTATGTCGTTGTGCACTATGACGTTGTGCAACCAGACTACAAAGCGCCGGTGACACTTCGCACGTAGAGCATGCGTGCGTGAGCATGAGTACTGCTTCACGCATGATCGCGCATACGGCAAAGATCCTGCATACAGCAAAGGGAGCGGTCCCCTCTTGCGTGGGAACCGCCCCCTTCACGATGACTTACTTGGCGCCCGCCGCACCGCGACGGATGCCCAGACGGTCCACCAGCGCACGGAAGCGCTTGATGTCCTTCTTGGCCAGGTACTGCAGCAGACGGCGACGCTGACCGACCAGGATCAGCAGACCACGACGGGAGTGGTGGTCGTGCTTGTGGGTCTTGAGGTGCTCGGTCAGGTCCGAGATGCGGCGGGAGAGCATGGCGACCTGGACCTCGGGGGAGCCGGTGTCGCCCTCCTTCTGGCCGAACTCGGTCATGATCTGCTTCTTCGTAGCGGCGTCGAGCGACACGCTTACTCCTCGTAGTCTTTTCGTGGCCACCGAGTGCCCCTGGTCTAAATCGCAGGGGAGCTTCCGTAACTCGGGAGGCGAGGTCCGCTGGGCGCTGTCTCCAGGTCCTCGCTTGAGGGGGTCCGGGGACGCGTACACATACGGCCGCTACACAGGGTACCAGTCGGCGTGGACCGGCCTCTCCGCCTCAGGCCCCTTCGATTCCCAGGGCGCCGTAGGCCATCCCCTTCGAAGAGCCGCTGCTCACCTCGGTCAGCTCCCTGGGGGCGAAGAACACCCGGCCGTGCTCCACGATGACCTCGGTCTCCTGCGGATCCTCCATGACGATGCGGTCCGGCATGCCGAAGAGCAGATACGGGGTCTCCTTGGCCGTACGGGGATCGAGGCTCACCACGGCGGCCGGCTCGATGCCGTCGCTGCTCGGCCGGAACGCGAGCAGTTTGCCGCCGCTCATGCGCACCGGATACATCGGGCGGTGCGGCTTCGAGTCGAACTTCTTGACGGTCTTACCGGTGCGAAGATCGTACGAGACGATCCAGCTGTCTTCGAGGGCATCCGCTGCGGTCGCCAGGAACAGCTGATCGCGTCCGACCACGATCGACTCGCACGTCTCCACGGCGCCGAAGAGCTGCTTGTAGCAGTTGTCGACGAAACGGTCTTCCGGCATGTCGATGGTGGTCTGATAATCGCCTCGGTCGTCGAGGGTGATCAGGTCCGTCACGGCGATGTCGCCGGCCGAGACGGCGAGCACGGCGGGCTCGGACGAGACCAGGTAGACGCGGCCTACTCCGCGGGCCACCTTGTAGGTCCACTCGGACTTGCCGGTCCGGGGCTTCACCTTCTGGACCTTGAACTGGGGGTCCGCGTCGTCCCCGCACTGGACCAGGGCGAGGAGGGAGCGTCCGCCCGCGAAGCCGAGGTCCTCGCACTTACCGGCGCCGGGGCTCGACCAGAGCTGCCGCCCGCGCTCCATGTCGTACGCGGCCGATCCGTAGCTCCACGCCACCGCGACCGTGCCGCGCGTCATGGTCACGTTGGTGTTCGGCGCGAAGGCCTTCTTGGCGTCGGGCAGCTTCACCTGCCACAGCTTCTTGCCGGTGTTGAGGTCAATGAAGGCGAGTTGGGTGCAGAGGTACTCGTCGTCCGCGGCTTCGGCGTCCTTGTCTTTGGACTTCTTGTCTTTGGACTTCTTGTCTTTGGACTTCTTGTCCTTGGACTTGCCCTTCGACTTCTTGCCCTTCGACTTCTTGCCCTTGTCCTTGCCCTTGTCCTTGCCTTTGCCCTTGTCGGCGTCGTCCTTGGTGTCCTTGGCCGGGCGCTCCTGAAGGAGGACAGCCGTGCGTCCGTCGGCGGTGACGTGGCGCGTGGTGTCGCATATCGGGCCGGACAGCTCGGTGGACCAGTCCTCCTCGAAGGTGCCGAACTTGAACCCCTTGAGCGTGTTGCCGACCCCCCTGACGAAGTTCTTGTCCGTCGCCCACGCGCCGGGCGCATTGACGGTCTCCGTCTTGAACCTCTTCTTGAACTCTTTCTCGTTGTACTCGACGGCGAGGCGGCTCTCAGGAGTGCGGGGCGTCTTCTCGACGGTGCCCCGGATGTCGTCAGGTGCCTGCCGGGCGGCCGTCGGCTGCTTCGCCGGTTCCGGATCGTCGTCGGCCACCGCCCAGAAGACGCCGCCGCCCGAGCAGAGGACGACCGCCAACACGATGGCCAGCACCCTCATACGACGCTTCTTGTTCGCCCTGTCCGCGGAGAGAGCGGACTGAGTGAACTGTGAATGCGTTGGGGACGGGCCATAACTCATGCTGAGTGCCTTTCTTGCACCGGCTCAACCGGGGTCAACTGATCGCTGAGCGCGCCTCATTGAACATCACCGGTCCGACGCTCCGCGGCTCAGGAGGCGCGGGCAGCCCGCGCGCACGCCGGTCGGAACACCTGGTGGCGAGGCCATTGCGCTGCGTACTCCTCGGTCGCCAAGTAGTCTGAGCCAACGGTTGGTTCGCTCATGTGGAAGGGGCCGCTGCACCATGGCCGAGGCACTGGACGAGGACGTCAAGGCTCGCAAGGAACGCGAGAAGAACGAGCTTTACGCTCTCGACATCTCCGGCGTGGAGTGGCACAGCGCACCGGGCACCGAAGCACACGAGGAGCGGGTCGAGATCGCGTACCTGCCGGACGGCGCCGTGGCCATGCGGTCGTCGGTCGAGCCCGAGACGGTGCTGCGGTACACGGAGGCGGAGTGGCGGGCCTTCGTGCTCGGGGCCCGGGACGGGGAGTTCGATCTGGAGCCCGCGCCGGTCGACGGCAGCCGGGACGCGGACTGACCGAACCTTCCGAGGGCGCGCTCGCGCCGGATCCCGGGTGGAGCTACCGCTTCGCGCCCTCGATGCCGATGGCCAGCCACGACCATTCTTTCTTCTTCTCGGCGCTGGGCCCGGTCGCGTGCCTGCTGCCGAAGAAGAGCCGCCCGTTCTGGACCACGATGTCGCTCAGTTCGATGCCCGCGAGAGTCCAGCCCTCGACGGGCAGAGCGAAGAAGAAGTACGGGGTCTCCTTGGCGGTCCGCGGGTTCAGGCTCACCACTCCCATGGGAGTGATGTGGTCGCTGCTCTCCCGATACGCGAGGAGCTGGTCACCGCTCATCCTCAGGGGGTAGAGCAGCTGGCCATTCCCCGATTCGAACTTCTTGACGGTCTTGCCCGTAGCGAGGTCGAACGACACGATGCGATTCGCGTTGTTGATCATGTCGCCGTGCGGATCCTCGCGGCTCATGACGAATACCTGATCGCCGCCGACAACCGTCGAGGGGCAGTCGTCGACCGCGTTGAAGCCCGTCGCGGTCGAGCAGTTGACGACATAGCGGCCGCCTTCGAGCCCGATGGTCGCGCGTCGCTTTCCGCGGTCGTCGAGCGAGACCAGGTGCGTCACGTCGTTGTCGCCCGCGGAGAGACCGATGACGGCGGGCTCGGCGGACAGCAGATTGACTCCCTTGACCCCGTCGGCGACGTAGTACGTCCACTTCGCGTAGCCGGTACGGGGATCCAGCTTCTGCACCTGGTACGTCACGCTCTTGCGGTGGACGCAGCTCAGCACCATGAGCAGGCCACGCCCGCCTGCCAGGCCGTGGTGCTCACAGCCCGAGACCCGGGCCTTCTTCCACAGGCGGTCCCCTGTGTCCATGTCGTACGCCGCCGAGCCGTTGCCCCAGGTCACGGCGACGGTGCCGCGGGTCATCGACACACTTGTCGGATCCTGTCCGAAGATGGTCTTCGACGTCGGGAACTTCTTGTCCCAGACCTTCTCCCCCGTGTCGATGTCGACGAAGGCCACCTGCTCGCAGGGTGCCTCGGGATCATTCTTGGATCTGTGGAGCACCGCGATGCGGGCTTCCACGGTCACGTGACGCGTGAGCCCGCAGATGGGTCCGGCGAGTGGCATACGCCAGGTCTCGTCCCCCGTGGAGGCGTCCTTGCCGATCTTGAATCCCACGAGCGTTCTGTTGATGCCCTTGGCGAGGATCTTGTCCGTCGCCCACGTGCCCGGCATCTCGTAATCCTCGCCGGGACTCATGTCGTCGACGGAGAGCCGGAAGGCCATCTGGCCTCTCGTGGTCGCAGGCTGCTTTTCGACCGTCTCCCTGACGTCGAGCCGACCCTGCGGAGCGGCGTCCGGCTTGTCGGCGGCGGCAGTCGAGCCACCGGTCCCGAGCCAGAGGTATCCGCCACCGGCGCACAGCACCACGACGAAAACGGCGGCCAGGGCGCCGACAAGCCACCTCCGACGATTCCTGCGGGCTCCGTCCGCTGCAAGCGTGGACTGGGTGAAGGAGGAGGGAGGCGGGCCGAAGCTCACGTCGTGAGGTCCTTGTCTTGTCTGCGTTTGTGGGGGTCTGGGGTACAGGGGGCGCGGTGTTCGCCCAGGGCGCGCGGTGTCCGCCCGGGTAGGGCGGTGGAGGACGGTGGAGAGGACGGAGCAGATGATCGTACGTCGGCTTGTGAGCCGTTGATCCACCGGGAGGGCGCCTGGCCGTCCCCTCAACACTCGTCCGCGCAGGGGGCGTTCCTCCTTCTGCAGCTCTCCGCCCACCGCCTTTCTCCCTCCGCTCGCGTGCACGAGCAGGGGCGTGATGGTGCAGGTCGCGTATGCCGAGACCGGATTGTTGGGTACGCCGCGCAGGGCGGTCTCAGCGGCAGCGCAACGTCGGGCGACCTTCCGAATTAGCGCACAGTTGTCGCTTGTTGGTTGATTTGTCCGTCACTGTTTCCGATACGGGGATCGCTCCTGTGGGGAGCGTGATGGAAAGGACAGTATTCGTGGGGTGGGCTGCCCTGCCGTGCTGGTGCTTTTGGTGATTAGGCTGGTACTGGACGCGACGCCAGAACCCTGGAGTGGGTTGTGCGCGTCCACCACGGGGAGAGCCATGGCGGATCGGACGACAGAAACGGTCGCCCTCCCACCACGGCACGAGGGTGCTCGACCACACCAGGAGGCATTGTGAACAGCGATCGGGACGAGATCCGCGGGGGCTGGGACACACCCGTCGATGATCAGTCCGACGCAGAGTCCGCTGCCGAGACGACGGGCGAGTTCACCATCGACTACGCCCCTCCTGCCTGGTACACGCAGAATGCGTCCGGCAGTGCGGGGGAGACTCCTTCGGCTCCGCCTGCGTCGCCTCCGGTCTCTTCGCCTGCGGCCTCCGCTGAGCCTGCGGCGCCGCCCGTTGCTCCTGAGCCTCCGGCTCCGCCGGTCGGGCTGCCTGCCGCTGTGCCGAAGCTGCCTGTGGGGAGCGGGTTTCAGCCGCAGACGGATTGGGCTTCGCCCGTTGCTCCTGCGTCGGCTCCGTCTCCTTCTCCTTCTCCTTCTCCTTCTCCTGAGGCTTCGCCCTCTTCGGAGTCTGCTTCCTCTTCGGCTCCGGCTGTTTCTGACGGTGGGGCGCCCTCTGGGGGTGCTGCCGACTGGGGTAGTGCCGTTGCTGGTGTTGCCTCCTCCGTGCATGTGACGGGTGTCGTTCCCAAGCCTGAGGTCGCGCCGGAGGAGCCTGCGGTTGCGCCCGAGCCGGAGCCCGTGTCTCCTGCTCCGGTCGAGCCCATCGCCGATGACAGTGGAGATCTGGAGAGCGGCGCCACCATGCGGTTCTCCGCCGTCGCTCTGAAGCGGGAGATCGAGGAGCGGGCCGCCGCGGAAGCGGCTCGCGATGGCGATGGCGATGGCAGTGCTGGTACCGGTGGCGAAAAGGTTGAAACGGGTTCGGTCTTCTCGGAGGGCCCGTCCTCGGACGCCGGCGAACCCGACGAGGACGAGTCGGATGAGTCGGCCGAGGATGAGCTTGGCCTTGATGGGGAGAGCGGTGCGTCCAGCCTTCCTGATGGCGAGGCGCCTTCCGGCGAGCCTGTCGAAGAGGCTGACTCGGATGAGGGTGTGCCTGCCTCTGCGGGTGATGTGAGTTTTGGCGTTGTCGGTGACGCCTCGGACGTCGATGGCTCCGATGACTCCGAGGGGGACGACGAGGCCGACGGTGCGGACGACGTCCGTGATGCCGTTCCGCAGGATGCTGTGCCTGCTGCGCCCGTCGATGAAGTGCAGGATTCCGTTCCGCCGTCCTGGACTCCGCCTCCGGCGCCGCACGGCGGGCTTCCGCCGCTGCCGCCCGCCTTCCAGCCCGCCGCGCCTGCGTCCGCGCCGCAGTGGCCCGTCCCCGTACAGGCCTCCACGCCGCCGCCCGCGGAGCCGACGCCTGCTGCCGAGCCCGTGCAGCCGGCGGTGCCGCAGCAGGCTGAGCCCGCTCCTGCACCGGCGCCAGCGCCTTCGCCCGTACAGCCGCAGGCTCCTCAGATGGCGCCTCCCGCGTGGCCCTCGCCCACCGGGCCGGTGGCTCCCTCGCCGGTCGCGCCTGCTCCGGCCGCCGAGGCTCCGGTGCCGCCGAGCGGGTACGGGTTCCCGCAGGCCCCCAAGCCCCGCAGGCCCCGCAGGCCCCGCAGGCCAGTGCGCCTGCTCCGGCTCCTGCGCCCGCTCCCGAAGCGCCTGTTCCGCCCGCCGGGTACGGGTTTCCGCAGGCCGGTGCTCCGGCGCCCGGTCCCGTTGCTCCTTCGCAGCAGGGCAGTTATGGGTTCCCCCAGCAGGGTGGCGCACCCGTTCCGCCGGGCGGTTATGGGTTCCCGCAGCAAGGCGCTCCCTCTCCGGGGCAGCCCAACTTGCCTGCCCCGCAGGGTAGTTACGGGTTCCCGCAGCCGCCCGCGCCGCAGGCCCAGCAGCCGCTCCCGCCCGCCGTTGCGCAGCAGCAGCAGCCTGCGCCCCAGGCTCCGGGCCCGGCCAACCCGAATCTCCCCGTACCGCAGGCGGCTCCCCAGCCCCCTGCCCCCGTACAGCCGCAGCAGCAGCCGCTTCCGGCTCAGCAGCAGCCTCAGCCGCAGCCCCCGGCTCAGCAGCAGCCGCCCATCGACCCCCGCACCGGTGCCGCCTGGCCGCAGGCCGTGCAGCACGATCAGCGGGAGCGGACCAACCCAGGTGCGCCGCTCGGGTACACGGCCGCCGTTGAGCTGTCCTCGGATCGGCTGCTTCGCAACAACAAGCCGAAGGCCAAGAGCAGTCGGCCCGCGGCCGGCGGGTCCCGGTTCAAGATCGGCGGGAAGAAGGAAGAGGCCGAGCGGCAGCGGAAGTTGGAGCTGATCCGGACTCCGGTGCTGTCCTGCTACCGGATTGCCGTCATCAGCCTCAAGGGCGGGGTGGGCAAGACCACCACCACTACCGCGCTCGGGTCGACGCTTGCCACCGAGCGGCAGGACAAGATCCTCGCCATCGACGCCAACCCCGACGCCGGTACGCTCGGGCGCCGCGTGCGGCGTGAGACCGGGGCCACCATCCGTGACCTCGTCCAGGCGATCCCGTACCTCAACTCGTACATGGACATCCGGCGCTTCACCTCGCAGGCCGCTTCCGGGCTCGAGATCATCGCCAACGACGTCGACCCGGCCGTCTCGACCACGTTCAACGACGAGGACTACCGGCGCGCCATTGATGTGCTGGGTAAGCAGTACCCGATCATCCTGACCGACTCCGGTACGGGGCTGCTCTACAGCGCCATGCGGGGGGTACTCGATCTTGCCGATCAGCTGATCATCATTTCCACGCCGTCCGTGGACGGGGCCAGCAGTGCGTCCACGACGCTGGACTGGTTGTCCGCGCACGGGTACGCCGACCTTGTCTCGCGTTCCATCACCGTCATCTCCGGTGTGCGTGAGACCGGGAAGATGATCAAGGTGGACGACATCGTGTCGCACTTCGAGACGCGGTGCCGGGGTGTTGTCGTCATTCCCTTCGACGAGCATCTCGCTGCCGGTGCCGAGGTCGATCTCGACATGATGCGGCCGAAGGTGCGGGAGGCGTACTTCAATCTCTCCGCGATGGTCGCGGAGGACTTTGTGCGGGCTCAGCAGCAGCAGGGGTTGTGGACCTCTGACGGGAATCCGCCTCCGGTCGTCGCTCCGCCCATGCCGGGGCAGGGGGGGTATCCCGGGCAGCAGGGGGCTGTGCCTCAGCAGGGAGCTGTGCCTCAGCAGCAGGGTGTGCCTCAGCAGCCGGGTCAGCAGGGTCCTGTGCCGGGGCAGCAGCCGTACGGTGGGCAGGCGCCGCAGCCCGGGCAGGCTCCGTATCCGGGGCAGGCTCCGCATCCGGGGCAGGGGCCGCAGCCCGGGCAGGGGCCGCAGCAGCCGTACGCTCCTCAGCAGCAGCCTCAGCCACCGCAGCAGCCCGGTGGGCAGCCCTATCCGCAGCAGCCGGGGGCTCCGCAGGGGTGGCAGAATGCTGCGCCTCCGCAGGTGCCGGGGGCGCCCGGGGCGCCGGGGCCGGGGCAGCCGTTCCAGGCGCCTGCGCCTGTGCCTGCGCCTCAGGGGCAGCCTCAGCCGCCGCAGCAGGGGCAGTTGCCGCCTGCGCCTGTTCAGCCGGGGCAGCCGTATCAGCCCGGCGCTCCGTATCAGCCGCAGCCTCAGCCGCAGCCGGGGCAGCCCGTCCCGCCCGGGGGGCTGCATGGGCCCGTTCCGCCGGGTGAGCAGCCGCCCGCGCCGGAAGCGCCGCAGCAGTAGCGTTCGCCTCCGCTGATCTCGACTGGGCCCGCACCGAACTCCGGTGCGGGCCCGGTCCGTTTTTGCGGTGCCCCGCCGTGTCCGCTACCGAACAGACTTTCCCACCCACCCACCCGATCACCCCGCATCCATGGCCGGGGCAAAGGCGGGCGAGTGGGGCGAGTGGCCCGACCAGGCGGGCAATGGGGCAGGGGTGAAGGTGGCGCCGGGTGAGGTGGGGCGAGTAGCGCGAGCAGTCAGCTAGCAACGAGGGAACGTGTAGCCCCGTCAGAGGGTGGGAGGAATAGCCCGACCGCCGGGCAGCCGGGCTGTCGGGCAGGAAGGCACGCGGCGAGCGCTCCTAGCGACCGGCAATCGAGGCAGAGGCGCAGGGCGAGCAGCCCACCCGGCCGGTCGTCGACACAGAGACACCGGGCGATTTCCGCTAAGCAGCCCATCGCAGCAGAAGCCAGTTGGCGAAGGCGGGTCGGCGAAGGCGGGTCGGCGAAGGCGGGTCGGCGAAGGCGGGTCGGCGAAGGCGGGTCGGCGAAGGCGGGTCGGCGAAGGCGGGTCGGCAAAGGCGGGTCGGCGGAGCCGCCAGCGTGCCGCCAGCGTGCCGTCAGGTTGGCGCGCCGCCCGCCCCCCGACCTGGCATCCAGCTCCTCCCCACGCACCCCACACGCCCCCACACGCACCTCCCCCGCACCCCCGACCCCACCCCACCCCCACCTGCCCCTCCCCTCACCGCCACCCCCCGACCAGCCATGCTTCACAGGTCTTGACCAATGCGGATGAAATACGGGTCAACTCGTTATTTCCGCAGGCCACATGGGGTTCACCTGCCGTTGACTGGCGCAGACTGGCGCTGGTAGACACACACATCAACCAGCTGGCGTTACTTGATCAACTAGCCATCTCTGCGCGAGCGATGACGCGAGGTCACCGACCCATGGATACACAAGATCAGCACGGCAGAACACGGGCCCACCGCACCACCAAGGCGCCCCCCGGGGTGCAGGTGCCCCCCGGGGTGCAGGTATCCCCCGGGTTCAAGGCAGCTCCCGGGCTCAAGGCATCCCCCCGGTCCAAGACGTCCCCCCGCCTCCGCCTCCTCCTGGCCGGCGGCACCGCCGCCCTCGCACTGACGGCGGGTCTCGCCTCTCCCCTCAACCCGGCGCCCCAACAGGCCGAGGCCAAGGCGGACGGCAAGAAGACCCTCACCGTCGCGGTGGCCCAGAGCGTCGACTCGCTCAGTCCCTTCCTCGCCCAGCGGCTCCTCAGTACCAGCATCATTCGTCTCACGAACGAGTACCTGACGAACTACGACGCCAAGGACAACCACGCGATCCCGGGCTTCGCCACCAAGTGGGAGCCCTCCGCGGACAAGCTGACCTGGACGTACACCATCCGGGACGACTCGAAGTGGTCGGACGGCAAGAAGGCCACCGCCGAGGACGCCGCCTGGACGTTCAACAAACTGATGTCCAAGGAAGGCACCGCCACCGCCAACTCCGGCTTCGTCGCCAACTTCAAGAAGGTGACCGCCCCCAGCCCCACCAAGCTGGTCGTCGAACTGAAGAAGCCGCAGGCCACCATGGCCGCCCTCGACGTGCCGATCGTCCCGAAGCACGTGTGGGAGAAGGTCGGTGACATCAGCAAGTACAACAACGACAAGACCTTCCCCATCGTGGGCAACGGACCCTTCGTCCTCACCGAGTACAAGACCGACCAGTACGTGAAGCTGAAGGCCAACAAGGACTTCTGGCGCGGTGCGCCCAAGTTCGACGAGCTGGTCTTCAAGACGTACAAGGACCAGGACGCGGCCGTCGCGGCGCTCAAGAAGGGCGAGGTCTCCTTCGTGGCCGGCCAGCCCGCGCTGACGCCCGCTCAGGCCTCCGAGCTCAAGGGCACTGAGAACGTCAAGGTGAATGAAGGCCCCGGTCGGCGCTTCTTCGCGCTCGCGACCAACCCCGGCGCCCAGACCCGTGACCGCGAGAAGTTCGGTGACGGCAACAAGGCCCTCCTGGACAAGAAGGTCCGCCAGGCGCTCTTCCTCTCCGTGGACCGTGAGGCGCTGGTCGACAAGGTCTTCCAGGGGCAGGCCGTCGAGGGCGAGGGATACATCCCGCCGCGCTTCTCCGAGTACGCCTGGAAGCCGTCCGCCGACCAGAAGCTGTCGTACGACCCCAAGAAGGCGGCCCAACTCCTCGACGAGGCGGGCTACAAGAAGAACGGCGACGGCAAGCGCGTCGGCAAGGACGGCAAGCCGCTCGACTTCCGCATCCTCTGCCACGCCACCGACCCGAACGACAAGGCCGTCGGAAAGTATCTGAAGGAGTGGTGGGGTGATCTTGGGATTGGGCTCAAGGTCAACTGTCTCGATGACGTGTCCGTGCCCTGGTACGCGGGTGAGTACGACCTCGCCTTCGACGGCTGGTCGGTCAACCCCGACCCCGACTTCGTCCTCGGCATCCACGCCTGCAACGCGCTCCCGGTGAAGGCCAAGGAGAGCGCCGCGACCGACAACTTCATCTGCGACAAGAAGTACGACGAGCTCTACAACAAGCAGCTGGCCGAGTACGACCCGGACAAGCGTGCGGAGACCGTCAAGGAGATGCAGTCCTGGCTCTACGACTCCGGATACATGAACATCCTGGCGTACCCGAACGCCGTCGAGGCCTATCGCACCGACCAGATCAAGTCCATCACCACCATGCCGACGGCCGCGGGCAACATCTACGGTCAGGACGGTTACTGGTCCTGGTGGTCAGCGGAGCCCGCAGATGGGAAGAGTTCCTCCAAGGACGGAAGCTCGACCGGTGTCATCATCGGTATCGCCGCCGCCGCGGTGGTGCTCGTCGGCGGAGGAGTCCTGTTCGCCCTGCGCCGCCGTTCGACCGCAGAGGACCGCGAGTAACGCATGACCGCTGACAGCAATCCCGCACTGCTCGACACCGAGGGCACCGCGGCGACCGACGATCCGGCATTCGCCGGGCCGTCGGCCCGCGGCCCCCGGGCCCGCAACACCCGCGCCTATCTCCTGTACGTGGCGGGCAAGCTGGGCGGCGCCGCCGTCTCGCTGTTCGCCGTCCTCGTCACCAGTTTCTTCCTGTTCCGTCTCATTCCGGGTGATCCGGTCAAGCAGATGACGGGCGGAAAGCGCGTATCGGCCGAACAGCTGGACGCGATGCGCAAAGAGTTCGGCCTCGACCAGCCGGTCATGACGCAGTTCTTCGACTACTGCGGCAACGCGCTGACCGGCGACTTCGGCACCTCGTACCAGTTCCACACCCCGGTGATGGACAAGATCACCGACGCGCTGCCCGCGACGCTCCTGCTCACCGGCACCGCGTTCGTGCTCTACACGCTCATCGGCATCTGGCTCGGCACCCGCACGGCCTGGCGCAACGGGCAGCTCGGGGACCGCGTCCACACCGGCCTCGCCCTCACCCTCTACTCCGTGCCGTCCTTCTGGCTCGGGCTGCTGCTCATCATCACCTTCTCGGTCGGGGTCGGTCCCATTCCGGGGCTCTTTCCGACCGGTGGGCTCGAATCCGGGGGTGAGACAGGGGTCGCGTACGTCATCGATGTCGCGCACCACATGGTGCTGCCCGTCATCACCCTGGTGGCGGTCGGGTACGCGCAGACCCTGCTCGTGATGCGGTCGTCGCTGCTCGACGAGATGGGGAGCGACTATCTGACGACGGCCCGCGCCAAGGGGCTGCGCGACGATCTCGTACGGCGCCGCCATGCCGTACCCAACGCGATGCTGCCCACCGTCACGCTGATGTTCGTGAACCTCGGCACGGTGGTGGCGGGCGCGATCCTCGTCGAGACCGTCTTCTCCTGGCCGGGTCTCGGCGGGCTGTTCTACGCCGCGCTCAGCGTGCCCGACCTGCCCCTCGTACAGGGCCTGTTCTTCATCTTCTCCGCTGCGGTGATCCTGATGAACACCCTGGCCGACGTGATCTATCCGTTGCTCGATCCCCGGGTGGGCCGATGACGACCGAATCCGCACCGACCACCCCGCCGACGGCCCCGCCGACCGCCGCACCCAAGAGCGCACGCGCTCTCGCGTGGGCCCGCAGGCGGCACTCCGCCGCCCGTTTCTGGCGCGAGTACCGCACCCACCGGGCCGGGCTCTTCGGCCTGGCGGCACTCGTCGTCATCGCGCTCATCGCCGTCTTCGCACCGCTCCTGGTCGGCTCGGACGCGCAGAGCGTGACCGACGCGCCGGGCAAGCCCATGGAGTCCCCGAGCGGCGAATTCCCCCTCGGCACCGACCAGTTCGGGCGCGATCTGCTCGGGCTCCTGGTGTACGGGGCGCGGATGTCGCTGACCGTCGGGCTGCTCGCCGCCGTCCTCTCGGTGACCATCGGCACCCTCGTGGGGATCACCGCCGGGCACTTCAAGGGCTGGTACTCCACCGTCATCATGCGCGTCACCGACTGGTTCCTGGTGATGCCGACGCTGGTGCTCGCCATCGCGCTCGCCGCGGTGATGTCAGGATCGATCTGGACGATCATCCTGGCGATCGGCGTGACGACCTGGCCGACGACCGCACGCCTGGTCCGCGCCCAGACGCTGGCGGTGGAATCCCGCCCGTACATCGAGCGCGCACAGGCCCTCGGCGGCGGCCACGGCCACATCATGACCCGGCACGTCCTGCCCAACGTCATGCCGCTCGTGCTCGCGCAGACCACCCTCGTCATCTCCAACGCCATCCTCACCGAGGCGACGCTCGCGTTCCTGGGCCTCGGCGACCCCACCGGCGTCTCCTGGGGCGGGCTGCTCCAGGACGCGCGCGAGGCGGGCGCGGTCAGCGCGGGCGACTGGTGGTATCTCGCTCCGCCCGGCCTCGCCATCGCCGTCGTGGCGCTCGCGTTCACGCTGTGCGGGCGCGCCGTGGAGTCCGTGCTCAACCCCAGGCTGGGGGTCTCCCGTTGAGCAGCTCGAACAAGGTGACGGAGACCGAAGTGACGGAACAGCTCACCGAACAGCGCCTCCTGGACGTAAGAAATCTCGAAGTGACGTACGCGTCCGGGGCGGCCGCCGTGCGTGGCGTGAACCTCTCGGTGGACGCGGGCCAGAAGCTCGGTGTCGCCGGCGAGTCCGGCTGCGGGAAGTCGACGCTCGCCCTCGCGCTGCTGCGGCTGCTGCCCGCGGGCACGAAGGTGACCGGCGAGGTGCTGCTCGACGGCGAGGACGTCCTCGCCATGAAGTGGGGCCAGGTCCGAGCGGTCCGCTGGGCGGGCGCGTCGATCGTCTTCCAGGGCGCGATGCACTCGCTCAACGCCGTGCACCGCATCGGCGACCAGATCACCGAGCCGATCCTGCTGCACAAGAAGGCGACACCGGCGGGCGCGCGGAAGAAAGCCGGTGAGCTGCTCGAACAGGTGGGCCTTCCGGCCGCTCGCGCGGAGGCGTACCCGCACGAGCTGTCGGGCGGCCAGCGCCAGCGCGTGATGATCGCGATGGCGCTCGCCTGCGACCCGCGCCTGATCATCGCCGACGAGCCGACGACGGCCCTGGACGTGATGATCCAGGCGCAGATCCTGCGTCTGATCGAGCAGTTGGTGGCCGAGCAGGACCTGGGCCTGATCATGATCAGCCATGACCTCGCGGTGCTCTCCGACACCTGCGACCGGCTCGCGGTGATGTACGCGGGCCGGGTCGTCGAGGAGGGCCCGGCCGCCGAGGTCTACGAGAACGCCCGGCACCCGTACGGAAAGGCCCTCTCCGCGGCCTTCCCGCGCATCGGCGACGCGACGTCACGCTTCGCGCCGCGCGGCCTGCCCGGCGACCCGCCCGACCCGTCCGCGCTGCCCACGGGCTGCACGTTCCACCCGCGCTGTTCGGTCGCTCTCGACTCCTGCACCACGGAGGACCAGGTGCTGCGGGACGCGGGCCCCCGGCACCGCGCGGCGTGCGTGCACGCGGGCGCGCAGCTCCCGGCGCAGCCGACGTCGGCACCGGCGACGGCGGAGCGGACACCGTGAGCCCCGGAAGCCCCGGAGGTCTCGGAAGTCCCGGAAGTCCCGGAAGCCCTGAGAGCCCCGGCAGCCCCGGCAGCCCCGACAGATCACGCACCGAGGAGCAGCGACGCATGACCACCGATGATTCCCTGCTGTCGGCTGATCCCCTGCTCTCGGCGGGCGACCTGCACATCACGTTCCCCGGCCGCCGTGGCGCACCGCCCGCGCGGGCCGTGGACGGCGTCGACCTCGACATCAAGCCGGGCGAGATCGTGGCCCTGGTCGGCGAGTCGGGCTGCGGCAAGACGACGCTGGCACGCTCGCTGCTCGGCCTGGTGTCCCCCACGTCCGGCAAGGTGACCTTCGGCGGCAAGCCGCTCGACTACGCGGGCCGGGCCCTGAAGGCGTACCGCAAGCGCGTCCAGCTGGTCCTGCAGGACCCCAGCGGGTCCCTGAATCCGCGCCACACGGTGTACGAGGCCGTGGCGGAGGGGCTGCGCATCCACGGGTACGGGGGTGACGAGCGGGCGGCGGTCGCCGACGCCCTGTCACGGGCGGGCCTGCGTCCGCCCGAGCGGTTCTTCCTGCGCTATCCGCACGAGCTGTCGGGCGGCCAGCGCCAGCGCGTCGTCATCGCGGGCGCGCTGGTCCTGGAGCCCGAACTGATCGTCGCTGACGAGCCGGTGGCCTCGCTCGACGCGTCCGTTCGCGGCGAGATCCTGGCTCTGCTGCTCAGGCTCCGCGAGGAACTGGGCCTGTCCGCGCTTGTGGTGACGCACGACCTGGGCCTGGCGTGGAACATCGCCGACCGCGTCGCGGTGATGTACCTGGGCCGGATCGTGGAGACGGGGACGGTGGAGGAAGTACTGACGTCGCCTCAGCACCCTTACACGCAGGCGCTGTTGTCGGTGCTGCCGGAGGCCCCGGGCGAGCCGGTCGTCCTTACGGGCGAGCCGCCGGACCCGTCCCGTATCCCGGGCGGCTGCCGCTTCCACGCGCGCTGCCAGGTTCTCGCCTCGGGTGAGGCGGAGAGGGCGGGGGTGGCGGACCGCTGCCGGTCGGAGGATCTGCCGGTGCTGTCCGGCGGAAGCGAGACGCAGGTGGCGTGCCACTGGGCGGCGGCCCGCCTCAGCCCGTCCGGCGTCTGATCGAGGTCTCGTTCCCGAACGAACGGCGGGGACGAAGCGGAATCTCGTGGGGGACGAAGCGGAATGTCACGACGGATCGTTACTTCTTGCACGTACGGGTGATACGGGGCCTATCGGGCGTGGGCGCTGGGGAGTTACAGATCGGTTCGGTTCGATCACGGACCGTAAGCAACTCCACCTAAGTGAAGGAGATTTCCATGCGCCGTTCCGCCGCCGTCATCCTCGGGGCCTTCGCACTGCTCGGGGTCCTTGCCGCGCCGGCGAGCGCCATCCCGGATCCCGTGGCCACCGTCGACTGCGTGGCGCAGGCTGCCGGTGACGTGACCACGCTCGTCGATCCGGCGAGCCCCGGCCTCCCCTCCGAGGTGCCGGGCGCGGCATGCCTCGCCCCGTGATCCGAGCGGTCTGAACACACCTGCGCCGTCGCGTACTTGTGCGGGTCCCTGGACCCGCACAAGTACGCGACGAGCACGAGCGGCTCAGTGTGTCAGCCCCACCTGTACCCGTCGCCGAAGTTGAGGGTGTGCTCCAGCACGTCCTCCATCGGGTCGTCGATCTGACCGGTGCTGATCAGCGAAACGCTGGGCCCGTTGTGCGAGTTGTGGTTCGTCTCGTCGGCGTGTGCCGCGCCGGAGCACAGCACGGACGGCACTGCCGCCACCGCCGCGATCAGCGCCCAGCGGGAAGTGGTCTGGACCCAACTGCCGTTCACTGCGAACTCCTTGGACCGTGCGAGTGCGGGACGCCGAACGCGTCCCGCTCGCCGTGCGTAACCGCGGCACGGCCGAGAAGTCACCGACGATCATACGAAAGGGTCGTCGGACGCCGGGGATCATGCGTCGCCCATGTGGGCTAACCCGGCGTCCGGAGGACCCGCAAGAACCCGGAAGGAAGCAGAGATCGCATGCGTCATCGCCGCGCTCTGACCGTCACCCTGCTCGCGGTCCTCGCCCTGTCCGTCACCGCGATCAGCGCTTCGGCCTCGCAGCACAGAGGGTCCTGCGCCGGCCCGCTGCCGCCGGTCGAGTCGCTGATCACCGAGGGAGTCACCGTCGAGGGCCCGCTGGTCAACAGCATCAACCTGCCCCAGCTCCGATAAGCGGGAGGTGCTACCGGGGAGCGGCCTCGATCAGTTCGCGGGAGCGCTTCACGTCGTCCGAGATGGCGACGAGCAGCTCGTCGATGGACTCGAACTTCGCCTGGCCGCGCACGAAGGCCAGGAAGTCGACGGCGACGTGCAGCCCGTACAGGTCGAGCCCCACACGGTCGATCGCGTACGCCTCGACCGTCCGCTCCGTCCCGTCGAACTGCGGGTTCGTGCCGACGGAGATCGCCGCGGGCATCGCCTCGCCCTGGGCGTGCAGCCACCCCGCGTAGACGCCGTCGGCGGGGATGGCGGTGTGCGGCAGCGTCTCCACGTTGGCGGTGGGGAAGCCCAGTTCGCGTCCGCGCTGCGCGCCCCGTACGACGATGCCCTCGACGCGGTGCGGGCGGCCGAGGATCTCCGCCGCGCCCTTCACGTCGCCCTCGGCGACCAGGCGCCGGGTGAGGGTCGAGGAGAAGGGCTCGCCGCCGCCTGCCTCGCCGCTCACGAACAGGTCGATGACATCGACTTCGTAGTCGTACGTGGCGCCGAGCTCGGTCAGGAAGGCGACGTTGCCCGCGGCCTTGTGGCCGAAGCGGAAGTTGGGGCCCTCGACGACCAGGCGTGCGTGCAGCTTGTCGACCAGGACCTTCACGACGAAGTCGGCGGGCGACAGCTTCGAGAACTCCGTGGTGAACGGCAGGATGAGGAGCGCGTCCACGCCGAGGTCGGCCATGAGTTCGGCGCGCCGGTGGTGCGGGGCGAGCAGCGGCGGGTGGCTGCCCGGGCGCACGACCTCGGAGGGGTGCGGGTCGAAGGTGACGACCACGGCGGGCACGCCGAGCTCACGGGCGCGTGCCACCGCACGGCCGATGATCAGCTGGTGTCCGCGGTGTACGCCGTCGTAGGAACCGATGGTGACGACGCTGCGCCCCCAGTCCTGGGGGATGTCCTCCAAGCCACGCCAGCGCTGCACTGTCTTTGCTCCTCGCCGAACCTGTGTACGTCTGGGTACGTCCCATTGCCGATTGCGCAGGTCTAAGACTGCCATGCCCGCGCGATCGGGATGGCATCGGAGGGGGTGGCGGGGGTCACGCCGGGACACGTGCTCCGGCGAGGTTCTCGATCATGCGCCGGGAGCTGGGACCGACGAGGGCGGACCAGTCCTGCGGGTCCGCGCACATCCACCGGGCGACCAGGGCGGAGAAGCCCGGTACCGAACGGGCCAGCTCGACCAGGCGCCGGTCGAAGCAGGTCGCGCCCTCCGGGGTGCGGACGAGCAGCACGCCGGTGCGGTGCACCAGATCTCGGACCCGCTCCTTGTCGTCGCCGCCCGCCGCGGCGCAGAGCACGGCGTCCAGGACTTCGGGCTCCCGCTCCCCGTCGAGCAGCACGTCCAGGAGCTCGGTCCGCAGGGCGCGCGAGGCCTCGGTGCCTGGGGCGGCGACGGCTGTGGCGAGCGCGGCGCGCACCGGGGCAGGGCAGTGCCGCAGCAGGCCGGTGACCAGCGGGAACAGAACGGCGCGGACGCCGGGGCCGTGCTCGAAACGCAGATCGAGGTACGCGGCCACGTGCCCCGCCAGGTCGGGGCGCAGCTCGAGCACGTCCCGTACGAGATCGGCCACCCGCCGGGCCGGCACGGGCGCCGTCACGTCGGCCAGGCTGCGCAGTACGTCTCCCGGTGCGGGGCCCGGCCCGTACAGACGGGTCCGGAAAGCCGCGAGCACCTGCTCCGGGTGGGTGTCCAGGGCGGTGACGAGCGCGCTCGCCGGCAACTGCGGGTCACCGGCGGTGAAGCGCTTCAGGGCGGGCGGCAGATGGCGTGCGCGGGTCTGCGGGTCCTGGACGAGCAGGGCGAGGGCGGCGCCGTGCAGGGTGTCGTCACAGCTGCGGGCGAGCAGGGCGAGGGCCGTGTACCGCAGGAGCCTGCGGTCGGCGTCCGTGGCGGCGTGCGGGGCGGCGCGCAGGCCGTAGGCGACGGCGGCGACATGGCGTGCGGGGCGCTCGTCGTGGACCCAGCGGTCGACGGCCCGGCAGATGGCGGAGGGCTCCTCCTCCGCGAGGGCGGCGAGCAGTTCGTCGGCGCGGGGGTGCGCGCAGTCGACCAGGATCTCGATGAGGTCGTCGATGGCGCGGTGGCGGTGGGTGTGGAGGAGTGCCTGGGCCGCCGATGCGACGGTGGCGTCCGGGGTGGCTTCGAGGGGGCGTTCGTCGGTGAACCACCGGGTCAGTTGTGGCTGCACCTTGGCCGGGTCCTCTGCCAGGAGCTCCGCCACCGCGTCCAGGCAACGCCCCTGCGAAGGGCCGGGCGGGAGGTCGTGGACCACTGCCGTCCGCAGCAGATCGAAGCGGTCGGCGTCGGTCAGGGGCAGGCCCAGCCAGAACTCGGCGGGGTAGCCGCGCTGCTGGGCCAGCGTTTCGAGCAGCCCGAGGTAGGGGCCCGCGTCGCCCACCCGGGAGAGGGTCTCCCTGACCAGGTGATCGGCCCACCACCGGGCGTCGCCCTGCGCCTCCGCCCCCGGCGGTTCGGGAACCCTGCCCGCAACGGAGGCCGCCGCCGCTGTGGGCAATCGTCCCGCAGGGCGGGACGGGTGGGCACAGTCCTCTCCGCCGGGGGCCGATGCGGCGGGCGTTGGGCAGGGCCCGGTGAACCCCGCCAAATCCCCTAGCCGTGCTTCCAGTTCCGCGGGCCCCCGCTGGCGGCCCAGGAACAGCAGGGCCTGGATCACGGGGCCGATCCGGTGCCGGGGCAGGGGCACCGGCAGAGCCGCCTCCGGCACCGCCTCACGGTGCCGGTGTACGAGCGACCACAACGCCCCGTCCACATCCAGGTGCATCCCCTGGATCCAGTCCGCGAGCTCCTCGTGCGCGAAGCGGTAACCGTCCCCGGCGGGGACGAGCAGCCCCTCCGTGAGGACCGCCGATGCCCACCCCGACCCCCACGGGAACACGTCCTCGAACGACGCCCGGTCGAGCTCCCCCTGTCCCGGCCCCAGGGACCGCCGCGCGGCCTCGTGCACCTGCCCGGACACCTTCGCCGCGAGGCGCCGTACGGCCGCACCCCGAAGCCCGCTCGCCGCCGCGAGCCGCACCGCCACCCGCAGGCACAGCACGTCGAGGTAGGCCTCGAAGATCTCCTCGCGGTCCGGGCGCCCCGGCGGCGGCTCGTCCGGCAGGGCCGCCCGCACCTCGGCGAGCAGCCGCAGGGCGAGGGGATGGCGTGCGTCGGCCGCGGCGAGCGCTCCGTCCGGGATGCCGTACCCCGCACGGGCGAGCCGCGCCTGCCCCTCGGGCAGATCCCCCAGCTGCGCGCGCCCCGCCGAAAGCGATGCGGGAAAGTGCGCCCCTGCCTGCTCCCAGTACTCCGCCCGGCAGCCCACCACGAGCCGCGCGCCCGTCTCCCGCAACCACCGGGCCGTCCCCCCGCTCCACTCCGCGAGGCGGTGCGCGAGGACCGGCGGCATCTCCTCGGGCCCGTCGAGCAGCAGCAGCAACGCCCGCCCCTCGTCCCGCACGAGCCGCGCGACCCGACCGGCGGAGATGTCCCCGAGCCCGTCGTCCGCTTCGGCGAGCGACCCGTCCGAGGCCTCCAGGATCCGCCCAGCCCGCTCCAGCGCCCGCTCCACCGCGTCGCCCACACCCGTGTCCGTGCCCTGGAGGTCGGCGCCGCGCAGCCACAGCGTCGGAGCCGGTTCGGCGCCCCTGGCACGCAGCGCGGCCAGGGCGGTGAGCTCCGTCGTCCGGCCCGTGCCGGGGTCGCCGACCAGGCCGAGCACCTGTGCGGTTCCGGCCGTGAACCGGGTCAACTCCCTTGCGGTGTCCGGGCGTTCGACCGGTTCGAGGAGGGCGGGCCGGGGCCCGTCGGAACCCACCGAGGTCGCCGCCAGGTTCAGCGCACCCGCCAGATTGAGATCGCGGGCGTACGCGGGAACGGTCGCCGCGTTACGGGCAAGGAGCTCGGCGAGCGGCCCTCCCGGATCTGCGGCGGCCGCCTCCCGCAGCGGCACGGCGAACCCCGCCGCGCTGTGCTCGCCGTGCAGCGCGGTCCCGAGGACGGCGAGCACGGCACCGGACGAGACATCGACGACCGGACCGCCGGCGGCCCCGCCGCCGAGCCGCAGCGCGTCCGCGCCGTCCGTGCCGATCGCCAGCTCCATGGCGCCGTCGATCAGGTGGAAGCGGTCCGTCGCCGTGTACGTCACCGGAGCCGGACCAAGGACCCGCGCCTCACGCCGGCCGCGCGCGACCAGATGTACGTAGGCACCGACGGGGACGGCGTCGCGGACCGTGACGGGCAGCGGGCGCAGGCCGAGGCCCTCCGTGCGGACAAGCGCGAGGTCGGACTCGGGCAGGGCCACCACGGCGTCGGCGGTCGCCACGCACACGCGCTCCCCCGCCGCGTGCAGCACGAGCCGCGCAAGCCCGTCGACGGCTTCATGACTGGTGATCACCGTGCCGTGGTCGTCGGCGGCGAATCCCATCCCCCGCGGGCGCCCGGCCAGATCGCAGATCCGTACCAGGGCACGGTCGAGCGCCGCCGGGTCACTTTGTCCCGCCATGCCCGAACCTCCCGCGAACGCCCCGTTCCACCGACGGTAGGTCGGCGGTGATCAGCGGGACAGAACGCGTCGCGAACGCGCCCCCTTCCACTCCCTCGGTTCACTCCGAGCGCCCACCTGATGGGGTGAATCGGCAGGGCGTAGTGGATACATCTAGGGGTGGGGGGTTTGCCGTGGAGCGGCGCGCTGCCACACGCACAGCTGTCCGCCGCTCCACGGCGAAGACCCGCGAACGGGCCGGCCAGGGCAGAGAAAGCCCGGTCACAGATGGCCCGGGCGAAAACGGCTCAGGCGAAGACGGCCAGGCTCTTGGCCTTGCCCTTCAGCTCCTCGGCCAGGACCAGGAACCGGCCCTCCGGATCGAAGACGGCGACGGCGCCGACTCCGGCGTACTCCTCCGGCATCTCTATCCGTACGCCGTTGAGCAGCAACCGCCCCCGCTTCTCGTCCACGTCCCAGCGCGGGAACGCCGCGGCGGCCGCGTCGGCCACCGGCATCACCGTCAGCTCCTCCTGGAGCTGGTCGATGGTCTTGGCGGCGTCCAGCTTGTACGGCCCGACTCGGGTGCGCCGCAGCGCCGTCAGATGGCCGCCGACCCCGAGGTCCGCGCCGAGGTCGCGGGCGAGGGCGCGGATGTACGTCCCCGACGAGCAGACCACCGACACGACCAGGTCGAGTACGGGGGTGCCGTCCTCGGCCACGGCGTCCCTGACGTCGTACACGGTGAAGGCGGAGATCTTCACCGGCCGGGCGGGGATCTCGAAGTCCTCGCCCTCGCGCGCCCGGGTGTAGGAGCGCTTGCCGTCGATCTTGATGGCGCTGACCTTCGACGGCACCTGCATGATGTCGCCGGAGAGCTTGGCGATGCCCGCGTCGATCGCGTCCCGCTTGATCCCCGAGGCATCGGCCGACGAGGTGAGCTCCCCCTCGGCGTCGTCCGTGACCGTGTTCTGGCCGAGCCGGATCGTGCCGAGATACTCCTTCTCCGTCAGCGCGAGGTGGCCGAGGAGTTTGGTCGCCCGCTCGACCCCGAGGACGAGCACGCCCGTCGCCATGGGGTCGAGGGTGCCCGCGTGGCCGACGCGGCGGGTCTTGGCGATCCCGCGCATCTTGGCCACCACGTCATGCGAAGTGAAGCCGGACGGCTTGTCGACGATGACAAGTCCGTCCGGCGTCTTGTTGCCGGTGTTGCTCATGCGCGGGCGTCGCCGTCCGTTTCTTCGTCGGACTCGTCCTCGGGCTTGCGGTACGGGTCGGCCCCGCCGGCGAACTCGGCGCCCGCGGACACCTCGCGCACCTTCTCGTCCGAGAGCCTGGCCCGGTCGAGGAGGTCCTCGATGGCCTTGGCGTTGTCCGGCAGCGCGTCCGCCACGAAGGTGAGGCTCGGGGTGAACTTCACGCCCGCGGCCGCACCCACCGCCGAACGGAGGACGCCCTTGGCGCTCTCCAGACCGGCGGCGGCCGACGCACGGTCCTCGTCGTCCCCGTAGACCGTGTAGAAGACGGTCGCCTCCCGCAGGTCACCCGTGACCCGGGTGTCCGTGATGGTCACATGCGTACCGAGCCGCGGGTCCTTGATCCCGCGCTGCAGCTTCTGGGCAACCACCTCTCGGATGAGGTCCGCCAGCCTTTTCGCCCGCGCGTTGTCGGCCACTGCTCCGTCTCCTTCTTCGCCTTGCTGTGCAATCAGTCTTCGTCGCCGTGGAGCCTGCGTCGAACGGAGAGCAGCTCCACCTCGGGACGGGCGGCGACCATGCGCTCGCACCGGTCCAGTACGTCGGTGAGGTGCCCCGTCTCCCCGGAGACCAGCGCCAGGCCGATCTCGGCCCTGCGATGGAGGTCCTGGTTCCCCGTCTCCGCCGCGCTCACCGCGTACTTGCGGATGAGTTCGGCGACGATCGGGCGGACGACGGAGCGTTTCTCCTTCAGCGAGCGAACGTCGCCGAGGAGCAGATCGAAGGACAGAGTCCCCACATACATGTGTGTCCGGATGTCCCGCCGGTTCGGGGTCGTGCCCCGCCAACCACTTGGCAGGGACACAAGAACCGTACACGGAACGGCCGGGGCCGATCGACGGGATTTACCTCCCCTCGACCGGCCCCGACATGAGCTGCGGTGATCAGCCTCGCGGCTTCTCGCGCATCTCGTACGTCGCGATGACGTCGTCGATCTTGATGTCGTTGAAGTTGCCGAGGTTGATACCGCCCTCGAACCCTTCGCGGATCTCGGTGACGTCGTCCTTGAAGCGGCGCAGACCGGAGATGTTGAGGCTCTCCGCGATGACCTTGCCGTCGCGGATGAGGCGCGCCTTGGTGTTGCGCTTGACCTCGCCCGACCGGACAAGAACACCGGCGATGTTGCCCAGCTTGGACGAGCGGAAGATCTCGCGGATCTCCGCCGTGCCGAGCTCGACCTCTTCGTACTCCGGCTTGAGCATGCCCTTGAGGGCCGCTTCGATCTCTTCGATCGCCTGGTAGATGACCGAGTAGTAACGGACGTCCACGCCTTCGCGGTCGGCCATCTGCGCGGCACGACCGGCCGCACGGACGTTGAAGCCGATCACGATCGCGTCGGAGCCGGTCGCCAGGTCGATGTCCGACTCGGTGACCGCACCCACGCCGCGGTGCAGGACGCGGATGTCGACCTCTTCGCCGACGTCGAGCTGGAGCAGCGAGGACTCGAGAGCCTCCACCGAACCGGACGCGTCGCCCTTGATGATGAGGTTGAGTTCCTGCACCAGACCGGCCTTGAGGGCCTCGTCCAGGTTCTCCAGGGAGAACCGCACACCCTTGCGGGCGAAGCGGACGTTGCGCTCACGGGCGGCACGCTTCTCGGCGATCTGACGGGCCGTACGGTCCTCGTCGACAACCAGGAAGTTGTCGCCGGCACCCGGCACGTTGGTGAGACCGAGGACGAGGACCGGAGTCGAGGGACCCGCCTCTTCCACGTTCTCGCCCTTGTCGTCGAGCATCGCGCGGACTCGGCCGTACGCGTCGCCGACCACCATCGTGTCACCGACGCGGAGGGTACCGCGCTGGACCAGGACGGTCGCGACGGCGCCGCGGCCCTTGTCCAGGTGGGACTCGATCGCAATACCCTGCGCGTCCTGCGCCGGGTTCGCGCGCAGGTCGAGCGAGGCGTCCGCGGTCAGGACCACGGCCTCCAGGAGGGCCTCGATGTTCTCGCCCTGCTTGGCGGAGATGTCGACGAACATCGTGTCGCCGCCGTACTCCTCGGCCACCAGACCGAACTCGGTGAGCTGACCGCGCACCTTGGTCGGGTCGGCACCCTCGACGTCGATCTTGTTGACCGCGACCACGATCGGCACGTCGGCCGCCTTGGCGTGGTTCAGCGCCTCGATCGTCTGCGGCATCACACCGTCATTGGCCGCGACCACGAGGATCGCGATGTCGGTGGACTTCGCACCACGGGCACGCATGGCGGTGAACGCCTCGTGACCGGGGGTGTCGATGAAGGTGATGCGACGGTCTTCGCCGTTGACCTCGGCGCCGACCTGGTACGCACCGATGTGCTGCGTGATGCCGCCGGCCTCGCCCGCGATGACGTTCGTCTTGCGGATGGCGTCGAGCAGTCGGGTCTTACCGTGGTCGACGTGACCCATGACGGTCACGACCGGCGGACGCGCGACGAGAGCTTCCTCGCCGCCCTCGTCCTCGCCGAACTCGATGTCGAAGGACTCGAGCAGCTCGCGGTCCTCCTCCTCGGGGCTGACGATCTCGAGGACGAAGTTCATCTCGTCCGCGAGCAGCTTCAGCGTCTCGTCCGGCACGGACTGCGTGGCCGTGACCATCTCGCCGAGGTTCATCATCACGCCGACGAGCGACGCCGGGTTGGCGTTGATCTTCTCGGCGAAGTCGGTCAGCGAGGCACCACGGGACAGGCGAACCGCCTGGCCGTTGCCCCTCGGCAGCATGACGCCGCCGACCGACGGAGCCTGCATCGACTCGTACTCCTGGCGCCTCTGCCGCTTCGACTTGCGACCACGACGGGCGGGCCCGCCGGGACGGCCGAAGGCACCCTGCGTGCCACCACGGGCACCGGGACCGCCGGGACGGCCACCGAAGCCGGGACGACCGCCGCCGCCACCGGGACGACCGGCGAAGCCGCCGCCACCGCCACCGGGACCACCGGGACGACCGGCGAAGCCGCCGCCACCGCCACCGGGACGGCCCGCGAAGCCGCCGCCACCGGGACGACCGCCGCCACCGGCACCGCCGGGACGACCGCCACCGCCGGGACCACGGCCACCGCCGGGGCCACCACCGGGACGCGGGCCCGCGGCGGGACGCTGCGGCATCATGCCCGGGTTCGGACGGTTACCGCCGCCACCGGGGGCGCCGCCGGGACGCGGAGCGCCGCCCTGCGGGCGGGGCATGCCGCCGGGCGTGGGGCGAGCGCCGCCCTGGCCCTGCGGACGAGGAGCACCCTGGCCGCCGCCCTGGCCCTGCGGGCGCGGGGCGCCGCCGGGACCGCCGGGGCCACCCTGGCCGCCGGGACGGGGGGCGCCGCCGGGACGGGGCGCCTGCGGGCGCGCCATGCCGGTGGAGCCACCAGAGGTGAAGGGGTTGTTGCCGGGACGCGGTCCTGCCGGACGGCCACCGGGGCGCGGAGCGCCACCCTGGCCGCCGGGACGCGGAGCGCCGCCCTGACGGTTGTCGCCGCGGTCACCGCGACCGCCCTGACCCTGGCCCTGGCCCTGACCACCCTGGCCGGGGGCCGGACGGCCCGCGGGCTTCGGGGCACCCGGGCGAGCGCCCGGACGGGGGCCCGCCGGTGCCGAGGAGGCAGCCGGGGCAGCCGGCGGAGCGGTGAACTCCGGGGCGGCCGGAGCCGGGCTCGCCGGTGCGGCGGGCGCGGCAGGCGCGGCCGGGGCAGCCGGAGCTGCCGGGGCCGGCTTGGGCGTCGGCGGCTTGGGGCCCGGACGCGGGCCGGGAGTGGCCGGCGATGCCGCGGGCTTGTCGGCCGCGGCGGCGGGCTTGGCCGCCGGCGGCTTGGGCGCGGCCGGACCCGGACGGGCGGCCTGCGCGGGAGAGGGTGCCGACGGCGTCGCCGGCTTGGGGGCGGCCTGCTTGCGCGGCGCCCCGGGCTTGGCGGCGGCCTTGCCGTTGCCACCACCCGTGTTCAATGCGTCAGTCAATTTCCGTACAACGGGCGCCTCGATCGTCGAGGACGCCGAACGTACGAATTCACCGAGTTCTTGGAGCTTGGCCATGACGACCTTGCTCTCTACGCCGAACTCCTTGGCGAGCTCGTATACCCGGACCTTAGCCACTTCGCTCCTTTTAGGTCCGGGTTACGCCGGACCGTCGCTACTTCATGGGCGTACTCATCGCGTGCTCATCGAGTGCTCATCGCAATCTCGACCTACTTCCAACTCGCGGAATACCAGGGTCGCGCGGGGTTCCGCGCGACCTTCCTTACGGTGTTGCCTGCTGGGCAACTGTCTCGACGGCTCGGCGCAAGTCCGCCGTGTCGAGCGGGCCCGGGGCCTTCAAGGCCCTCGGGAACGCTCTGCGTCGGACCGCCAGGTCGAGACAGACCGGGACGGGGTGGATATACGCACCCCGGCCGGGCAGCGTACCGCTTGGATCGGGGGCGCAAGCGCCCTCTTTCGCCACGATGCGCAGCAGATCGCTCTTGGCCGCTCGCTCCCGGCACCCCACACAGGTGCGTTCAGGGCATGCGCGGGCTTGCGTCCGGCCAGACACGATTAAGTCTACCTCCCCGCACCGACCTCACCCCTTTGGGGCAAAAATCGAACGGTTGTTGTCTTGATCAGGGCCCGAGCAGCGCCCCATCGGCACCGATCAGGACTCCGGGGAGTCCTGCTGCTGCTCGGTGTCCGGGCGGATGTCGATGCGCCAGCCCGTGAGCCGCGCGGCGAGACGGGCGTTCTGGCCCTCCTTGCCGATGGCGAGGGACAGCTGGTAGTCCGGCACCGTCACCCGTGCGGAACGGGCCGCCATGTCGACGATCTCCACCTTGCTGACGCGCGCCGGGGAGAGCGCGTGGGCGACCATCTCGGCCGGGTCGTCCGACCAGTCCACGATGTCGATCTTCTCGCCGTTGAGCTCGGCCATGACGTTGCGCACACGCTGGCCCATCGGGCCGATGCAGGCACCCTTGGCGTTGAGGCCCGAGCGGGTCGAGCGCACCGCGATCTTGGTGCGGTGACCGGCCTCGCGGGCGATGGCCGAAATCTCGACCGACCCGTCGGCGATCTCCGGCACCTCGAGCGCGAAGAGCTTCTTGACGAGGTTGGGGTGCGTACGGGACAGCGTGACCGAGGGGCCACGAACGCCCTTAGCCACCCGGACGACGTAGGAACGAAGGCGCAGGCCGTGGCCGTACTCCTCGCCGGGCACCTGCTCCTGCACCGGCAGGATGGCCTCGAGCTTGCCGATGTCGACGAGCACGTTCTTCGGGTCGCGGCCCTGCTGGACCACGCCCGTGACGATGTCGCCCTCACGGCCGGCGTACTCGCCGAGGGTCGCGTCGTCCTGGGCGTCGCGCAGGCGCTGCAGGATGACCTGCTTGGCGGTCGTCGCGGCGATGCGGCCGAAGTCCGACGGGGTGTCGTCGAACTCCTTGGCCTCCTGGCCCTCTTCGAGATCCGCCGGGTCCTCCGTCGCCCACACCGTGACGTGGCCGCTTTCGCGGTCCAGCTTCACGCGTGCGCGACGGAAGCTGCCGTCGGTGCGGTGGTAGGCGATGAGGAGAGCGGACTCGATCGCCTCGACCAGCAGGTCGAAGGAGATCTCCTTCTCCCGGACCAGACCCCGCAGGGCACTCATGTCGATGTCCACGGCTACGCCTCCTCTTCCTTCTTGTCCTTGCGGTTGAACTCGACCTCGACGCGCGCCTTGGCGATCGCGTCGAAGGTGAGCCTGCGGGCGGTGGGCTTGCGCCCCTTCACGCCCGGTACTTCAAGATCCACGCCTTCGTCGTCCACTTCGAGGATGCGGGCGATCAACTCGTCGCCGCCCTCCGTCAGCTGGAACTTCACCAGGCGGCCGACGGCGCGCAGGTAGTGACGGTGCTCCGTCAGCGGGCGCTCGGCGCCCGGGGAGCCGACTTCGAGGGTGTACTCCTCGTCACCCATCGCGTCGCTCTCGTCGAGCTTCTCGGAGAGTTCGCGGCTGATCTCGGCGATCTGGTCCAGGTCCACGCCGTCGTCGGAATCGATCACGACTCGCAGCACCCGCTTGCGTCCGACCGAGGCCACTTCGATCTCTTCGAGATCCAGTTCCTTCGAGCTGACGAGCGGTTCCAGCAGTTCTCGCAGCCTCTCGCTCTGGGTGGTGCTCATCCGGGTGACTCCTCGGCCGCGTGTGCTGTTGTGGGATCGTCGTGTGTCAGGTCAAAGGGTATCCGGTCCCGAGGGGTGTTGCCGCCCGCCGTCCGGCCGCTCCGCGGACGCCGGCCGCCCGGCTTCGAGCCGCTCACGAGTACGAGCCCCGGCCGAAGGTACGGTGATCACCGGGCTCCCGCCCGGCTTCGCCCGCCCACCTTCTGACTGCCTGCCTTTCTGGCCTTCCTGCCGAGGACGTCTGCCGTGCCGTCGTATCCCACCCCCTCGCACGCCCGCCCGGGCCCGCGCCGCAGGAGTCTGCTGACCGGGGCCGCCGCCTCGGCGGCCGGGGCCGTGCTCGTCGCGGGCTGCTCGGACTCCGGCTCCGCGAACGAGGACGAGCACTCTTCCGCCGCCGCGCGCCTTCGCGCCCGCGCCGCCAAGGACAGCGGTGAGCTGCTCGGACGGTACGACGCCGTCCTCGCCGCGCACCCCTCGCTGGCCGGACGGCTCGATCCGCTGCGGTCGGAGGTGAAGCGGCACAAGACGGCCCTCGCCGTGGGCGCCGCTCCCCCGGCCTCCCCGTCCGGCTCTCCCTCCGCGTCCGCCCCGTCCGCGCCCGGACCCTCCGTCCCCAAGGACGAGAAGGACGCCGTGCGCGGGCTCGCCAAGGCCGAGCGGGAGCTTGCCAAGCAGCGCGGGAAGACGCTCCTTGACGCCCCAGCGGAGCTGGCAAGGCTGCTCGCGTCGGTGGCGGCCGCGGGCGCGGCGCACGCGTATCTGCTGACGGAGGGCGACAAGTGAGCGATTCCAAGGACGAGTTGAAGGCCGTGCAGGCGGCGCTCGGCGCCGAGCACGCGGCCGTGTACGGCTTCGGGGTCGTCGGCGGCCGGATCGGCGAGGGCCGCAGGGCCGAGGCACGCACGGCGTACGACGCCCATCGCGCCCGGCGTGACGAGTTGCAGCGCGCCGTGCGCGACCTGGGCGGCGAGCCCGAGCCGTCGGCCGCCGCCTACGCGCTGCCCTTCGCGGTACCGGACTCCGCGGCGGCCGCGCGGCTCGCGACGCAGCTCGAGGAGCGGGTCGCCGGGGTCTACTCGGATCTCGTACGTGCTTCCGGCGGCGCCCGGCGCGAGCGGGCGGCCGAGGCGCTGCGGGAGGCGGCGGTCCGTGCGGCGCGGTGGCGCGGCGGGAGCGTAGCCTTCCCTGGTCTCGCCGAGCGCGGCGACGGGGCGGACTCCTCCG
Organism: Streptomyces sp. NPDC055189; assembly: GCF_053606765.1. Taxonomy (NCBI): domain Bacteria; kingdom Bacillati; phylum Actinomycetota; class Actinomycetes; order Kitasatosporales; family Streptomycetaceae; genus Streptomyces; species Streptomyces sp. NPDC055189. The sequence continues at coordinate 40,153 of NZ_JBSGSG010000087.1, forward strand.
CACCGGCGACGCCCAAGGCGTAGGCCTCACGACCGTCAGGAAGGGAACACCTCGCGTATGGCTCTCGAACCGCCTCCGCGTCTCGTCACCGCTCTCGGCGAGACGGCGCGGGACGGCGACGACTGGCTGGAGAAGCTGCCCGGGGCAGCCGAACAGGCCGTCGCTCTACGCGAGTTGACCGTCGAGCGGGTCCACGTGCCCGGTGGACGCAGCAGTCTCGTCGTCCTGGTGCGGTGCGCCGACGATACGCCCGCGGTGCTGAAGCTGGTGCCGCCGAGGTCCCGGCCCGCGAGCGAGCGGGCCGCGCTCGCGCACTGGGGCGGGTTCGGTGCCGTACGGCTCCTCGACCCGTCCGCCGACGACGGGGCGATCCTGCTGGAGCGGCTGCACCGTGACGTCTCGGTCCGTTCGCTGCCCGAGGCCAAGGCCCTGCTCGAAGCGGCGGGCACGCTGCGCCGGCTGTGGGTGGAGCCGCCCGCGGAGCACCGCTTCGAGACGGTCGCCGAGCGGACGGGGCGGCAGGCCGATGCGATGCGGGCGTCCGCGGACGCGGAGGTCGCACCGCTGGTCGAGGCCGCGCTCGCGGCGCGGGACGAGTTGCTCGGCGGGGACGCGGAGGTGCGGCTGCTGCACGGCACCTTCCGGCAGAGCAAGGTGCTCCAGGGGGATCGGGTGCCGTGGCTGGCCGTGGGGCCCGACCCGGTGGTCGGGGAGCCCGCTTTCGACCTGGCCCGGCTCGTACGCGACCGGGTCGAGGACCTGATCGCTTCCCCCTCGGGCTCTTCGATCACCCGCCGCCGGGTGAAGAAGCTTGCCGAGTCGCTTGATGTGGATCAGGAGCGGTTGCGGGGGTGGACCCTGTTCCGGGCGGTGGAGTCCGGGGTGCGGGCCCGGCGGGTGGGGCGTGAGCAGGATGCGGAGCTGTTGCTGGAGTTCGCGGGGTGGCTGTAGCGGGCGGGGGCGCCTTGCGTGCCGTCATCACCGGCTTCGCCGAGTTCGTCCTCAAA